>NZ_JBPXMD010000010.1:0-302186 GCF_051918855.1 Streptosporangium sp. H16
TCGAACGGCGGAGACGTGACGTCGGCAGATGGCTCCTGCTCGGCGTGTTCATCGTGGCGGTCATGGGAGCCAAGGCCGTCTACCTGCCTCTGCTCGTGGCGGGCCTGCTGGCGGTGGTCACGGTCGAGGTGATCAGGCGGCGCCGGGCACCCCGGGCCGCGCTCGCCGCGCTCGGGATGACGGCGACGTGCTCCCTCTTCGCGCAGTTCGCGCTGTTCGGCCGCGTCCGGCAAGGGCTGATCGTCGAACCTCTCTCTTTCGCGCGAGCCGCGTGGGGCGAGATGACCGGTCTGGGCGGCCAGGTGGAACCTCCGGCGGTCTCGGTGGTGGGCGTCGCGTCGGTCTACCTGCTGTGCTGGGTCGTCGCATGGTGCGGGATCCTCGGGCTGCTGTGCAGGCCGCGACTGCTCCTGCGACCGGCGGTGGTCCTCCTGCTCGGCGCGGGCGCGGCGGGTGCGGGCGCGGCGCTCCTGTTCGGGCACCCCGGCCGGAGCCAGCTCTTCTTCCTCTGGGGGGCCTATCCCTACCTGGTGATCGTCGCGGTCTACGGGATCCTTGTCCTCGTGCGGCAGGCACGGGTGCCGCTCAGGACGATCGTGTACGCGGCCGGCGCCGGGACGGTCGCCGCCTATGCGATCCCCATCCTTTGCGGCGTCAGGATCCCTCTCGGTCCGGGCGAGGGGGACCTCGTCCTCTATCGGCCGTACATCGTGCTGACGGTGGCCGCCGTGCTGGTGACCGCCGTGCTGGTCGTCAGGTGTGGAGGACTTCGCGCATGGGTCCTCATGACGGTCGTGTTCGCGGCCATCGGCCTGCCCGCCTATGGGCATGCGCGTGTCCTTTCGGCCATGGACCGCTTCATCGGAAAGGGCTCTCGTGCGGTGGCCGGGCCGGTGGCGTCCGCCTCGATCCCCCGCGGTGCCCTGGAGGCCGGCCGGTGGTTGCGCGCCCACTCGGATCCGGGCGATCTGGTCGCCACGGACGTGCACTGCCGCTGGGGCCACGAGGACCCGTGCGACAGCCGCCAGTCCTGGGTGGCGGCCCTGTCCGAACGGCGCGTGCTGGTCGAGGGATGGACCTACACCTCCGCGAACATGAGCCGTTGGCGTCCGGGGTCCCTGCCGGAGCATCTGCCGTTCTGGGACGGCGAGCGGATCCGGCTGAACGACGCCGCCTTCCAGGCGCCCTCGGCGGCCGCGATCCAGCGCCTGCGCGAGCGCTACCAGGTGCGCTGGCTCCTCGCCGACGAGCGCCGCACGGGCCGGGCATCGAGAATCAGGGACGTCAGGGACATCGGGGACGTCAGGGACGTCAGGGACATCGGGGACTTCGCCGAGCTCCGCTTCCGTTCCGGCGACTACGCCGTCTACCGGATTCCGGAGCACGGGATCCCGGCGAGTCCCGCCGGCGGCACGCCCGGCGACGACGCATCCGCCCGGCTCGGCCGAGCCGGGAAGACACCAGGCCCATCAGGGGATTGACATGAGGATTCTCCATATCGGATACCGGCTCCCGCCCATGCCGGGGGGGAAGGAGCGCTATATCGAACTCCTCGCCCGCGAGCAGATGCTGCGTGGACACGAGGTGGTCGTCGCCCACCGGCGCGGCGACATCCCGCACGGCGCGCAGGCGCTTCCCCTGGCACGGACCGGCGCCAGCCGCGCCGTCTCCAGGAGGTCGGACGTGATCGCCTTCGCCATGGAGTGCGCGCGAGCACTTCGCCGGGCACGCCGGGTCGACATCGTTCACGCGCACGGCGACCACCGCGAGGCGCTCGGTCTCGGCTCCGCCGCACGACGGCTCGGGATTCCCCTGGTGATCCACGTCCACGGCGCCCTCACCGTACGTCACCGGCGGATCATGCCGTGGGCCTTCCGCCATGCCGACGGGTTCATCGTGTCCGGAGACCGGCCGCAGGGGGACCTGCTGGCGGCCGGCATCCCTGACCGGCGGATGCGGATCGTGCCCAGCGGCCTGAACCTCGACCACCTCGCCCGGTTCCGGGAGAACCATCCGGTCGAACCAGGATTGATCGTCAGCGTGGGCTCGCTGGTGGGGGTGAAGAACCACGCGCTGACCATCCAGGCCTTCCACCGGCTGCGCGCCGTCCGCCCCGACGCGCGTCTCGTCATCGCGGGGGACGGCCCCGAACGCGCCCGGCTGGAGCGGCTCGCCCGAACAGGCCCGGGAGTCGAGTTCGCCGGGCACATCCCCGCCGACGGCGTCTACTCGCTCGTGAGCCGGGCCCAGGTGGTCGTACACGCCTCCCACCGGCTTCCCACCGTCGGAGAGGGCATTCCCACCGCCCCCCTGGAGGCTCTCGCGCTGGGCACCGCCGTGATCGTCTCGTCCGACGCCTCGCTCGGCACGGCCGTCGCGGACAGCTCCGCCTACCGCGTCTTCCGCTCGGGATCCGTGGATGACCTGGTGACGCACCTGCGATCGGTCCTCGACGACGAGGCACTGTGCCTGCAGATGATCGAACGCGGTGTGCGGGCCGTGTCGGACCTCGATTGGCGGGTGGTCAGCGGCCGCATCGGGGAATGGTACGAGACGCTCATCGCCGGCCGGCCTCCTCTCGCCCCGGCGAGCGCGTCATGAGGAGCCTGCACGTCTGTGAAGTGATCAAGACGCTGGACGTGGGCGGCGCGGAGGTCCTGCTCGTCGAGAGGCTGCTCTCCGCTCCCCCGACGGGCAAGCGCTACACCGTCGTGTGCCTGCGGTCCTCCACCCCCGTGCTGAGCGGGCGGCTGCGATCGGCGGGCATCCGGGTCGTCGACCTCACCGCGTGCCCGCGCTGGCTCCGCCTGGCCCGCCTCGCGTGCGTGGTGCGGAGGCTGGAACCCGACGTCCTCAACATCCACTCCCCCCTTCCGGCGTCGTTCCTGCGGCCCGTGTCCCAGTTTTCGAGTCCACGCCCGGCCCTGGTCTCGACGGTGCACAACGTGCGTTACCGCCTGCCGACGATGTTGCTCGACCGGGCGACGGGATGGCTGGACACCCGGACCGTGGCCGTCTCCCCGGAGGTCGCCCGCGCTCGCACCGGCAGGCGCTCGCGGGGCCTGTCCGTTCGCGTGCACGGCGTCCACCTCGCGGAACAACGCCGCTGGGCGGCTCGATCGGAACAGACGAGGCGAGAGTGGAACGTTTCCCCGGACGCCTTCCTGGTCGTGCACGTCGCCAACTTCCACGCGCAGAAGAACCACGAGCTACTCGTCGAAGCCGCGGCGATGGTCGGGGAGCGAGACCCCCGTCTCGTGTTCCTGCTCGCCGGATCCGGTCCCCTGCACGCGCGGGTGGCTCGCCGGGTCGAGGAGCTCGGCCTGGGCAACGTGCGCCTGCTCGGTCACGTGCCCGACGCCGGCCGGCTCATCGCCTCCTCCGACCTGCTCGTGCTCAGTTCCTCGTACGAAGGGCTGCCCGTGGTCGTCATGGAGGCTCTCGCCGCGGGCGTGCCTGTCGTGTCCACCGCCGTGGGTGGAGTGCCCCATCTGATCGAGGACCGCGGGAACGGCCTCCTGGTCAGGCCGGGGGACCCCGCCGCCCTCGCCGAGGGCGTCCTGCGGGCGACGCGCCCGGAGATCCACGCGCGCCTTCGCGAAGGAGCGCGGGAAAGCGCGGAGCTCGTGGACATCAGCCGGGCGGCCGCCTGGTTCGACAGGCTGTACGACGAGGTCTGCTCGTAGGACATGGTCAACACTCTCGGACGTGCCGTCCACCGGATGCGACCGCCTGGCGGGCGCCATCTGCGGACCTTCACCTCGCTGACCGCCGCCGGCCTGGGCGAGGCGGTTCTTCCCACTCTCAGCCTGATCGCCCTGGTACGACTGACGGGAACCGAGACATCCGGTCAGGTCATCTTCGCCCAGTCCGTCGCGACCGTCTGGTTCCTTTTGTGCGATCCCTGCCTGGAGAACGCCGCCCAGCGATTCGTTCCCATCGAACAGCAGCGAAGCGGGCGGGGCTCCTCGCTGTTCATGCGCCTGATCCGCTGGGACGTGGCGATCGGCGTGGCCGCGGCCTGTGTCGGCCTCGTGGCGGTGCTGACCGCGCGCCTGCTGGGCTCCCTGCCGGACGAGTTCGCGTTCATGCTCGCTCTCGCGATCGTCACACGTGGGGCCATGGCGTCGTACGGCACGGCGGGCGCGGCCTTCGCGCTGACAGACCGGCTTCGCGCTCTGGGCGTGCTCAGGATGCGGTGTGCGCTCCTGTCGTTCGGGCTGTCCCTCGGCGGGTTGTTCCTGGGAGGGCCCCTCCTCTACCTGGCGGGCCAGGCCGCGGGTGCGCTGGTGATGGCGGTGGTGTTCTACCTGCTGGCGACCCGAGGGCTCCTCGCCGAGCTGGGGCCGGCCGTCGCGCGGGTCCGGATGCCCTCAGGCATGATCGCCTTTACCGTGAAGACGTCCATGGGAACCAGCGTGGCCGGGATCTCCGACTCGGGCATCCTCACCCTCGCGGGCCTGCTGGGCGGTCCGACCCTCGTGACCATCCTCAAGATCGCATCAGCTCCCGGCCGCTTCTACGCCAACCTGGCCGTTCCCGTGGCCGCGATGCTCTACCCGCGGATCATCCAGGCCACCACGGCGGGGGCGGGGACGGCTCCCATCAGGCGGGACATCGTGCGCACGGTCCTGCTGCTCACCGTGGCCGGAGCGGCGACCCTCACCATCGCGCTCCCGACGACCGACACCGTCATCGGCATGGCCTATGGATCCCAGTACGCCCACATCGGCGTGGTCGCCGTGGTGCTCCTGGGCGGCGCGTGCGTGAAGGGATCCGTGTGCTGGTCCAACGTGCTTCCCCTCGCCCTCGGCAAACCGGGCTGGCGGCTCGCGTACCTCTCGGCGGAGGGAGCCATGCTCCTGGGCATGCTCCTCGCCGCCAGCTGGACCACCTCGGGCCCGTTCCAGGCGTCGCTCTGTTTCGCGTGGGGAACGCTGGCCGTCGCCGCGCTCGGCACGGGTTTTTGGATCGCGTCGTTGCGGCGCATCACCGACCTCGGTTGCCCGGACCACGCATGATCTTCCAGAAGCGAAACGCGGATATGCGGAATACCTGGAAACAAGGCCAATTCGCCTTATTTCCATCATGACCACTCGCGAAGTCGCCGACCCCAATGGGGATCATAGGGCGGACTGCGAACACTTGGGGCGACCCAGCTAGATCATGCCTAGGTAGGGAATAGGAAAAACCTCGCGCCGTCACCGTGATGGTGTCGGCGAACAGCTCAAAGAGCGAACTAGTTTCTCCGACGTGAGCCAGGCCTGTCACCGAGGAGCCCGTATGAAGCCGGACGGCCGGATTCGTGTAATGGAGATCATCGCCCGAATGAACGTCGGCGGCCCCGCCACACAGGTGTCGGGGTTGTCGGAAGGGTTGGACACGAAGGAATTCGACCACCGCCTTTACACCGGCTACGTCGACCACGACGAGTGCGACCACCTCCGGCTGCACGACACGGAGACACGGGTCCAACGGGTCCCCGGCCTCGGCCGGTCGGTCAGGCCCGGAGACGACTACCGCGCGCTCTTCTGGCTGATCAGCGCCATGCGGGCGTTCCGCCCGCACATCGTCCACACCCGCACGGCCAAGGCGGGCGCCCTGGGCCGGGTGGCCGCCCGCCTGGCCGGCGTCGGCTCGGCGCGGGTGCACGTCTTCCACGGGCACCTCCTGCACGGCTACTTCTCCCCGGTCAGGCGCGAGCTCTACGTGCGGTCGGAACGGCTCCTGGCGTCCGTGTCGGACCGGCTGGTGACCGTGGGTTCCCAGGTCAGGGATGATCTGCTCCAGGCCGGGATCGGGCGCCCCTCCCAGTATGTGGTGATCCCTCCCGGTGTCCGGCTGGGACCGGTCCCCGACCGCAGGACGGCACGCGCCGCGCTGGGGCTACCGCCTGACGCCCCCGTCGTGGCGTACGTGGGCCGCCTCACCCAGGTGAAGAGGCCCGACCGGTTCCTCGCCGTGGCCGACACCGTGTCCAGGCAGATCCCCGGCTGCCGCTTCGTCATATGCGGGGGCGGCGACCTGGAGCGGCAGGTCACGCGGGACGTCGAGCCCGTCCGCGACTCCTTCCACCTGCTCGGCTGGAGGAAGGACGTGGAGGCCGTCTACGCCGCCGCCGACGTGGTCGTGCTGACCTCCGACAACGAGGGAACCCCGCTCACCCTCATCGAGGCGGGCATGGCGGGCACGCCGGCCGTCTCCACCCGGGTGGGAAGCGTCGCCGAGGTCGTCAGGGACGGGCACACCGGTCTGCTGGCCTCGACCGACCCGGCCGAACTGGCGGCGCACACCGTCCGCCTGCTCTGCGATCCGGATCTGGCCCGCCAGATGGGCGAGGCGGCCCGCGACTGGACAAAGTATGCGTTCGGCCTGGAGCGCCTCGTCTCCGACACCGAGCACCTCTACCGGTCGCTGTGCGGGAAGGCCGGCCGACTGCTCGTGGCGGAAGAGAACACACGATGAGAGTGCTGGTGACGGGCGGCGCCGGATTCATCGGCGCGCATACCTGCCGGACGCTGGCGGCCAGGTCCGACGTCGGGAACATCACGGTGCTGGACGACCTGAGCAGCGGGGATCTCGCCAACCTCGACGGCGTCGAGGCCGACGTCGTGATCGGCAGCATCCTGGACCGGGACCTGCTGACGGACCTGGTGGCCGGCGCCACGCACGTGATCCACCTCGCCGCCAGGCCGTCGGTGCCCCGGTCGCTGGCCGACCCGCTCGCCTCGCACGCCGTCAACGCGACCGGCACCCTGTACGTGCTGGAGGCGTGCCGCGCGAGCAGGCCGCACGTGATCCTCTCCTCCTCCTCCTCGGTCTACGGCGACCGTCCCGAACCCCGCAAGCACGAGGACCTGCCCACCAGGCCGCTCAGCCCGTACGGGGCCGGCAAGCTCGCCGCGGAGGCCTACGCGCTGGCCTACGCGCACAGCTACGGCCTGCCGGTCCTGCCGTTCCGCTTCTTCAACGTCTACGGCCCGCTGCAGAGCGCCGGGCACGCGTACGCGGCGGTGATCCCGGCGTTCGTCTCCGCGGCGCTGCGGGGCGAGCCGGTTCCGCTGCACGGTGACGGCGGCCAGTCGCGGGACTTCACCTACGTGGAGTCGGTGACCGGGATCCTCGCCGACGCGGCCGCCCGCCGGGTGACGAGCATGAAGCCGGTGAACCTGGCCTTCGGCACCCGTGTCTCCCTGCGGCACCTGATCGAGATCATCTCCGAGATCCTCGGCCGGGTGGTGGAGCCGGTCTCCCTGCCGCCGCGCAGGGGCGACGTCCGGGAGTCACAGGCCTCCGCACGCCTGCTGCGCGAGCTGTTCCCCGGGGCGCGCCCCGTCTCCCTGGAGGACGGGCTCCGCACGACGGTGGCCTGGTTCGAGAGGACGCGGGCCGCGAACGTCGAGGTGGCCGGCGTGCAGGCGTGAGCGGCCGTCTCCCGCCGACGACAGAGATCTCTCCAAGCACATGATGAGGAGAAGCCCGTGAGCAAGACACCACCTACCAAATATCTGATAACGGGCGGCAGCGGATTCATCGGCTCGCACCTGACCGACGCCCTGCTCGCCCGCGACGACTCGGTCGTCGTCCTGGACAACCTCTCGACGGGACGGCTGGAGAACCTCAGGCCGCACCCGAACCTGCGCTTCGTGCACGGTTCTGTCCTGGACGAGCTCATGGTCGACGAGCTGGTCCACCGGTGCGACGTCGTCGTCCACCTGGCGGCCGCGGTCGGCGTCAAGCTGATCGTCGAGCAGCCACTGCGGTCCCTGACGACCAACATCCGGGGTTCGGAGATCGTCATCGAGGCCGCACACCGGTACCGGAAGAAGATCCTGATCACGAGCACGAGCGAGATCTACGGCAAGAACTCCTCGGGCGCGCTGCGCGAGGACGCCGACCGCATCCTCGGCAGCCCCGCCGTGGTCCGCTGGGCCTACAGCACCGCGAAGGCCGTCGACGAGATCCTCGCCAACGCCTACCACAAGGAGCGCGGCCTGCCGACGATCATCGTCCGGCTGTTCAACACGGTGGGCCCGCGGCAGAGCCCGAGCTACGGCATGGTCATCCCGAGCCTCGTCCGGCAGGCGCTCTCGGCCGTCCCGCTGACCGTGTTCGGCGACGGGACCCAGACCCGCTGCTTCGCGCACGTCGCGGACGTCGTCGACGCGCTGCTCAGGCTGCTCGACGAGGACGCGGCTGTCGGTGAGACCTTCAACATCGGTTCCGGCGACGAGGTGAGCATCATGGAGCTGGCGAAGCTCATCGTCGAGTTCACCGGATCCACCTCCGGGATCGACCTCATCCCCTACTCCGAGGCCTACGAGCAGGGGTTCGAGGACATGACCCGCAGGGTTCCCGACACCGCGAAGCTCAGCGCGCTCACCGGCTGGGTCCCGCGGCGGAGCCTCGACGAGATCCTCACCGAGATCATCAGGGAGGCCTCCGGGGAGCCGGCGGCGTCCATCCCGTGAGCGGGACCGTCGCCCTCGTCTCGGGAGCGGCCTGCGCGCTCAGCGCCACGACCGTCGTACCGCTGAGGCGTCTGGCGATCCGCTGGAACCTCACCGACACCCCCGGCGGGCACAAGGTGCACGCCCGCCCGACCCCGTACATCGGCGGCATCGCGATCGTGACGGGCACCGTCGTGCCCTCCCTGATCGCCCTCGGCCTCGCCGACCTGCAGATCACCGCGATCATCCTCGCCGCGGTCGCGGTGTCCGTCCTCGGGCTGATCGACGACATCGCCCCGCTGCCCGCGGTCACCAGGCTGGCCGTGGAGACCGCGGTGGCGATCGGGGTGGTGCTCTCCGGCGTCCAGGCGACCGTGACCGGGACGTGGCTGGACGGCGTCCTCACGGTGGCGTGGATCGTCGTGATGACGAACTCCTTCAACCTGCTGGACAACATGGACGGCACGCTGGGAACCGTCACCGCCGTCACCGCGGCCCTCCTGGCGGCCACCGCCCTGGCGCAGGGCCACCTCGCGCTCGCGCTGCTCCTGTGCGCGCTCACCTGCGCGTGCCTGGGTTTCCTGCCGTACAACTGGGCACCCGCGAGGGTGTTCATGGGCGACTCGGGGTCGCTGTTCATCGGATTCACACTGGCCTGCTCGGCGGCCGTCCTCTCCGTCGGACGCCCTCCGGACGCGGCGGTCGCCGGATTGTTCCTGCCGACCTTCCTGGCGACCCTCGACACCTGCGTGGTCTTCGTCTCCCGCATGCTGGCGGGCCGCTCACCGTTGCAGGGCGGCACCGACCACCTGTCCCACCGGCTGCGCCGGACCGGCCTGGGAACCCGCGCGGTCGCGGCGGCGCTCGGCGCGATCGCGGCGATCTCCGGCGCCCTCTGCCTGGCGATGGCCCTGGGCCGGGTCTCCCCGCTCGCCGCGACGGCCGCGGCCTGCGTGATCGCCGTCGCCCTCGTCTGCCTGCTGCGAGGCGTGAGCGGGCGCGCACCGGCCCCCTCCCCCGAACCCCTCCCGAAGATCCGCGAAAGGCGGCACTGACATGGAACTCCTCTACTACACGCGGCTCGCGCGCAGGAACTGGCCACTCATCCTGCTGGCGCTGGTCCTGGCGGTGGGCGCGTCGGCCGCCGTCACAGCCGGCACGCCGCCGAAGTACGTCGCGACGATCTCCATGCTGGTCTCGGGCCACGACAGGGAGGGAAGCCTGTCCACCGCCTACCAGGCGGGGATGCTGTCGGCGCAGCGGGTGCACTCGTACGCGACCCTTCTCTCCAGCCGTCGGGTGGTCGCCCAGATCACCGGGGAGGACGACGTGGAGCGCGTGCAGGCGAACATCACCGCGGAGGCCGTCCCCGGCACCGTGCTGCTGCGCGCCACGGTCGGCGATCCCGACCCCTCCCGGGCCGCCGGCCTGGCCAACGCCCTGGGCGAGCGCTTCGCCGAGCTCATCGACCAGATCGAGCGGCCCACCCCCTCCAGCCGACCCGTCGTGAAGGTCACGCTGGTGGACCGGGCGGAGACGCCCGAGGCACCGGTCAGTCCCAGGCCGGTGGTCAACCTGGTGATGGCCCTGTTGATCGCCCTGGTCCTGGCCATGGCCGTCATCGTCGTCCGCGACCGCCTGGACACCACCGTCAAGTCGACGGAGGCACTGCAGCAGGCGTCGGGCAGCTCGACCCTGGGCATCATCGGCTACGAGAGGGACGCGCGGCGCCATCCGCTGATCGTGCGCAACCAGGGCCGGTCGTCCAGGTCCGAGGCGTTCCGCACGCTCCGCACCAACCTGCAGTTCATCGGCGTCGACCGGCAGCCGAAGTCGCTCGTGGTCACCAGCTGCCTGCCGAGCGAGGGGAAGTCCTCGGTCTCGGCCAACCTGGCGATAACCCTGGCCCAGGCCGGATGGCGGGTCGTCCTGGTGGACGGCGACCTGCGCCGCCCGACCATCCCCAACTACCTCGGCATCGAGGGGACGACGGGCCTGACGGACGTGCTGATCGGCAGGGCCCAGCTGAAGGAGGTCATCCAGGTCTGGGGCGAGCCGGGCATGTCGGTCCTGCCGAGCGGGCAGATCCCGCCGAACCCGAGCGAGCTGCTCGGCTCCGGCGGGATGCGCGAGGTGCTGGCCCAGCTGGCCGAGACGTACGACATGGTGATCATCGACGCGCCGCCGCTGCTGCCGGTGACCGACGCAGCGACGCTCGGCGCGCTCTGCGACGGCGTTCTCCTCGTCACCCGTCACGGCAAGACCCGGCGGGAGCACATGACGCGCGCCACGGAGCTGCTGGCGTCGGTCAACGCCCGCGTGGTGGGGACCGTCCTGAACTTCTTCCCGCTCAAGGACAACACGTACTTCGGGTACGGCTACGGCTACGGCTACGACGCCAAGGAGTCCAAGCCCGAGGTCAAGCATCCTGTGAGTGTGTGAGCAACCCGAGCGGGACGGCGAGCGCTCTGGCGATGCTCCGCCCGGCCGCCCGGTGGGCCAGCCGGGAACCCTGGTAGGGGTCGGCGATGTCGAGCTCGTCCACCCGCACCAGCCCGCGCAGCGCCCGCGCCTCGTCGACCAGGGCGCGGGCCCGATGCGCGGGATCGCGATGCCGGGTGATTCTCCCGGGCGGCACGGCCCGCGCCAGCGTACCGAACTCGGCGATGGTGAAGGCCCGGGCGGCCGCCGCGAGATGCAGTGCCACCGATTCCGCCCGATGCCGGCGGGTGGCCGTGAGTATCAGATCCGCGTCGGCCACCAGCTCGGGGACGAGGAGCCGGGAGCCGAAGCCCTCGGGGTCCCCGCCGAGCCGGACCAGCGTCCGCCGGGCGTGCCCGGTCATCTCCAATCCGGGCTGGGCGTGTGTGCCCGCGCTGATCACCTGGACCGCCGGGCACGGCCCGAGCGCCGAGCGGGTCAGCCGCTCGGCGAGCGGGGAGCGGCAGATGTTGCCCGTACAGACGAACAGGATGCGGAAGCGAACGCCCTCCGGGGGCGCCGGCGCCTTCCACACGTCCCTCCAGCAGCGCGGGCCGCAGTACTCGTGCCCGGCCGGGACGATCTCGGCCTTCCCGTTCCCGGTGACACCGGAGTCTCCCCGGGTCGTGGGGTTCCGCGTGATCCCGGTGTTCTCCGGTGAGGCTCTCATTCCGAGAGGGTAGATCGGCTCCTGTACGCCGTCGCCCGCGGCACACCGCTCTTTGCCCTTTTCATGCAGGCGCACGCGACAGGGCGTGCGGCGGAAGACGCCTGTTCCCGTCAGGGGCCGCAACCGCGCGGGTCCTCGGTGACGTGGGTCCGCTGGGGCCGGACGAGCGGCTGCACGGGGACCAGCGGGGCCGCGTCCGAGGCGGGCTCGACGAAGTCGAACTCCAGGGACCTCGACTGCCCGGGAGCGAGTTCCAGCATGACCGAGTAGACGGGGTGGGAGCGCTCCGTCCCCCTGACGACGGCCGCCCGCTCCCCGTCCAGCCTGGCCGCGGTCATCCGCCCGCCGAGCCCGCCGTACAGCGACACCCACAGCAGGTTGGACCCGGGAGCGTGCCACCGCCGGGGGAGGTCGAGCCGGCCGGTGACGTAGGAGGGCAGGACCTCCGCCGGGACGTCGTTGACGAGCCGGATCCGCACGGTCGAGGGACGCAGGCCGTCCCGGCAGGCGCCCAGCTCGTAGGCCAGGGAACGCTCCAGGTAGTAGTCGAGCTTGCCTCCGGCCGAGTTGTTGACCACCAGCCCCGCGAACGGTCCCGGCCGCGAGGGCAGCACGCCGCCGATCGGGGCGCGGGCCAGGAGCCGCTGCTCGGCCTCGTGACGGCTCCAGACCTGGATCCGCCGCTCGCCGACCATGCGGCCCAGTACGGGCAGCAGCCCGGCGGGGTCGGCGAGGGACTCGGGCAGCGCCTCCCCGACGGCGCCGGCGACCTCGATGAGGAACCGCTTGCGCGCCACCGGATCGTGGTAACGGGCGTAGGCCGCCCGCTCGGTGAGATCGACGATGTTCGCTGAGGTCACCTTCTCCCCGCCGGAAAGGGTGACCGGGCCGATCAGCCGCAACAGGTGGGCCAGCCCGGCGGGGTCGGTGGCCACGGCGCCGTCGAGCCGCGTGCCGGTCCGCCTCTCCCACAACCGGGTCCAGGTGGCGGCGGCGTACGGAAAGTGCGGGGAGAGGTTGGAGACGGACAGCATTCTGGTCGCCGCCGGCCCGTAGCGCCTGAGGAAGTCCCGGCCGTGGTCGGCGACGGGGACGGGGCTCGTGAACAGACCGGTGTCGGCGGACAGCCGCTCGACGGAGATTCGGCCCCGGCCGGCCTTCAGGATGCCGAAGGCGCCCACGAGGCCCCCGGTGCCCCTCGCCTCGGCGTTGTTCTGGAAGGCCAGGAAGTAGCGGCGGGGACCGTCGCCGCCGAACATCGGGGGCAGGAGCGCGGCGGCGTCGGCGGCGGTGCGCAGCAGGTCGCGCAGCCGGGTCATCTCGCCCAGCGCGGTGTCCCTCGCCTCGTCGAGCGTGTCCAGCCCGCTGTCGGCCGGGGTGGCACGCAGAAGTGAGTCCGCCCGCGCGAGGCGGGTGACCGCGCTCGCCAGGACCGGTGCCGCCGCGTCAAGGGCGGCCAGTCGCCCCCGCACGGTGCCTCGGGAGGGGGCGGCGGCCGTCATGAACGGCGCGGCCGCCCCCTGCACGTCGGTGAGCACACCGGTCAGCTCGTCGGCGGCCCAGGCGAGGCCGCGCACGGTCGTCGCGGCGTCTCCCGCGAACGGGAGGTGGGAGATCAACCACCAGCCTGAGCCCCCGGTGAGCCGCCGCGCCTCGACCGCGTGCGACCGGGCGTCCGCGAGCGCCCCCGCCACCTGGGCGGGGGCACCCGCGCTCACCAGCGAGCCCAGCCGCGTCAGCGCGCCTCCGGCCGCCACCAGATGGTCACGCACCCGCAGGCCCAGGTGAGCCTCCCAGACTCCGGCGATCACCAGGGCGGCCGAGGCCCACAGGACGATCCGGCGGGCCCTCCATCCGGACGGCCCGTTTCGCACCGGTGGAAGGGACGGCCCGACGTCACGGCGGGCTCTCCCTCCCCATCGCCTACTTCGCACCGGTGGATCGGCGGCGCCGCACGAGCCACAGCACACCGGCTCCCGCGACCAGCAGGCCGGCTCCCAGCCCGGCGGACGCCGTCGCGGGCACTCCAGTGAACGGAAGACTCTCCCCGCCGGCCTCGCACGAACGTCCCCCGTCACCGCAGTCGTCGCCGACGGACTCGTTCCCGCAGTCATCGCCCCTGCAGTCGTCGTCCTCGACGACATTCTCCCCGCGGGGCGTCCGGGCATTCTCCCCGAGGGGCGTCCGGGCGACCTGGAGGGCGATCCTCCTCGCGTCGGAGGCCTTCTTCTTCGCGGCCTCCGCCCTCCCCACGGCTCCGGAGGCCACCTGCTCGGCCTTGGGATTGACTCCCGCGGCGAGGCCGACGATGCCCTCCGCCTCACCGGCGATGCGCCCGGCCTCCGGGCCGATGCGCCTGGCCTCGGCGACGATGCGCCTGGCCTCGGCGGTGATGGGTCCGGCCGTGCCGGTGCTCCCGGAGACGGCTCCCCCCGCCGAGGCACCGAGGGCAAGCCTCGCGGCGGCCGGGTTGACCCGCAGAGCGGTGGAGGTGGGCTGGACGATGACCCCGCCTATCCTGTCCCTGTCGGTGTTCCTCAGCTGGTTGCGGTTGTCGTTCCTGTTGTTGATCTCAATGCAGGTCTCCCCCCGAGCCTCCGCGCAGGACTCGGCGACATCCGCCGCCTGCGCGGCGAGGTCGTCCGCCCGCCTGCCGATCGCGTCGGCCTCGTCGGCGATGTCCTCCGCCGCGGTGAGGAGAATGATGTACGGCGGGTAGGGCGCGCCCTCGAGGGTCTCAAGCGGCAAAAGCCCGCTCTCCGCGGTCGCCGCCCCTGCGGGACCGATTATCAGGCCGCCCCCGGTCATTACCGCGAGCAGGAAACACATCATGTATTTTCTAGCCATTTAGGGCTCCCATAGCGATGGTTCAGGCCACAGAACAAGACGCTGAAGCAGAAGCGACATGTCCCCAGAGCCTGTTATATTCGCCCGCCCCGCGATAACCCGCAGACTGTTCCCCCCCTTACCGAACGATCGTCAACCATTCTCCAGATATTGGGACTCGCCCGGCCGCGCCAACGTGGAGGAAAGGAGTCACGGCGCGGCCTCGACCCGGTAGACGGGTCCCGACAGGCTGAGCGCGTACAGTTCGCCGTCGTGGTCCTGGCCGAAGGACGACAGCTGTTCCACCGTGCCGAGGTCGTCGCCCCGCCCCTTCCCGCCGGGGGGCGCGGCCTTGACCCAGCCCGCGCAGAAGTCGCCGTAGACGAACCGCCCCTCCAGGCCGGGGATCTTCTTGCCCCGGTAGACGTATCCGGCGATGACCGAGCAGTTGCCGCCCTCGCCCAGCGGGTACTCGATGACGGGATCCACCGTGTCGCCGCCGTCGCCGCCGTCACCGTCGCCGCCGCCCTCGAAGGGGTGGGTGCCCTCCTTCAGGTTCCAGCCGTAGTTGCGGCCACCCTCGCCCTTCGGCTCGAAATCGACCTCCTCCCAGGCGTTCTGGCCGACGTCGCCGATCCACATGTCGCCGGTCCTCGCGTCGAAGGTGAACCGCCAGGGGTTGCGCAGGCCGTACGACCAGATCTCCGGCCTGGCGCCCTGCCTGCCGACGAACGGGTTGTCGCGGGGGACCTCGTACGGGGTGCCGCGCGGGTCGATCCTGAGGATCTTGCCGAGCCAGGTGTCCAGGTTCTGGCCGTTGCCCTGCGGGTCTCCCCCGCTGCCGCCGTCGCCGAGGGCGATGTAGAGGTGCCCGTCGGGCCCGAAGGCGAGCTGCCCGCCGTTGTGGTTGGCGTACGGCTGCCGCTGGGTCAGCACGTCCCTGCGGCCGGTCGCCTTGCCTCCGGAGAAGGCCCATTCGGTGAGGTGGGTGTGTCCTTCGCGGTCGGTCCAGTTCAGGTAGAGGAAGTTCCCTTCCGAGTGGAAGGCCACCCCGAGCAGTCCCTGCTCGTTGCCGGTGCTGATCTCCCCGGAGAGGTCGACGACGGGCGCCTCGGCGACCTTCCCGTCCTTCACCGCGCGCAGCCGTCCCGTCTGCTCGGCGATGTAGAGTGTCGGGTCGTCCTTGCGCAGGGCCATCGCCACCGGCATGTCGAGCCGGGCGAACTCGGCGAAGCGGACCTTCGGGGCGGCCTCCGTACCCCTCTCCCCACCGGACTCCCCCGGCGAGGCCGTGACAGCGGGCGAGGCGGCGGGAGGGGCGGATCCGGAGTCGGCGGACCCGATGGTCTCGGTGGCCCCGGTGGAGGAGCAGGCGACCAGCGCCGCGCTCAGCAGGGCCAGGCCCCATCCTGTCCGGCATCCTGTCCGGCGGGAGATCGGCACGGTTCTCAGCCTCCTGTGTTCGTCACCTGCTCAGGCGATCACTTGTACGCGCCGGGCGCCGCGAAGGTTCCGGCCGCGCCGGGCGACTCCCGCACGTCCCTGCCCTCCCCAGGCCGCGTACGTCCATTCTCCGTTCGCCGATTCTCGGTGTGTCTCCGAGGGTCGACGGCGTTCAGCCGGCCCGGCCGACGCCCCTGTGCACCCGAGCCGTACGGTCGACGAGCTCGCGCAGCGCGACCTCGTCGACGTCGTCGAGCCGTTTCAGGTAGAGGCAGCCCTTTCCGGCTTTGTGGGGACCCAGCCGGGTGAGCACCGACGCGTATCGTTCCTCGAACCCACCCACCAGGTAGACGACGAGATGCTGCTTTCGCGGCGAGAAGCCCACCAGAGGCCAGTCGCCCGTGCGTCCGCTCTCGTAGGTGTAGCGATAGCTGCCGAAGCCGACGATGCTCGGGCCCCACATCACCGCGGGCTCACCGGTCACCTCGCGCAGGATCGCGCGGAGGCGCTCCGCGTCGGCTCGCCGGCGTTCGTCGGAGACCGCGGCCAGAAAACCGTCGACGCTGACGTCGGTCGGAACCGTCACCGGCTGTTTCGATGTCGCCATGGGGGCATGCTGACACACCGGTACGACAAAAGGCTGAGATCCGTGGCGCAACCCCTGGAACTCCCCCGGCCGCCCCCTCCCTAGACTGCTGGCATGCCAACCGCACTGATCACGGGGGCGACGGCCGGCATCGGTGCCGCCTTCGCCCGCCGCCTGGCCGCCGACGGATTCTCCCTCGTCCTGGTCGCCCGCGACGAGAAGCGCCTCGTCTCCGTCTCCGAGGAACTGCGCCTGCGATACGGGGTGAGCAGCGAGGTGCTCGTCGCCGACCTGGTGACCGACGAGGGCCTGGAGGCGGTGGAGCGGCGGCTCGGGGAGGGAGTCGACCTGCTGGTGAACAACGCGGGCTTCGGCCACCGGGGTCACTTCCTCGACGTGCCCGCGGAGGAGGAGCTGCGGATGCTCAAGCTGCACTGCGAGGCGGTGCTGCGGCTGACGCTGGCCGCGCTGCCGGGGATGAGGGCCCGCGACCGGGGCGCGGTGATCAATGTCGCGTCGGTGGCGGCGTTCTTCCCCCGGGGCTCCTACAGCGCGTCCAAGGCGTGGGTGGTCAGCTTCAGCGAGTCCACGGCCGTCGAGATGGCCGACAGCCGCGTGCGGGTCATGGCCCTGTGCCCGGGGTTCGTGCACACCGAGTTCCACGAGCGCGCCTCGATGGACAAGTCGGGCATCCCCGAGTTCTTCTGGCTGTCGGCGGACAACGTCGTCCGCGAGGCGATGCGCGATCTGGCCCGGGGCGTGCGGGTGAGCATTCCCGACCTGCGCTACAAGGTGATCGTCAGGGTCGGCAGGCTGCTCCCCCTCGGCCCGATCGGCCGCTTCTCGCGCCGCCTCGCCCGCCGCTGAGGGAGGCCGCCGGCGAAGACGAAGAAGACGAAAAGGGCCCGCGCCACGGGAGGGGGTCGTGGCGCGGGCCCTTCCGGCCTGCGGTGGTGGTCGGGACGCGTCTCGCGGCCCGCGCGGTGGATCAGACGCGGGCGTTGGCCTCGTGACCGATCGCCAGGCCCGAGACCGGGTCGAAGAAGTGCAGGTTGTGGGTGTCGACGATCAGCTCGATGTTCTGGCCGGGACGGACGTGGCTGCGGGAGTTGACCCGGGCGGTCCACAGCGACTTGTCACCCACCAGCGGCAGCGTCGCGTCCTCCTCGCCGTCGTCGGCGGCGGCGGCCACGGTGTCCTGGTGCTGGACCGGCGGGGCGTCGATCAGGAACAGCACGTTGATCTCCGAGCCCAGCTCCTCGGTGACCTCGGCGCGGACCGGCAGGCGGACCCAGCCGGAGGAGGAGCCGTTGGCGGCGATCGAGTCGTCGAAGTCGGAGGGGCGGATGCCCAGGATGATCTTCTTGCCGAAGTACTGGTCGAGGCCGCGCTTCTCGGCGAGGGTCTCGGCCGGCACCGGCAGCTTGAAGCCCGCGAAGGCGACGGCGGCGCCGCCGTCACCGCGCACCAGCTCGGCGTTGACGAAGTTCATCGACGGGGAGCCCATGAAGCCCGCGACGAACAGGTTGACCGGCTTGTCGAAGAGGTTCTGCGGGGTGTCGACCTGCTGGAGCAGGCCGTCGCGCAGCACGCAGACACGGTCGCCGAGGGTCATGGCCTCGACCTGGTCGTGGGTGACGTAGACGGTCGTCACGCCCAGGCGCTCGTGCAGGGTGTTGAGGGAGGCCCGCATGGAGACGCGGAGCTTGGCGTCCAGGTTGGACAGCGGCTCGTCCATGAGGAAGGCCTGCGGCTCGCGCACGATCGCGCGGCCCATGGCGACACGCTGGCGCTGGCCACCGGAGAGGGCGGCGGGCTTGCGCTTGAGGTACTGGTCCAGGCCGAGCATCTTGGCGGCCTCGCCGACGCGCTTGGCGATCTCCGCCTTGGGCATCTTGCGGAGCTTCAGACCGAAGGCGAGGTTCTCCTCGACGGTCATGTGCGGGTAGAGCGCGTAGTTCTGGAAGACCATGGCGATGTCGCGGTCCTTCGGAGGCAGGTGGTTGACCACCCGGTCGCCGATGGAGATCTCGCCGCCGCTGATGTCCTCAAGCCCGGCGATCATGCGCAGGGCGGTGGACTTGCCACATCCGGACGGCCCGACCAGCACCATGAACTCCCCGTCCTTGATCTCAAGGTCGAGGCCGTTCACGGCTTTGACGCCGCCCGCGTAGATCTTGTCGACTTTGCTGAGAACAATGGATGCCATGGAAGTCCTTGTCGCCTCGGGCCAACCCCGCGTTCACCCGATATTGGATACGTTTTCATGCATCTCATCGGAAACGGACATCCATGTCAAGAGTCTGCCCGGTTCTGGCCTGTCAGCAGGACCGCTGTTGCCGCTTCGCACTGGATCGAACCTGGAAATCATGATGGAATCGTTTCCATGAACATGCGTCGTACGACGATCAAGGACGTCGCCGGGGCGGCCGGGGTGGGGGTCGCCACGGTGTCCCGGGTTCTGTCGGGCGGATCGGCCAGCCCGGAGACCAGGGAGCGGGTGCTGACCGTCGCCGCCCAGCTCGACTACCGGCCCAGCGCGCTCGGGCGCAACCTGCGCCAGCGGCGCTCGGGCGGGATCGGGCTGCTGCTGCCCGACATCACCGACACCTTCTACGGCCGGGTGGCCGACGGTGTGCTGGCCTGCGCGCGCTCGGCGGGCGAGCCGGTGATCGTGGGCGCGACCGGCGACGATCCCGAGTCCGAGGCCGAGCTGATCGGCACGCTGCTGGAGCAGGGCGTGGACCGGGTGATCGCGGTCCCCTCGGGCGACGGCGACAGCTGGGCGCCGACCCTGCGGGCCGGGGTGATCACGGTGTTCGCGCACCGGCTCGCCGCCGGGCGCGACGACATCCCCGCGGTGGTGGCCGACGACCGCGCGGGGGTCAGGACCGCGGTCGACTACCTCACGGGGCTGGGACACCGGCGCGTCGCCTATCTGGGCGGCCCGGGGCAGGAGCAGCGCCTGTCGGTCTTCAGGCAGGCGCTGGGGCCCCTCGTCGACGAGGAGCTGATCGTCGTCGCCCGGGGCAGCCGCGACTCCGCGTACGCCGCCGCCGCCGGGCTCTTCCAGCACCGGCCGGACCTGACCGCCGTGCTGGCCGGGGGCAACCTGCTGGGCGAGGCGGCCGTGCTGGCGGCGCGGGAGCTGGACCTGCGCATTCCCAGGGACCTGTCCCTGATCATGTTCGACGACGTGCCCTGGGCCGAGCTGTGCTCACCGCCGCTGACGGTGATCGCCCAGCCGGCCAGGGACATCGGCTACCGCGCCGCCGAGCTGGTGCTGCGCGGCGGCGCCAGGAGGCCGCGAGGCGTGCTACTGCCCACGGAACTGATCGTCAGGGGCAGCTGCGCGCCTAAAGGGACTTCTCGATCGCCGCGATGAGGGCGGGGTCGTCGGGCTGGACGGTCGGCCGGAACCTGGCCAGCACCTCCCCGTCCCGCGCGACGAGGAACTTCTCGAAGTTCCACTTGACGTCACCGGCCTCGCCGTTGGCGTCGGGGGCACTGGTCAGCGCCTCGTAGAGGGGATGCCTGTCGTCGCCGTTGACCTCGGTCTTGGCCAGCAGCGGGAAGTCGACGCCGTAGGTGGTGGAGCAGAACTCCCGGATCTCCTCGGCGGTGCCCGGCTCCTGACCGTAGAACTGGTTGCACGGCACGCCGACGACGGTGAAGCCCCGTTCGCCGTAGGTCCGCTGGAGGTCGACGAGGCCCGCGTACTGGGGGGTGAGGCCGCATCTGGAGGCGACGTTCACGACGAGGACGGCCCGGTCCCCGGCCAGCTCGGCCAGGGTGGTGGGCGCGCCGGAAAGAGTGTGAATGGCAATATCACGGATTCCCATGATCGGCACCCTAATCCCCCTGTCACATTTGAGAGTTATGACGTCCACCAAGTGAAATGTGACCGACACCACAGGTGAGACGACGCCCGCCTCACCAAGGCTCTGATCATCCTCTTACCGATCTTTGACAGGACCCCTGACAGGCGCTGTCGACTGGCCCGCCGCCGGATGGCCGGGCATCGTGTCGGCCGTCCCCCGTCCCCGAAGCACAGGGAGTCCCATGTCGACGCTCCGCCGTACCGGTGTGCTGGTGATCACCTCGGTGCTCGCCCTCGGCACCACCACGGTCGCCCAGGCGTCCTCGGCAAGACCGGGCAACCAGGCCGTCGCCAGGCCCATGGTGTCCGCGCACGGCTGGAACAGCAGCCAGTTCGCCTGCCTCAGCAGGCTCTGGACCAGAGAGAGCAACTGGAACCACCGCGCCTACAACCGCTCGTCGGGCGCGTACGGCATCCCGCAGGCGCTGCCCGGCGGCAAGATGGCCAGCGCCGGACGCGACTGGCGCACCAACCCCAGGACGCAGATCAGGTGGGGGCTCGGCTACATCAAGCAGCGCTACGGCTCGCCGTGCCGGGCGTGGGCGCACTTCACGACGCGGGGCTGGTACTGATCAGGGAACGGTGAATTGAAACCCCATGGCAGGGTGATTTTCACACCGTCTCCCAGCATGGGTGATTCGCCGGTCGTAACCGCCCCTTCTCCGAATCACCCGTAAATCCCGAAGATCGGGCAAACACCTTTCCTTCGCGTGTCCCATCCGCCGCTCGGCGCGCTCTCGCGTAATAGAAAGCGGCCTAGAGAGATCGCCGCGGCGTCTCATGCCGGAAACAGGCCGGAGAGACCGCGCGGACGTTCCCCGTCCGAGCCACGGACGCCGGATCGTCGGACGCCGGAGGGCACCACGTGCCCTCCCGCGCCTTCCGCACGCGGCCCGAGGACAAGGATCCACGTGAACAGCTACCGCGTTCTGCGCAACACCGTCATGACCGTGCTCACCGCCTCGGCGATGGTCGGTCCACCGACGACGGGGCAGGCTGACAGCACCTCCGAGACGTCCAGGAAAGGGACGGCGAGGACGGTGTACCGCCTCACCTGGGCCACCCAGGTGAAGCCAAGGGTGAAAGCGGTCGCGAGGACCGCCAAGGGCAGGAACAAGACGATCGCCTATCGTCTCGTGTCCCGCCGAGCGTGGCCGCACCGCCAGTTCCGCTGCCTGGACAGTCTCTGGACCAGGGAGAGCAACTGGAACCACCGCGCGTACAACCGTTCGTCGGGTGCGTACGGCATCCCGCAGGCGCTGCCCGGCTCGAAGATGGGCGGCAGCGGCAGGGACTGGCGATACAACCCGAGCACGCAGATCCACTGGGGTCTGAGATACATCAAGAGCCGCTACGGGTCACCGTGCGGCGCGTGGGGTCACTTCCGGTCGAGCAACTGGTACTGACCCGCACGGAGAGTGTCCAGGGGAAGGGAACACTCTCCTGACGCCCGGGGCCCTGCGGCCCCGGGCGTCACCCTCCGGGCCGCCCGGCCGCGCCGGCGGCCGTCAGCGGTTGAGGCGCACCGCCATCGCCTGGATGAGCATCTCCAGCCCGAAGGCGAACTCGGCCTCGTGGTCGCACTCGTTGAGTATCGGAGCCAGCTCGCCGACCTGGGGGAACAGCACGGGATCGACCTCGTCGACCCTGACGTCCGAGCGGTGCACCGGGGCGAACGTCGGGGTCACCCCGACCTCCCGCAGCAGCGAGCCCACGATGTAGGCGATGAACACGCGCAGGGCGCGCACCGCCTCGTCACCGCCGAACCCCGCCTGGCGCAGCGTGTCCAGCGCCCGCTCCACGGGGAGCAGCCCGGCGGTGGAGCGGAGCTGGCGGCTGACCACCACCATCGTGCAGCGCGGGTAGTGGCTCGCGATCTGCCGGAAGGCGAGCGCCTGCATGCGCACCCGGTCGGTCCACTCGGCGTCCGGGTCGTCGGTGAACTCGATCTGCGACAGGACGGTCTCGGCCACCGCGTCCAGCAGCGCCTCCTTGTTCGGCACGTGGTTGTAGAGGGACATCACACCCACGCCCAGATCGGCGGCGATCGCGCGCATCGACACCGCGTCGGCGCCCTCCCGCTCGATCAGCGCGATGGCCGAGGCGACGATGCGCGGCCGGGACAGTGGCTGGACAGGCATATGGCCGTCGTCCCCTCATCGGTTCCATTGACGTACGTACAGCGTACGTGACAACCTCGATGGATACGTACGGTGTACGTCTCTGGAGGCCGCATGTCGACACACGATCTCTACACCATTCCCGCCGAGCTCTCCACCTGGGACGTCGAGGCGGCCGGGGCCGCCCGCTTCACCTGGGAGTACGACGACGGCAGGGACCGCATGCTCGCCCTCTACCAGAAGGGCAAGGACAAGCAGTGGGACTCGGTCAAGCGCATCGACTGGGACCTGGAGGTCGATCCGTACAACGTGCTCGGCGTCCCCGACGAGACCATCGCGATCTTCGGCACCCCGCTCTGGGAGCGGATGGACGACAGGCAGCGCAAGGAGGTGCGCCTGCACAACGCCTCCTGGCAGTTCTCCCAGTTCCTGCACGGCGAGCAGGGCGCGATGATCTGCTCGGCGCGGATCGTGGAGTCCGTCCCCGACCTCGACTCCAAGTTCTACGCCGCCACCCAGACCATGGACGAGGCGCGGCACGCCGAGACCTACGCGCGGTTCCTCCAGGAGAAAGTGGGCCTGGCCTACCCCATCAACCCGCACCTGAAGTCGCTGCTCGACAACACCCTGAGCGACTCCCGCTGGGACATGCCCTATCTCGGCATGCAGGTGCTCATCGAGGGCCTCGCCCTGGCCGCCTTCGGCGTGATGCGCGACATCACCACCAAGCCGCTGCCCAAGCAGATCCTCGCCTACGTGATGCAGGACGAGGCCCGGCACGTCGCCTTCGGCCGGATGGCGCTGCGCGACTACTACGCGCAGCTCGGCGAGTCCGAGCTGCGCGAGCGCGAGGACTTCGTCATCGAGGGCTGCTACCTGATGCGCGACCGGCTGCGCGGCCGGGAGACGTGGGAGAACCTGGGGCTGACCAAGGCCGAGGTCAACGAGGCCATGGAGTGCGTCGACAAGTCCGAATATCTCAGGATTTTTCGCTCTCTGCTTTTCAGCCGCATCGTCCCCTGCGTCAAGGACATCGGGCTGTGGAGCCCCCGCCTGCAGCAGGCCTACGCCGACATGGGCGTGCTGGACATGGCAGGCCAGAGCCTGGACAAGCTGATGCGGCAGGACGAGGACATCGCCGAGCGGCTCGACGCCGAGCGGTTCGCCGCCGAGGAGGCCGAGCGCCACGCGGAGGTCGCCGAGACCGTCTCCCTCGGCGAGGAGCCGCGATCCTGACCTGATGCCCTGATCCCCCCGGCGGGGCCCGCGCCCCCGGCGGACCGTCCCGAGGACCGGGCTCCACAGGCCCCACGGGCTCCACAGTGCTCCTCGGCGCCCGAGGGGCCTCAGGGCAGGTCGAGGGCGCTCAGACCCAGCAGGAGGGCCTGCCGGTCACGGGTGGTCAGGCTCTCGTACGGCCGCGCGGCGCGGCGGTTCGTCTCCGCCTCGATCCGGTCGCGGGCGGGCCCCGGGGGCAGGGCGATGATCTGGGCCGCGGTGAGGCCCTCCCGCATCCAGGCGCCGGCGTGCGCGTCGGCGCGGTGGTAGCGCAACACGGCCAGCCGGTTGAACAGCAGCACGCCCGGCGGGGTCCCCACCGGCTCGTGGGGCGGCGAGGCCTGGGCGAAGGCCGCGCCGCCGCCACCGGCGGCACCGGCCGCCAGGAGCCTGCCGGCGAGATCCGCCAGCTCGGGCAGCCGGTCGGCCTGGGCGGCCCACAGCTCGCCGGTCACCGCCGCGTGCACCTCGTACAGGGAGGCGATGAAGGAGAGCGCGGCCGTGGTGGCGCGCAGCGCGCCGCCGTCGTCCACGAGGGTGCCCTGGGCGATCTGTACGTCGATCTCCGGCCGGTCGACGGGGTTGTAGCGGTAGAGGGCGGCCAGCCCCTCGGCGGTGAGCGGCCTGGCGGGGAGCACGAATCGGAGATCGACCAGCAGGTCCGTCTGGAGGCCGGACCGCTCGGTGAGCTCCCGGCTGAGGGGCCTGCTCGCGATGTGAACGCCGAGATTGACCGCGTCGATCAGCGAAGCGATCGACGCCGCGTAGCCGGGCAGATCATCGAAGCGTGACATGCTGCGATATCTTGCCGCATTTTTTTACCTTCCGAACCTTCCCAGTACGAAGGCGAAGGCTCCGGCCACGGCGGCGAGGGTACCGAGCCAGGCGATGAGGGCGTCGGCCCGGTTGTCGAGGGGACGGCTCCCGTGCAGGGCCTCCTGGCCGCGCCGGTAGCGGATGCCCGTGTGGGTCAGCAGCAGGACGGCGCAGAACAGGGCCGGGACGAAGGGGACGACGGCCACCGCGGGCGTGCCGGCCCGCAGGGCGACCCCCGCGCCGGCCAGGCTGGTGACGGCCAGCAGGGCGGTGGTGCGGACCCAGGCGAGGCGGGTCCGCTCGTTCTGCAGACCCGCGTCCCACGGCCTGTTCACCGGGGGCTCACCGGGACAGCAGGATGAGGATCAGGGCGAGCACGGCGACCGCCGCCACGCCATACCCGAACAGGGGTGCGAGGGCGGGGGGCGGGAGCGGGGCGGAGCTGCGCAGGGCCTGCTGGACGCGGCGCCAGCGGGGGTAGGCCATCGCGGCCGCCAGTGCGGACAGCGACACCAGGACCACCGCGAGCACGGTGCGCATCCACGGGACGAAGACGTCGGCGGAGACGGCGGCCATGGCCACGCCGCCCGCGCTCAGCGCGAGCGACGTGCTCAACCAGGTCAGGTACGTGCGTTCGTTGGCAAGGGTGAACCGGGGATCCGGCTCATGGTCCGGAGAGTTCATGAACTGTCCTGGGGCTTCATAGGAATGACGGTATTTCAACCACATTTCCCCTAGAGAACCCGGGATTTCCGGAGGTGCCCGCGGGCACCTCCGGCCGGCCCCGCCGGGCGGCGCCCTCACCCCCGGCGGGATGAGCTGTGCCGCACCGGGGCGGCGGAGACTACCCGCAGGCGTTGGTCAGCTGCTGGACCCACTGCACCGAGTCGGTGGCCACCTTCTGGGCGGCGTCGACGGCGCTGTTGGCGTCGGTGACGTTGAAGCCCTCCAGGGTGCCTGAGACGCCCTCGGCGGCCTCCTTCAGCGAGGTGTTGGCCGCCTTGTCGGCCAGGTCGCCCAGCTTGGCGCCGCCCTCGTTCAGCGCCTGCTCCATGGCGGCGGGGTCGTCGAGCAACCCGGAGACCTTGGCGGCGGTCTCGGTGACGATGCCCGCGGCCTGCACGCACTGCTGCGCCTTGTCGATGCCCTCGCTCACCCCCTGGAGCTCGGAGCAGCCGGTGGTGATGAGGGCGGCGGCCAGCGCAGAGGCGGCGAGGACGGGAATTCGTCGCGGAAGGGGTCGCATGCCCAGACCCTACCCAACGGGCCGCCACGGCAGGCGCCGCCGTACCGGCTCGTTACCCGCCGATCCGCCGGCGGGCCGGAACGCCGGGGAGACGGCGGAACCGGGACGCGGGAAGATCGCGAAGCCGGAACGCGGGAGGTGGCGGATTCGGGACGCCGCGATGGTCGTACGATCATCTGTAGTCACATGAGGGGGAGACCATGACAACCTGTGAGCACATCGTGGAGGCCCAGGACACGCCCGCGCGGACTCCGCAGGGGTGCGAGGAGTGCCTGGCGACGGGCGGCCGCTGGGTCCACCTGCGCAGGTGCCTGGCCTGCGGGCACATCGGCTGCTGCGACTCGTCGCCCAACAAGCACGCCACCGCCCACTTCGCGCAGGACGGCCACCCGGTCGTCGCCTCCTTCGAACCGGGCGAGGACTGGCGCTGGTGCTACGTGGACAACGTCATCGGCTAGCCCCGCTCCAGGGTGGCCTCTTCGAAGTCGATCTCGTGGAGGACCCGGCGGAGCACCTCGTCGTCGATGCGCCGCTCGTCGCGGAGGCGGACGAACACGTCGCGCTCGGCCGTCAGCATCTCCCGGCGAAGCCGCCGGTAGACGCTGCTCGGCGTCTCCTCCCCCTCCGGCCCCGTGCCGCCGCCCAGGCGCTCCCAGGCGGTGAGGGTACGGCGCTCGGCGCGGGACCTGAGCTGGTCGACGACCTCCCGGTGGAGCTCGTCGACACCTTCCGCCACCAGCTCGTCCAGCCGGGCCAGCGCGGCAGTGGCGGCCGCCTGCTGCGCGGCCGCCTCCGCCAGGTTGTCGGTGTAGGTCTCCTGCTCGTTGGAGACCTTCAGCCTGCGGATCAGCGCCGGGAACGTCAGGCCCTGGACGAGGAGGGTGCCGATCACCACCGAGAAGGTGAGGAAGAGGAGCAGGTCACGGCCGGGGAAGTTCTCCGGGATGGCGAAGGCCGCGGCCAGGGAGACCACGCCGCGCATGCCCGCCCAGCTCACGATGGTCACGTTCTGCCAGGTCGGCACGTGGGTCTCGGTCCTGCGGATCTTCTTCGACAGCATCCGGGGCAGGTAGATGCTGGGGACGACCCAGACCACCCTGGCGACCACCGCGGCGGCGAAGACGGTGAGCGCCATCCCGGCGAGCTTCCACCCGTCGCCCCACTCCAGCCCCCTCATGATCGGCCACATCTGCAGGCCGATCAGCGCGAAGACGATCGTCTCCAGGAAGAAGTCGAGGACCTTCCAGACCGCGTCGGACAGCAGCCGGGTGCCGAAGCCCGCCCTGGGCATGCGGTGGCCGATGTAGAGGCCGACGATCACCACGACGATCACGCCGGAGACGTGCACGCTCTCGGCCGCCAGGTAGACGGCGAAGGGGATGAGCAGCATGACGGTGTTCTCGACGAGCGCGTCGCGCAGCCGGACCAGCACCCAGGCCAGCACCCAGGCGAGCGCCAGGCCCATCACCACGCCGCCCGCCGCGGAGCGGGCGAAGTCGAGGGCGGCGTGCTGCCAGGTGATGCCCTGCCCGACGGCGGCGGCGATGGCCACCCGGTAGGCGGTGAGCGCGGTGGCGTCGTTGAACAGGCTCTCCCCCACCAGGATGGTGACCACCTTGCGGGGCAGCCCGAGCCTGCGGGCCACGGCGACGGCGGCGACCGCGTCGGGCGGGGCCACGATCGCGCCCAGCGCGAACGCGGCGGCGAGCGGCAGCTGGGGCAGGAGCAGGTGGGTGATCCACCCGATGACCAGCGTGGTGAACAGCACCAGGCCGACCGAGAGCAGCGCGACCGGCCTGCGGAAGTCGTTGAGCCTCAGGTAGGAGCTGTCGATCGCCGCCGAGTAGAGCAGCGGGGGCAGGAAGACCAGCAGGACCAGCTGGGGGTCGAGCTCGTAGGTGGGGACGAACGGCGACAGCACCACCCCGGCGAGCACCAGCAACAGCGGCGCCGGCCATCCTTTGCGCCTGGCCACCGCGGCCACCGCGATCGCGACGACCGACACGGCCAGCATCTGCAGCACCGTCGACTCGTCCACGCCACCCCGCCCGATAGGGATCAATCAGCCTATGCGTCCCGGCGCGCCTCGCGAACCGCCCGGGGCGGCCGAAACCGCCACACGGCGCCGGACCACGGATCCGGCGGACGCCACACGGTATCTCCTCCGGCGGCGAGCTCGCGACCTGGGCGCGGCGGCGCCGGGTCCCGGAGGGAGATCACCAGTCGCGGTGCTCGTCCCGGTCGTCGCGGCGACGGCCCTCGCGGCGCCCGCCCTCGTACTGGCGCCCGTCGTCGTAATGGCGCTCGTCGCGGCGGCGGTCGTCGTAGCGCTGCTCGTCGTAGCGCTGCTCGGGACGGAGCCTCTCGCCGGTGGAGTGCGGCGGTTCCTGGACGTAGGGGCGGGGCAGCCTCTGGTCGGGCGCCGCGGGCGCTGCCTGGCCGAGCAGGCCCAGCGGGTCGGACGGGTCGACGTCCTGCTGCGGGTAGGCGGGCGGCGAGCCGTACAGGTCGCGCAGGTCGGCCGGGTGACCGGCCTGGTGGGACTGGTGGGGCTGCTGGGCGCCGAACGCGTACGGATCGGGCTGCGAGGGGGGCGGGTAGCCGCCGCCGTACTGGTCGGCCTGCGCGTTCCCGTAGGCGGCCTGCTGCTGGGCGGCGAACCCGAAGGGGTCGGTCGAGTTCTGCTGGCCCTGCCCGTAGGGGTCGGGCTCCGGCCGCTGGGCGGAGTCGGCGAACTGGCCGAAGAACTGGTCGGGGCGCGGCGTGAACGGGGCGGCCGGCTTCTGCCGACCCTCCGGGGGCGCGAACGGGTCGACGGGCCGGGGCTGGGGTGGCACGCCGTACGGGTCAGGCTGCTGGGCGCCGAACCGGTCGGCGGGCCCGGCGTAGGGGTCGGGCCGCTGCTGGGCGGGCGGGGCGGCGTAGGGGTCGGGCTGCTGGGCGGGCGCGGCGTACGGGTCCGGCTGCTGGGCGCCGTACGGGGGCTGCGCGGGCGGGTAGCGGTCGCCGGACAGCTGGTAGGCGGGCTCACCGGGGACGCCGGGGACGCCAGGGACGGGGCCCGCGCCGAGCGGCTCGACGGGCTGCGGCTGCCCGTAGGGCAGGGAGTCGTTCACGATCATGTTCTCGCGCGGCACGGCGTCGGAGGAGCCGTACCCGGGGGGCATCCGGTCCTGGGGCCGGTCGGGCCGCTCCAGGGGCGGCGGCACCACGCCCCGCGCGACGAGCACGTCGTTCGGGCCGAGGGCGGCGACCTGGCGGGGTTCGTCCAGCGGCGAGGGGACCGGGGGGAGGTGGCCCGCCGGGTCGGGATACTGCTGCGGCTGGGCGTAGTCCTCGGGCCGGGGCCGGGCGTACTGGCCGGTGCCGGGATACTCGCCGTAGACCTGCGGCTCGTCCTGCGGGGGCTGCTCGGCGTGCACGGGCTCGCCCACCTCGTCGGGGTACTGCCCACCGGCCTCGACGAAGCCCTCGTCGAGGGTGTCGACCAGGCGCCCCACGTCGCTCATGGGCATGCGGAAACTCGCGGTGCACATCTCGCCGCGCCACAGGCTCAGCACCAGCGTGCCTTCGTGCCAGGTGACCCGGAGCACCCGCTCCTGGCCACGCTCGTCAAAGAACACCTCGCCGAACGACGGCAACGGGACAACTTCCGACATGGAGGACATAGTGCTTTAACCAGCCTTTATTCGTCCACTCGACCTCGGGAAACCCTACCGAACCGGTCTTTGCATCCCTATCTTCCGCCCCAGCGGCACCAGAACGGTAGACCTTCCCTTGACCTTACGAGGATTGATGAGCCGGGTGATCCCGCCAGTTTGCCATGTGAGGTGAACCCCGGGTTCCGGAATACGGGTATGCGTCCACGCCGCGACTCGCCGGAGCAGCCGCGACTGTCGGGCCGAACGGGTACGGTTGGCTGTCGTGCCGACCGACTCCATCGCCCCATCCGAAGACGTCTCCTCAAAGGTGGATATTCCCCCGGTTGAGGATTTGCTGAGCACCGCCGTCGAGGCGGTGGGCGGGGTCGAGCGCCCCGGCCAGATCACCATGGTGAGGGCGGTGCAGCACGCGATCGAGTCGGGCGACCACCTGGCCGTGCAGGCGGGCACGGGCACCGGTAAGTCGCTCGCCTACCTGATCCCCTCGATCAGGCACGCGATGACCTCCAAGGGCGCCGTGGTCGTCTCCACCGCCACCATCGCCCTCCAGCGCCAGCTCGTCGACCGCGACCTGCCGCGCCTCGCCAAGGCGCTCGCCCCGCAGCTGCCGCACGAGCCGGCGTTCGCGATCCTCAAGGGCCGCCGCAACTACCTGTGCCGCTACAAGGCGAGCGCGGGGTGGCCCGACGAGGAGCAGGACCAGCTCTTCGACCCCCGGGAGGTCAACGCGACGGGCCGGATGGTCCAGCGCATCCAGGAGTGGGCGAACGAGACCGAGACCGGCGACCGCGACGAGCTCGTCCCCGGCGTCAACGAGCAGGCCTGGCGGCAGTTCTCGGTCAGCGCCAGGGAGTGCCTGGGGGCCACCCGCTGCCCGAGCGGCACCGAGTGCTTCGCCGAGCTGGCCCGCGCCCGCGCCGGCGAGTCCGACGTGGTCGTGACCAACCACGCGCTGCTCGCGATCGACGCGATGGAGGACTTCCCGCTCCTGCCCGAGCACGAGGTCGTCGTGGTCGACGAGGCCCACGAGCTGGTCGACCGCGTCACCTCCGTGGTCAGCGGCGAGCTGTCGGAGACGATGGTCACCGTGGCCGCGCGGCGGGTCGGCAAGCTCATCGAGCAGCACCTCGCCGACCGGCTCATGGAGAGCGGCGAGGACCTCAAGGCCCTGCTGGCCGCCGCTCCCGCCGGGCGCCTCGACGAGCTTCCCCAGGTGCTGGGGATGACGCTCGCCCTGGTCCGCGACGCGGCGTGGGCGTGCATAACGGCCCTCGGCCCGCGCAACGGCGACAAGGACGACCCGGAGGGCGCGGGGCTGCGCAGGGCGGCCTTCACCTCGCTGGACGAGGTCCACGACACCGCGCAGCGCATGCTCGACGCCTTCGGCCACGCCGAGGAGGTCGACCGCGCCGAGGTGGTCTGGCTGGAGGCGGGCACCGACCGGCGCCCGCCCCTGCTGCGGGTGGCGCCGCTGACGGTGGCGGGCATGCTCCGCGACAAGCTCTTCGGCGACCGCACGGTCATCCTGACCTCGGCCACGCTCGCCCTGGGCGGCGCCTTCGACGGCCTGGCCCGCCAGTGGGGCCTGGGCGGCGGCAAGGGCGCCGCGGAACCCCCGGTAGACGGGGCGGAAGGAAAAGAGGAGAAGGGCGGCAAGGGCGGCAAGGGCGGTAAAGGCAGGGCCGGGTGGGCCGGCATCGACGTCGGTTCCCCCTTCGACCATCCGCGCAGCGGCATCCTCTACGTCGCCAAGCACCTGCCCCAGCCGGGCCGCGACGGCCTGCCCGAGGCCTACCTCGAGGAGATCACCGAGCTGATCGAGGCCGCGGGGGGCCGCACCCTCGGCCTGTTCTCCTCGATGCGCGCCGCCAAGGCGGCCACCGAGGCGTTGCGCGACCGGCTGAGCGTGCCGCTGCTCTGCCAGGGTGACGACTCCACGATGCTGCTGGTCAAGCAGTTCGCCGAGGACGAGCCGACCTGCCTGTTCGGCACGCTGTCGCTCTGGCAGGGCGTCGACGTCCCCGGCCCCTCGCTGCGCCTGGTCATCATCGACCGTATCCCCTTCCCCCGCCCGGACGACCCGCTCAGCTCCGCCCGCCAGCGCCACGTCGCCGCCAAGGGCGGCAACGGGTTCATGTCGGTCGCCGCCACCCACGCCGCGCTGCTCCTCGCCCAGGGCGCGGGCCGCCTGCTGCGCAGCCAGCACGACAAGGGTGTGGTCGCGGTGCTCGACCCCCGGCTGGCGACGGCCCGCTACGCCGGGTTCCTGCGCGACTCCCTGCCGCCCTTCTGGCCCACCTACGACCCGGCGAAGGTCCGCAGCGCCCTCAAGCGCCTCAGCGACTCCTGAGGCCGACGGCCGGTGGCCGCGCGCGGGACGCCGCACCGAGGTGCCCCGCGCGGGGCTCGTACGAACCGGGTCCGTGGCCCGGCGCGGGTCCCTGGGCGTCTCGGGGGCGTGGGCTCAGGAGGTGGCCTCGGCGATGGCGTGCAGGGCCAGCACGTACGACCTCAGGCCGAAGCCCGCGATGGTGCCGGTCGCCACGGCGGCGACCACCGAGTTGTGCCGGAACTCCTCGCGGGCGGCCGGGTTGCTGATGTGCACCTCGACCAGGGGCGCGGTGCGCTGGGCGATGGCGTCGCGCAGCGCGTAGGAGTAGTGGGTGAACGCCGCCGGGTTCAGCACCACGGGGATCCGGCCGTCGGCCGCCTCGTGCAGCCAGCCCAGCATCTCGGCCTCGTCGTCGGTCTGCCGGACGTCGACCGACAGTCCGAGCTCCCTGCCGGTGTCCCGGCAGAGCGCGGCCAGGTCCGCGAAGGTCTCCGCGCCGTAGACATCCGGCTCGCGGGTGCCGAGCCGCCCCAGGTTGGGGCCGTTGAGCACGTAGACGGGTCTCATCGGGTCACTCACCGCTCCTTGATGGCCGCGCACCTGCCGCGCGGCCGACGTCACTCACCCGGCGCGCCACCCGGCACCGTTTCGCCGTGCCTCGCGTGGGCTCCGGAGCCGGGCCACCGGGCACGCCCGCCCTCCCGGAGGCGTACGGGCCCGGGGACGCGAGACTCACCGGGCGACCTCGCGGTAGGCGGCCTCGAGGAGCTCCTCCGGCGGGTCGACCAGCGGGGACACCTTCGCCAGGTCGTCCAGGAGGACGAAGCGCAGCTTGGCACCGCGGCTCTTCTTGTCGAGACGCATGTGGTCGCGCAGTTCCGGCCAGGCCTCGCGGCGGTAGGCGGTGGGCAGCCCGACCGAGGTCAGGATGGACCTGGTCCGCTCCACGAGGCCGGCGCCGATCCTGCCGTCCAGGCGGGACAGCTCGGCGGCGTAGACCATGCCGATCGCGACGGCCTCGCCGTGGCGCATCCGGTATCCTTCGACGCGCTCGATGGCGTGCGCCAGCGTGTGGCCGTAGTTGAGGATCTCCCGCAGGCCGCCCTCGCGCAGGTCGGCTCCGACGACGTCGGCCTTGATCTGGATCTTCCGCTCGATCAGCTCCCGGGTGTGCCGCCCCTCGGGGAGCCTGGCGCCCTCCGGGTCGTCCTCGATGAGTGCGAGGATCCGCGGGTCGGCGATGAAACCGCCCTTGACGATCTCCGCGAGGCCGCCCACGTAGTCGTCGCGGGGCACCGAGACCAGCGTCGCCAGGTCGCACAGCACCCCGGCGGGCGGGTGGAAGGACCCGACCAGGTTCTTGCCCTCGGGGGTGTTGATGCCGGTCTTGCCGCCCACCGCCGCGTCGACCATGCCGAGCAGGGTGGTCGGCACCTGCACGACCTTGACGCCGCGCAGCCAGGTGGCGGCGGCGAACCCCGCCAGGTCGGTGGTGGCTCCCCCGCCGACGCCGACCACGGCGTCGGAGCGGGTGACGCCCGCGCGGCCGAAGGCGGACCACAGCCCCGCGGCCACCTCGACCGTCTTGGCGCGCTCGGCGTCGGGCACCGGCAGCGCGACGACCTCGTACCCGGCCGCCTCGATGGCGCCGCAGACCGGGCGGGCGATCTCCGGCAGGCTCTCCGGGTGGACCACCGCGACGGTGCTCACCCCCGCGCCGAGCAGGCCGGGCAGCTCGCCGAGCACCCCGGTGCCGACCACCACGTCGTACGGGCTCTCGCCGGGGACCTCGATCCTGGAGATCGTCACGGCTTCAGGCCCTCCACGATCTCGTCGACGAGCTGGCCGGGCTCGCGCTCGTCGGTCGCCACGACGATCGTGGCCAGCCCCTCGTAGAGGGGCCGCCGGGCGTCCATCAGCTTCTTCAGCTGGCTGCGCGGGTTCAGCACGAGCAGCGGCCGCGCCGAGGCCAGGCCCACCCGCTGGACGGCGTTGGAGAGGCCGACCTCCAGGTAGACCACCGGCTGCCCGGCCAGCAGCTCGCGGGTGGCCTCGGCGAGGATCGCGCCGCCGCCCAGGGAGAGCACGCCGTCGTGCTCGGCCAGCGCCAGCCGTACGGCGTCGGCCTCCAGCTCGCGGAAGCGCTCCTCGCCGTCCTCGATGAAGACGTCGCTCACCGGCTTGCCCGCCGTGCGCTCCACGTCGGCGTCGGTGTCGCGGAAGGCGACCCCGAGCCGCTCGGCCAGGAGCTTCCCGACGGTCGACTTGCCCGATCCCGGAGGACCGATCAGCACTGCTCGGGGACTCATCCGCTCTCCTTCGACGCCGGCCCGCTCACCGGGGCACCGGGAACGCCCTCGCCCGGACGCCCGCTCACTTGATCACCAACGAGGAGAGGTAGCCGGACAGGTTGCGGGCGACCTCCTCGACGGAGTCGCCGCCGAACTTCTCGATCGCCGCGTCGGCCAGGATCAGCGCGACCATCGCCTCGGCGACGATCGCGGCCGCCGGGACCGCGCACACGTCGGAGCGCTCGTGGTGGGCCTTGGCGGCCTCGCCGGTCAGCACGTCGACGGTGGCCAGCGCCCTGGGGACGGTGGAGATCGGCTTCATCGCCGCGCTGACGCGCAGCGGCTCGCCGTTGGTCATGCCACCCTCGACGCCGCCGGCCCGGTTGGTCATCCGGCGTACGCCGTCGGCGGTGTTCTCGATCTCGTCGTGGGCGAGGGAACCGGGGCGGCGGGCCGTCTCGAACCCGTCGCCGACGCCGACGCCCTTGATCGCCTGGATGCCCATCAGGCCGGCCGCGAGGCGGGCGTCGAGGCGGCGGTCCCAGTGGGTGTAGCTGCCCAGGCCCGGCGGCAGGCCGTAGGCGATCACCTCGACGACGCCGCCCAGGGTGTCGCCGTCCTTGTGCGCCTTGTCGATCTCGGCGACCATGGCCGCGCTGCCTTCGGGGTCGGCGCAGCGCACCGGGTCGGCGTCGACCGCCTCCAGGTCGCCGGGGCCGGGGACGACGCCCCGGGTGCCGGCCGCTCCGCCGATCGAGACGACGTGGCTGACGATGTCGACGCCGAGGGCCTGCTTGAGGAAGCTCCGCGCCACCTGGCCGAGCGCGACGCGGGCGGCGGTCTCGCGGGCGCTGGCTCGGTCGAGCACCGGGCGGGCGTCGTCGAAGCCGTACTTCTGCATCCCGGCGAGGTCGGCGTGGCCGGGACGGGGGCGGGAGCGCGGCGCGTTGCGCGCCTGGCCCTCCAGCACGGCCGGGTCGACGGGGTCGGCGGCCATGACCGTCTCCCACTTGGGCCACTCGGTGTTGCCCACCCGGATGGCCACGGGGCTGCCGAGCGTCCGGCCGTGGCGGACCCCGCCCGCGATGGTCACGACGTCCTGCTCGAACTTCATCCGCGCGCCGCGGCCGTAGCCGAGGCGGCGACGGCGCAGCGCCTCGTCCAGCTGTGCCGTGGTCACCTCCACCCCGGCGGGCAGGCCTTCCAGGATCGCGACGAGCTCGGGGCCGTGGGACTCTCCGGCGGTCAACCAGCGCAACATGGTGACAAGTCTTCCACGTGTCGCCCACTGGAATGGCCTCCGTTCACCGGTTGAGACATCCGCCGGTGATCGTCACACCGGAGGCCGGAACCGGGGCGGGCGGTCCGGGGCGGTCCGGGGGGCGGTCCGGTCACAGGGCGGTGAGGACGGCGGCGAGGGCGCCGACGGCCATGAAGGGGCCGAAGGGGATCTCGCTCTTGCGGCCGGCGCGGCGCGCGGCCATCAGGACGGCCCCGTAGAGCCCGCCGGCCAGGAGCCCGAGGAAGGCCCCGGCGACCAGGGTGTCCCAGCCCAGCCAGCCGAGGGCGGTGCCCAGGCTCGCCGCGAACTTGACGTCGCCCAGCCCCATCCCCGCCGGGTTGACCAGGAACAGCACCAGGTAGAAGCCCGCCAGGGCGAGACCGCCCAGCCCGGCGCCGAGCAGGTCCCCGAGGCGGCCGTCGGCGAGGGCCGTCACGGCCAGCGGGGCGGCGGTCCCCAGGTAGGCGGCGAGGGTGAGCCGGTCGGGCAGCCGGTGGACGGCGGCGTCGACGAAGGACAGGGCGACGGCGACCACCGCCAGCCAGCCGAAGGCGAGCAGCTCCCCCGCCCTGCCGACCGGCGTGCCCCCCGCCCCCGGCGCTCCCGCCGCCGCGTCCGGCCACAGCGCCCGCAGCGCGAGGGCGGCCAGCACCGCCGCGGTGACCCCCTCCACCGCCCCGGCCGCGGGCCAGGGGCCGTGCCGTCCCCCCTCGGCCACCTCGGCCCTCTCGGCCCTCTCCGCAGCCCCCTCGGCTCTCTCGGCCGCCGAGTGGCGGGCCACCACGCGCCGCGTCCCGGACCCGATCGCCAGCCCCGCCAGGGCCGCCAGCGCGGGGAGGACCAGAAGGGTCACCGGGGGGCTCATGGAGCCGACCATAATCCGCGATTCCCTCCCGCGCCGGGGATCCGGCCACTTGGGCCCAGGCGCCGAAGTGACCTCGGAGGTCATTGACGGGGACCGCGATGATCACGGAGGCTTAAGGCATTCCTACCCCCGGAGGGCCGGACCGCGTGGACACGGATCGCTTCAGCAAGATTCCCGCGGTCATCGCGTCACTCGTCCTCCTGCCGGTGCTGCTCGAACTCCTCGCGTGGTACATCGAGGGCGAGGAGTACGACGTGGCCCGCGCGGTCACCGTGATCGCGGTGATCGTGACGCTCGCCCTCATCGCCACCGTGCTCGGCCGGATCAGGGCGCGGCTGCCGGTGCTGCTGGTGGTCGCGCTGACGGCCACCGCGGCAGGAGAGGCGGTGCTGGGGTTCGTGGCGGCGTTCGGCCCGGTGCTCTGGCGGGGCGGGGTGCCCGGCGAGCTGCACGGGCTGGTCACCGCGGGGGTGAGCGCGTTCGCCGTCGCCACCGGCGTCTACCTGCTCGTCCAGTACCGCCGGGGCCTCTACCTGCCCTACCTGGAGGCCGGGATGGGCCCGCTGCCCACCGCCACCAAGCGCAGGGTGATCGGCGAGTCGGAGATCCTGATCCGCACCATGCCGGACATCGGCCCCTCGGCGGAGAAGGCGCTGGCCAGCTGCGTGGCCATGGTCGACCAGGACGACCTGCACTTCGTGGCCTACTTCGGCGACCAGAGGTGCTGCTTCTACACCGACGTGCTGGAGGACGGCGACCTGGCCCACTTCTTCCACGAGACCGACCAGGAGGAACGCAGGAAGATCTATCTCAGGGCGGGCAACCAGCTCAACTGGCTCACCCAGCGGCTCAACCGGCAGCTGCGCAGGCTGGAGGGGGGCGTCCTCATCCGCACGGTCCTCGACGTGGAGCGCGGGGCCATGTTCTTCTACTGGATCGACGAGACCCGCTATCTGATCGGGGTGACCCTGGACCAGCGCAAGGTCGAGGTCGCCGACGACAAGATGGCCAGGCTCGTGGACACCATCCGCGGACACTTCACCCTGCCCCCGATCAACCAGCGAGAACGCGTCCCGAAGCCCCAGGGGCACCTGCGATCCATCCCAAGGAGTGAGCGGTGGCCCGAATCGGGCTCTTGATCGTCGTCGTCGGCCTCGGCTGGCTCGCCGCCGACCTGGGCGGCCTGCGCAATCTGGAACACTCGGGCGCGTACGTGCTGATCAGCAGCCTACTGCTCGCGATCGGCCTGTACGGCAGCACGCACGGGATCGACCGCACCGAGGCCAGGGAGCACTCCCGGCTGATCGTGCTCGCGGTCACCGTCGGGGTGCTGCTGAAGGCGGCGTTCATCGCCGGGGTCGTCTACCTCGTCTCCGGCGACCCCCGGGCGCTGATCATGGCGGTGGTGGTCGCCCAGATCGACCCGCTGTCGGTCGCCGGGGTGATGCGGGACGACCGGCTGTCGAACCAGGCGAAGACGATCCTCGGCGCGTGGTCCTCCTTCGACGACCCGGTGACGATCATCCTGGCCGTCTACGCGGCGGCGCTGGTGAGCGGCTCGGGGGGCGGCGGGCTGTCGGCCTCGTACTTCGCCGACCTGGGGCTGAACGTGCTGTTCGCGGGCGCGGTCTACCTGCTGTGGCGGCTGGTCAGGAACGCCCCGCCGATGCTGACGTACGTGACGGCGGCCGGGGCGGTCGTGTCGGCCGCGTGGACCTCCCTCATGCTCGGCATAGCGACCGCCGGGCTCTACCTGCGCCTGCCCGACGCGCGCTGGCTGGGCCGGGCGGTGAGCGTGGCGTTCGCGCTGTCGGCGTTCCTGATGGGCCTGCTGCTCGTCGGCGGGACGAACATGGGCATGGGCGTGCTGCTCGGGCTGGCCGCGTACGCCGCCCAGATGGTCGCCGCGCTGGTGCTCACCCACGGCCTGCCGATGATCGACCGGGTGCACCTGGGGCTGGCCCAGCAGAACGGGGTGACGGCGGTGATCCTCGCCCTGGTCTTCGAGCGCGACTTCGGCGGGTTCGTCGCCGTGATCGCCCCGGCGATCCTGACGGTCAACCTCGTCCACGCGGCGGCCAACCGAACCGCCGACGCCTGGGAGGCTCGTCGATCTCTTCGATCCGCGCCACGGTGACGTCGGGAGCCTCGGTCCCCAGCTGGTCGAGGGTGCCCGACTCGACCGCGGCGAGCGCCCGCAGGAGACCGCCCTCGATCACGAAGGACACCGGGCCCGCGACGTCCATCACCACGGCCGCGGCACCCTCGTGCACCGCCGCCTGGCAGACCTGGAGGATCGTGGCCTGGATGGGCCTGGCGTCGGGGCGCCAGCGCCGCAGCGGCTCCATCCCGGTGAAGGCGAGCACCGCCTCGCGGCCGTCCGCGCCGACGAGCTTGGGGAGAGCCATCTCGCTCTCCTTCTCCTGCCGCAGCCCGTGCTCGCCGATCTCCGACTCCTTCAGCAGGGCGACCACCGGCACGAGCAGCCGGGCCCCGCTCAGCGCGGCGACGACCTCGCCGGCCTGCGCCTTTCCCGCGGCGAAGGCCGCGAGCGCGGATGTCACGGCGGCGTCGGCGGCGCCGTCGTCGCCGGGGACCAGGGGCTGCGGAATGCTCGGCACGAACCGGGAGCCTACCCGCGGCCGGGACGGGAGGACGAACGCCCCGCCCGCACGCGCCCGGCCCGTGCCGGGGTGCGGCACGGGCCGAAGAGCGTGCCGGTCCGTCAGGGGCGCGGGCCGCCCGTCAGCCGAGGTCGGCGATGGCGGCCACCGGCCCCCCGCCGCTCGGTCCCTGGTGGACCGCCGCGACCGAGACGAACACGGCCGGGTCTCCGGTGACGCTGGCCGCGACGCCGCCCACGGTGGCCTTGATCTGGCGGTGCCAGTGCACGTCGGAGTCGTCGAGCATGATGTTGCGGCGGCCCCGCACGCTGCCCGACGGGTCGGCCTCGCACTTCATGAAGACGTTGACGAGCCGGTCGCCCAGGTCGGACGGGTGGGGGCGCTCGGGCAGCTCGATGCCGCTGGAGCGGATGGCCTCCCAGATGCCGTCGGCGTCCAGCGCGTCCTTCATCACCGAGTGGCCGATCCGGTACCGGCCGCCGATTCCCCGTACGTTGCCGACGACCACGATCTGGGCCCGGTCCAGCTCGACGCCCGAGGAGCACGACGCGACGGAGGAGTAGAGCGACAGGTCGCGGTGGATCCGGTCGGCGGCGGGCATCTCGATCTCGCCGAGGGCGACGGCGATGCCGAGCGCGGTGGTGGAGTTGGAGATGTCCATCGACGGGCCGGTGTCCTCGATCACCACGTCCTTGCCGCGCGACTTGGCGTCGTTGATCGTGGACAGCGTGAGCAGCGGGGTCTTGGTCTGGACGTAGTGGACGTCGGCGGGGTCGTCGATCCCGGCGAGCTTCATGGCCTCGCGGACCCCGGCGGCGACCTTCTCCACCATCGCGGGGCGGCCGATGTCCTCGGGCAGGATCACGTCGCTCATCGCGATGCCGACGCTGACCCTCGGCTCGTCGTTCGGCTCGGCGTTCGCGGTGGTGGCGAAGATCGTGGCGTGCGGGCTGAGCACGCCGTCGGTCCCGCCCGACCACACCAGCGGCACGCTCTCGGGGGACGGGTGCCCCTTGGCCGCGAGCACCCCGCGGAAGGCCGTGTCGGCCAGGATGCGGGTGTAGTCGTTCACGCCGCCGTTGCCCTCGGTCTTGCCGATCACCGCGAGCACCCGGTGCGCCTCGATCACCCCGTCGTCGATGAGCCGGGCGAGCCCGGAGGCGTCGGTCACGCTCTCGATGGGGACCTTGCGCACTTCAATGGGTTCGGGCATCCCTGCCACCTTTCGATCGCGTCATGTTCACTTTCGCACCACGGTGCCGGTCTCCCCGGTGAGCGCCGCTCCCATGTCCTCGAGGGAGGTGATCACCGACCGGTCGCCGCCCTGCTCGACGAAGCGCAGCGCGGCCTCGACCTTCGGGCCCATGCTGCCCCCGGCGAAGTGCCCTGCGGAGTGCAGTACGCGCAGCTCGGCCGCGGTGACGTGGCCCAGGGGCCGGGCCCGGGGCGTGCCGAACCCGACGACGGCCCGGGGCACGTCGGTCGCGATGACCAGGACCGTGGCCCGCACGGCCCGGGCGAGCACGGCGGCGGCCAGGTCCTTGTCGATCACGGCCTCGACCCCGGCCAGCCGCCCCTCGTCGTCGCGGGTCACGGGCACGCCGCCGCCGCCCGCGGCCACGACGGTGAATCCCGCGGCCACCAGCGCGGCCACCGCGGGCGCGTCGAGGATCTCCAGCGGCTCGGGGGAGGCCACCACGCGGCGCCAGCCGCGCTCGAACCGGCGCCAGGTCTGGCCGAGGTCCTCGAAGCGGCGCGCCTCCGCCTCGCTGAAGTAGCGGCCGATCGGCTTCACGGGGTCCCGAAAGGCCGGGTCGGCGGGGTCGACGAGCGTACGGGTGACCACGACCGCGGCGCGGCCGTCGAGCGCGTTGAGGATGAGGGTGCCGATGGTGGCCTGCGTCTGCGCCCCGCACCAGTCGAGCGGCACCGGGGGCACGACGTGGGCGGCGAGCTGGTTCTTCAGGATCAGGTTGCCGACCTGGGGGCCGTTGCCGTGGGTGAGGGTCACCTGGTGGCCGTCCTCGATGAGCGCGACGACGTGGCGCACGGCCTGCTCGACCGCGCGGTGCTGGTCGCCCGGCGAGGCGCCGCCGTCGGGCCCGGTCATCGCGTTGCCGCCGAGCGCGATCAGTACTCGTTCACCCACCTGGCCGACGCTAACGGCCTCCCCGCCCCACCTCATGGGCACTCATTGCCCAAGGGGCACCCTTCCTTCGGCACAACCAGCCAACCGGATGGTTTCCGGGGCCTCGCGGCGGCGGGCATGACCCGGAGCCGGTACGGCTCCTACCATCCGGAGCCCGTATCAGGACGTTTCCCTGCCCCCGTCGCGGGACGCCCGCTCACCCCAGGAGCGTCCTGGTCATCCTCTCGACCACCGGCGCACGCTGCGGCTGCAGGTAGAAGTGGTCGCCGGGGAAGACCGTCAGGGAGAAGTCGGAGCTCGTACGGGCCTCCCACGACTTGGCCTGGACGGGGGTGACCACCGGGTCGGCGTCGCTGACGAAGGCGGAGATCGGGGTGTGCAGCGGAGGTCCGGGACGGTGGCGGTAGGCCTCGACCAGCCGGAAGTCCGCGCGGACGTAGGGCAGGACGATCTCGCGCATCGCCCGGTGGGACAGGATCTCCACCTCGGTGCCGCCGAGCTTCGTCAGCTCGGCCACGAAGCGGTCGTCGTCGTACTCCGAGACCGGAGGCCTGTCGCGGGGATCGTGCGGCGCTCTCGCGCCGGACACGAACAGCCGTGCCGGGGTGATTCCCCTGGTTTCGAGGCGACGCGTGACCTCGTAGGCGAGCGTCGCCCCCATGCTGTGCCCGAACAGCGCGAAACGCCTGTCCAGCAGCGGCAGCATCGACCCGGTGATCTCGTCGGCCAGCGTGTCCATGTCGTCCGGCAGTGGCTCGTCGAACCGGTCGGCCCTGCCGGGCAGCTGCGTCGCGTGCAGCTCGACAGACGCGGGCAGCAGCTCGGACCACGCGCGGTAGGCGGTGGCCGACCCTCCCGCGTGCGTGAAGCAGAACAGCCTCGTGGTCGCCCCCGGACGGGGGAAGGCGCAGCGCAACCAGCTCATTCGACGTTCCCGCTCACCGCGTGTCCTCTCTGGAAGGCGCCGCGATCTCCGCGACGGGCCCGGGATCCACCATGGTCGCATGCCGCGGGCGACCGGATGATCGCGGATGGCGCCGGGACGGGCCCTGCGCCTCATATCCCGAGACAGGCCTCGAAGACGGCGGTGAGGCGGGCGACCACGGCCTCGTGGTCGGGGACCGCGGCGGCGTCGGGACCGTAGAGCTGGCGCATCGTGCCGGTGCCGGTGACGAGCGCGGTGGCGATCGTCGCACGGAAGGCCGCGTCGGGACCGGAGAGCCGCGCCGACAGGGGTTCCAGGATCGCCGAGCTGACCCGGTCGCGGATGATCTCGTGGATCTCCGGGGAGCTGGACGACCGGATGAGCGCGGCGAGCACCACGCTCCCCTGGTCGGAGCGGAGCCGGTCGGCGACGTACTCGGCCAGGCGGCGGGGCAACTCCTCCTCGGGCCCCTCCAGGACGCCGGGGAAGCGCCCCTGCATCGCGAGCACCTCGGCGAACAGCTCCCGCTTGCTGCCGAAGTAGCGGTTGATCAGCGCGATGTTGGCGTCCGCCTCCGCGGCGATCGCCCGCATCGTCACCTGGTCGTACCCGAGGTCGGCGAACAGCCGGCGGGCGGCGTCGAGGATGCGCCGCCTGGTGCCCTCCCTGTCGCGCTGCCGTGTCTCATCCACCTACGGGATCCTTCCAGATTTGACGAGTAAACAAGCGTCTACTAACTTCATGTGTACTGTACATGCATTGGGGGAAGGTTCATGCCGACCGAACAACGGATCCAGGCCGAGGCCGCACCGGGTTTCACCCACAGACAGGTGCTGGAGATCCTGGCCGGACTGATGCTCGCCATGCTGACGTCGATGATCTCGACGTCCGTGGTGGGGACCGCGCTGCCGACCATCGTCGGCACGCTCGGCGGTCAGGAGCAGCTCGCCTGGGTGGCCAGCGCGACCCTGCTGACCATGACCGCCTCCACCCCGATCTGGGGCAAGCTCTCCGACCTCTACGGCCGCAAGCTCATGTTCCAGGTCGCGCTGGTCGTCTTCGTGCTGTCCTCCATCGCCGCCGGGTTCTCCCAGGACATGGGCCAGCTCATCGCGGCCAGGGCGGCGCAGGGCATCGGCGCCGGCGGCCTCGCCGCGCTGCCGCAGATCATCCTCGGCGACGTGGTCGAGCCCCGCGAGCGAGGACGCTACTCCGGTTACATCGGCGCGGTCTTCGGCGTCTCGACGGTGGCCGGCCCGCTGCTCGGCGGGTTCATCGTGGACAACATGTCCTGGCGCTGGACCTTCTGGTTCTGCGTGCCTCTGGCCGTGGTCGCGTTCTTCGTCATCCAGAAGGTGCTGAAGCTGCCGCTCGTCCGCCGCGACACGAAGGTCGACTGGTGGGGGGCGACCTTCATCACCGGCGGCACCACCGCGCTGATGCTGCTGCTCTCCCTGGGGGGCAAGGAGTTCGAGTGGAACTCCGCGTGGACCTACGGCCTGGGCGCGCTCAGCCTGGCGCTGTTCGGTCTCACCGTCGTCGCCGAGCGCGGGGCCGCCGACCCGATCCTGCCCCCGCACCTGTTCCGCAACCGCACCTTCGTGCTCACGTCCGTCGCCTCCCTGCTGGTCGGCGCGGCGATGTTCGGCGCGCTGATGTTCCTGCCGCAGTATCTGCAGATCGTCAAGGGCATGAGCCCCACCGGTTCGGGCCTGATGACCCTGCCCCTGGTGCTCGGCCTGCTCACCTCCTCGATCCTGACCGGCCGGTTCGTCAGCCGGACGGGCCGGTGGAAGATCTTCCCCGTCGTGGGCATGCTGCTGGTCGCGGTCGGCCTGTTCCTGCTCTCCCGCCTGCACGTCGACAGCTCGCTGGTGATCGTCGGCCTCGACAACGCGGTGCTCGGCATCGGGCTCGGCGCCTCCATGCAGATCCTGATCCTGGCCGCCCAGAACGCGGTGACCCGCGCGAACCTCGCCTCGGCGACCTCCGGGGTGTCGTTCTTCCGCTCCCTCGGCGGCGCGGTGGGCGTCGCGGCCTTCGGCGCGATCCTGTCCAACCGGCTCACCGCGGAACTGATCTCCCTGGCGAAGGCGGCACACCTGCCGCTGAGCGGCGGCGCGGTCCCCAGCCTCGGCTCCCCCGAGGCCATCCACAATCTTCCCGCGCCGATCCTGGAGATCATCCTGGAGGCCTTCACCCGGGCGATGAGCGCGGTCTTCGTGGTCGGCGTCCCGATCGCCCTCCTGTCCGCGGTGGCCGCCCTGATGCTCAAGGAGATCCCCCTGCGCTCGGCGCGGACCCCCACCCCGGTGGCCACCCCGGCGGTTACCGCCGGTCCGACCGTCCCGCCTGCCGACCCGGCCGGCCCGCTCACCCCGCCGGTCGCCACGACCGGCCCGACCTCCCCGCCGACCGCCACGACCGATCCGGCCTCCCCGCCGACCGTCGCCGGAAGGCGGTGACACACCCCCGCGCCGCCCGGGACCGGCCCGCTCTCCGGCCGGCCCCGGGCCCTCTCACGCCCGCCTCACCCGAGCCGCCCGCCCCTGGACGGGGGCGATCCTCCCGGCGGCGCCGCGAGGATCGCCCCCCTTCCCCGCCCGGGGGTCAGGCCCCGGCGCGAGGAAACAGCGGATGCGGCCCGTACCGCCACCCGCGGGCGGCGGCCGTCAGAGCGTCCACTTCTGGTTGGCCCAGCCGTTGCAGTTCCACAGCTGCACTTTGGTCCCGTTCGCGTTGATGGTCCCCAGGTCCGCGTCCAGGCAGCGCCCGTTGTACATGCTGTAGATCGTGCGACTCGTCGCGTCGTAGATCCATTTCTGGTTGGCCCAGCCGTTGCAGTCCCAGAGCTGCACCTTGGTCCCGTTCGCGTTGATGGTGCCGAGATCGGCGTCCAGACAGCGGCCGTTCTCCTTGCTGTGGATCGTGTGACTGGACACGTCGTAGCTCCACGACTGGTTGTCCCAGCCGTTGCAGCCCCACAGTTGCACCTTCGTCCCGTTCGGGCCGATGGTGCCGAGGTCGGCGTCCAGACAGCGCCAGTTCTGGTGGCTGCGAATGGGACCCCAGGCCGCGGACTCCGAACCCGAGGCGGTCGCCGCACCGGGGACGAACCCCGCGCAACCGAGCGCGACCGCCGCCGCCGACGCCAGCACCCTGAATCTCCGTCGCATCGTCGATGCTCTCCTTCCTGCGAATCACGGCAGTGTGGAGAGCGGCGCACGCCACCGGGAGGAAACCGCCCAGCCCGATCCACTCCGCACCGCGCGTACCGCTCCCGCGAGCACGCCCGGCCATCACTCTCCGCAGCAGAAGGTACACGCAGAGAGATCGATTCCGGGTCGGCGACACGGCGACCGGCGTTTCGCGGGGCGCGGGCGTCCTCCGGGCGGGCTACCTGGGCCCCTCCCCCGCGAGGGATCCCGTGGCGCGCTCGGCCGCCGTGATCGCGTTGCGGAACAGCATCGCGACCGTGGTGGGCCCGACCCCGCCGACCCTGGGGGTGATGGCCCCGGCCACCCGGGCGCAGGACTCGTCGACGTCGGGCAGCAGGCGCCTGCCCTCGTAGCGCACCCCGCCCCCGATGACGACGGCGCCGGGCTTGACGTGCTCGGGCTGGACGATCCCCGGCACCCCCGCGGCGGCGACCAGGACGTCGGCGCGCCGCGTGTAGCGGGGCCAGTCGCCCACCCCGGTGTGGACGACGGTGACCGCGGCGTTCGCCGTCGGGCGCTTCTGCGCGAGGAGGATCGACAGGGGACGGCCGAGGGTGGCCCCGCGGCCGAGGATGACCACCTCCCGGCCCGCCACCGGGATGTCGTAGAACGCGAGCAGCGCCTCGATCCCGGCGGGCGTGCACGGCAGCGGGCCGGGAAGCTCCAGCGCCAGCCGCCCGATGTTGAGCGGGTGCATGCCGTCGACGTCCTTGTCCGGATCCATGACCTGCAGGGCCCGGTCGTAGTCGAGGTGCTTGGGGACGGGGTGCTGCACGAGCAGCCCGTGCACCGCCGGGTCGTCGTTGAAGGCGGTGATGACCGCGTGCAGGTCCGCCTGGGTGGCACTCGCGGGCAGGTGCTCGTGCGGCGAGGCGAAGCCGAGCTCGGCGGCCTGCCGCTGCTTGATGCGGATGTATCCGGCACTGGCGTCGTCGTCACCGACCAGGACCGTCGCCAGGCTCGGGGTGACACCCGCGCGGGTCAGGGCGGCCACCCGCGCGGCCACGTCGGCGAGGATCCTCTCGGCCACCGGGCCGCCCGGGAGAAGCCGGGCGGACGGCGCGCTCTCGGACTCCGGGCCGTTCGCTGTGAACTGGGACATGCGCGTCCTCTCGGCGTGGGCGCCCAGGCGGTCGACTCCCACGACGAGCTCCCCGATGGTTGATGCCATCCCCTAGCCGCCAGTCGCGTCATCCCCAGGATGCCCGATCACCCCCCGCCGGGTCGAACCGCCCCCGCCGCCGCGCCGAGACCGGCCAGGCGGCTCACGGCCTCGTCGATGACCTCGTCCCGCTTGCAGAAGGCGAAGCGGACGAAGTGCCTGCCGCGCTCGGGGCGGGCGTAGAAGACCTGGGTCGGGATGGCGACCACGCCCGCCAGGGACGGCAGCTCGCGGGTCAGCGCGAGGCCGTCGGTGAAGCCCAGGGGCCGGATGTCGGTCTGCACGAAGTAGGTGCCCGCGGGGCGGTAGACCTCGAAGCCCGCCGCGGACAACCCCGCCGTCAGGCGGTCGCGCTTGGCCTCCAGGGCCGCCCGCAGGGAGGAGACCCAGTCGAGCTCGTGGCGCAGGCCGTGGGCGACGGCGAGCTGCCAGGGCGCGGCGGCGGTGAAGGTGAGGAACTGCTTGACGGTCTGCGCGGCCCTGACGAGCTCGGGCGGCGCGCAGATCCAGCCCGTCTTCCAGCCGGTGACCGAGAAGGTCTTGCCCGCGGAGGAGATCATCACGGTGCGCTCGCGCATGTCCGGCAGGGTGGCCACCGGCACGTGCTCGACGCCGTCGAAGGTGAGGTGTTCGTAGACCTCGTCGGTGACGGCCACCAGGTCGCGCTCCAGGCACAGGCGGGCGATCTCGTCCAGCTCGGCGCGGGTGAAGACCGTACCGGTGGGATTGTGCGGGGAGTTGACCAGGACGGCCCGGGTACGCGGCCCGGCGGCGGCGCGCAACTCGGCGGGGTCGAAGGTGAAGCGGCCCCCGACCGGGCGCAGGGTGACCGGGCGGAGCACGGCCCCGGCGAGGGCGACGGCGGCGGCGTAGGAGTCGTAGTACGGCTCGAAGACGATCACCTCGTCGCCCGGCTCGCACAGCGCGAGGATCGTCGCGGCGATGGCCTCGGTCGCGCCGACGGTGACGAGAATCTCGCCGTCGGGGTCGTAGTCGAGCCCGTAGTGGTCCTTGCGGTGCTCGGAGACGGCCCGGCGCAGCTCGGGCACCCCCGGCCCCGGCGGGTACTGGTTGGCGCCCTCGCGGATCGCCGACACCGCGCGCTCCAGCATCGCGGCGGGCCCGTCGGTGTCGGGGAAGCCCTGCCCGAGGTTGATCGAGCCGGTCCGCAGGGCCAGTGCCGACATCTCGGCGAAGATGGTCGTGCCGAACTCGCGCATCCGCGCCACCAGAGGATCGCTCACGCGCTCCAGCGTAGTCCCGCCCCGACCGGCGGCTCCCGGTGACAAGCCGTCCGATCACCGCTCGCGCCGCCGCGCCATCGGAGAAATGCCGGGACGGCATTCGTTCGGCGAATCCCCGTTCCGTGGATCACCGAAACCCTCTCTCGGTGGTGATGGCCCGACGTAGGGTGAACGCGAAGTCTCGGGAAACCACCGGCGGAGACGACTGACAGATGGTGAACAGCGAGAAGACCGCGGAGACCTCGCCTTCGACGGACACCCCCGGCTCGACGGAACGCGCGTGGCAGATGGTGACCGGTTTCTCCAACGCCCTCGTCCAGACACTGCTGGTGCTTCTCGCCCTCTCCATTTCCACGGTCTCGAAAGTGCTCCTGGTCTGCGGGATTCTCGCGCTGACGGCACTGACCATTTTCCCCGGCCACCTGCTGAAGAGCACCGCCTGGCTGCGCCGCGCGATTCCGGAACGGCTGTACGGCCTTCTCGGGACGTTCTCCCAGTGGGTGCGCCAGGACGCCTGGTGGCTGCTCTCCGCCGGCGTCCTGGTCACCGTCGTCGTCACCCTGGCCGTCGTTCCCAAGGACGAGCCGTGGGTCACCTGCCAGATCCCCGACGAGGTCACGCTCCTGGCGTCCGCCGAGACCTCCCCGGCCATCCAGCGGGCGGCCGGGGAGTTCATGGCGGGAAAGGCCGACTGGTGGGGCTGCCGCCAGATGAACATCAACGTCAGCGGGCTGCGCGCCGACGAGGTGCGGGACCGGCTGGGCGACTGGACGTTCCCCGTCCAGCCGGCGACCGGGCGGACGGCGGAGCGGACGGCCCTGCGGCCCCCGGGCGCCCGGCCCGACGGGTGGATCGCCGACTCCCCGCAGGAGATCGACTACCTGGACAGGAACGCGGACGGCATGCCGGCGTTCGGCGCCCGGACGGTCGTCGCGACCTCGCCCCTGGTCATCGCCGCGCCGGAGGAGCTCGCCGAGGAGCTCACCGAGGCCAACAGGAAACCGGGAGACCGCGAGTGGGCCGACCTGCTGCGAAGCAGGCCGGGCGCCCGGCAGGTCGTGCGCACCCACCCGCTGGCCTCCAACGTCGGCCTGATGGCCACGGCCGCCGCCCCCGGCCGCGCGGAGGGGCTGTCCACGAAGGTACGGCCGGGCGACGACGTCCGCGACGTGATGTGCCGGTACGCGGGTTCCCTCGACACGTCCGCGATGGTCCTGACCGAACAGCAGTTCCACGAGCTCAACGTCTCCCTGTCGGGCGCCGACCCCGCGCTCCCCGCGTCGGGCGGCTGCGCCGTCCCCGGTGCGGGCTCGCCGGGTGCCGCCTCCGCGCCGGAGAGCGCCGGGGAGAGGCCGCCGCGGCTGACCGCCGTCTACCCGAGGGGCGGCCACGCCATGCGGTACGCCTGCGTCTCCAAGCGGTGGCCGGACCTGAGGCGGCCCCCCGCCGTCGAGCGGACGGTCAGGGAGTTCTGCGACTTCCTGCGGGAGGCCCTCCCCCGCTACGGATTCCGTGACGCCGAGGGCCGTCTGAACGTCGGGAGGCTGCCGGCGAAGGCGCCCTGGCTGAGGCCGGGCGCGCCGGTGGCGGCGAACTGGAAGCCGGACATCTCCAAGCTGCTGTACAAGCTGGCGACCCCGCTCGCCGACCACGTGCTCGTCGTGGTCGACGTCTCCGGATCGATGGCGGGCAACAGGGTGAACGACGGCAGGTCACGGCTGGAGGCGGCGATCCAGGTGGCCCAGCTCGCCGTCACGTCCAGGCGCGGTGAGCTGACCACGGGAATCATGACGTTCTTCCCTGACGACGACGGCCGCGGTGTCCCCCTCGCGCCCGTCGCCGACGGGGGAAGGGCTCTCGCCGGCAGGCTCACCGCCGTCCAGAAGGCCTACCGGGACAGCTCGCACCGCGATCCCCCGATGCGCCCCATCATCAGGAACGCGCTCGGCCAGATGGCGAGGATCGGTGACCCCGGGGAGCGGAAGGCCGTGCTCGTCCTCACCGACGGAGGGAGCCCCCACGGGCTGACCGGCGGGGACCTCAGGGAACACGACGATGTCCGCCTGCTGATGCTCTCCTTCGACCTGCACGGCTGCGCCAAGCCCCCGCTGCCGAAGCTCAGGGACGAGGGCCTGATGTCCTGCTACGACGCGAGCACCGACCCCGACCAGAAGCTGGACGACGCGTTCACCGAACTCCGGACGGTCACCGATTGACGTCCTCCCCAGGGCCGAGGCCCGAGGTCTCCACACTGGAGGTATCCGATGAGCCGCCCCTCGCCGTCCACGACGTCCGCCTCAGGGGGGACGGGCGGGCGGGGCACGCCCTCCGGGGCGGAGCCGGTCGGCCACGGGGTGATCCTTCTCCTCCTGCTGCTCGTCCTTCTGCCCTCCCTGGGGGCGAGTGCCGCGCCCACCCCGCCTCCCGGCCCGCCCAGGGACGACTGCGTCCTGCGCATCGCCAGCGGCGCCGACGTCTCGGGAGGGGCCCGTGAGCGGGCGCTGCAGGCCGTGTGGAACGGCGTCGGCGGCAGGCCCCGGGCGTGCTTCGTGGCGATCTCCTCGGTCGCGGACGAGCAGCGCAGCGCGATGATCTCGGCCGCCCAGTCGAAGGCCGGGCACTACGACGTGTACAACCTCGATATCCAGTGGATCCCCGAGTTCGCCGAGGGGGGCTATCTGCGCCCGATCGACACCTCCGAGCACGGCGGGACCAACGACTTCCTCTCCCAGATCTGGTCCGCGGGCGCCTGGGACGGCGTCCAGTACGCGGTGCCGTTCAACACCGACGTGGGGCTCCTCTACCACCTCGGCGACCTGCGGGAGCCGGAGGACTGGCGGGACATGACCGGCCTCGCGAAGGCGCGCCGCGCCGGTCCCGGCTCCACCGTCCTCGGACTCACCGGGCAGTTCGCCTCCTACGAGGGGCTCACGGTCAACGCCCTGGAGGCGATCTGGGCCAACGGCGGGGACGTGGTCGACGCGAACGGCCGCGTGGTGATCGCCCAGAAGGAGGGCGTGGAGGCCGTCGGGCGGCTCATCGAGACGGTGCGGGCCGGCGTGATCTCCGGGGAGACCCTCGGCAGCACGGAGACGGAGTCGCTGACCGCCTTCCGCAAGAGGCACGCGCTGTTCCTGCGGCACTGGCCCTACGCCCACGAGGTGCTCTCCGGGGAGTCGAAGTCGGGAGGGGTCGCCTTCCGCGCGGCGCCGCTGCCCTGGCAGGGAGTCCTCGGCGGCCAGTACCTCGCCGTCTCCAGGCACACCGTCCGGCGCGACGCCGCGCAGCAACTGGTGGCGGCGCTGACCGGCGGGGAGGCGGCCAGGCTGCTCTACCACTGCGGCGGGTTCGCCCCGGCCAGGGTCTCCGCGCTCTACGCGCAGCCGGAGAGCGGCTGCGGCGGCTCGTCGCCCGCGGCGACTCCGCCCGAACCCGCCACCGAACCCGCCGCCTGGCCCGGCTCCACCCCCTCCCCCGCCGCCGAGCCCGAGTCCGAGGGCGTGCGGCCCGACACGCTGCTGCGCGCGCTGACGCAGGCCAGGGCGCGGCCCCCCTCCCCGTACTACAGTCAGTTCAGCCGGGTCTTCCGCACGGAGGTCCACGAGCTGCTCGGCTGCTGGTCGCTCGGGCGGAAGGGCTGCGAGGACGCGAGGACGTTCACGGCCGGCCTCGCCCCCAAGCTGAGAAAAGCGCTGGCCGGCGGCTGACCCTCCCCCCGCACTCCACGGCCGGTGGCGCTCCGGCGCCCGCCCCCGCCTTCGCGGGCCCGGCCGGCGCGACGGCGATGACGGGACGCACCGCTCGCCGGTAACCCGATCCGGGCCCCGCGTCACCGGCACGGCCCGCGCGGCGCAGCTCATCGACGGCCCCGGTCGCTCGAACCCGCCCCGGCTCCGGCACTTGCCCCCGACGTAAGGTCATGGTTTCCACTGGGGGCATGAAGCCCGTTCCCCTGATCTACCTGGCCTCGTACGCCCTGTCGTTGCTGGGAAACTCGATTACCGCGGTGGCTCTTCCCCTGATCGTTTTGCAGACGACGGGAAGCGTCCTCTCCGCGGGAGTCCTCTCCGCCGCCACCGCGGTGCCGGCCTTCGTCTCGGGTCTGGTCATGGGCGTCGTGATCGACCGGATCAACAGGCGCACGTCGTCGGTGATCACCGATCTGGTCTCCGCCACGTCGCTGGCCGCCCTGCCCGTCGTCGACCTCGTGACCGGATTGAACCTGGGGTGGCTCATCCTCTTCGGCATCGTCGGCGTGGTCGGTGACGTGCCGGGGATGACGGCCCGCGAGGCGCTCCTGCCCGCGATCGTGCGGAACGGCGGCATCCCCGCGCACCGGCTCATGGGCATCAGGGAGGGCCTCGGCGCATTGATCATGGTGATCGGGCCGGCCGCGGCCGGGAGTCTGCTGGCCCTGTTCGACGGGTCCATGGTGCTGTGGATCACGGCCGGCACCTCGTCCGCAGCGGCGATGCTCACGCTCCTGATCCCGAGGAACGTCGGCGTGATCCCCGCCGGGGCCACCCCCGTGTCTCCGCCCGCTTCGGGGTGGGGGCTGTTGAAGGAGGGCTGGCGGGTGCTGTTCCGGCGCGACCGGTTCCTGCTCGCGGTCACGATGCTCAACCTGGTGCTGATCACCGTGATCGTCTCCCTGCGGGGAATCGTCCTGCCCGCGCACTTCACGCTGATCGGCCGCCCGGAGACACTCGGTTTCGTGCTCACTGCGATCGCCGCTGGAACCCTCGTGGGCGGCGGCCTCTACGCCGCTCTGGGGACACGCGGGTCACGCCCGGCGCTTCGAGCGACTGGACGCGGACGCGGATCCGGCGGTCGCCGACCGCCTCGTCGAGGACTTCACCGACCGGTTGGGGACGATCCTCGCCGAGTTCACCGGGTGGGACGGGGGCATCGACCTCATCGACGGGAAGCTGTACGGCCTCTTCGAGCAGTACCTGCGCGACGCCCTGAACCCCGCGCAGCGGATGGTGGTCGCCCGGATCACGGAAAGGCTGGAGGCGCTCACCGGCCCGCCGGCGTGAGAGCCGGTCACCGCCGAGCGCCGTGCCCGCGCCCCCGGAACGAATTTCTCTCGCGATGGCCGGCCGCGCCGTCGGACCGGCCGCGCGATCCGGTCCGGGCGCCGGCAACCGGGTGGGTCGTCTATGCGTAGGTGATTATGGGATGGTACGTCTATTTGCTGTGACCCGACCGACCCAGCCGACCGATCCGATCGATCCGGCCGGAGCAGCCTCACCGGCCGGACCGGCCGGAGCGGCGCAACCGACCGGAGCGGCCCGGCTCCACGCGCTCGACGCGCTCCGCGGCTTCGCGGTGTGCGGGATCATGGTGGTCAACACCTGGCAGCACACGCGTGACCACCTGGGCGAGTCCGATCGCAACGCGGTCGACTGGGCGATCGACAACCTGCTGCAGAGCAGGTTCTACCCGATCTTCTCGTTCCTGTTCGGGCTGAGCTTCGTCCTCTTCCTGAGGTCGGCGGCCGACCGGACCGAACACCCCTGGGCCGTGCTGCTGCGCAGGCTGGCGGTGCTCGCCGCCCTCGGCGCGGTCCACCAGATCTTCAACTCGGGCGAGGTGCTCCTTCCCTACGCGATCTTCGGGGCGCTGGTCCTGCTGCCCGCCTCGTTCCTCCCCCGGCCCGCGGTGGCGGTGCTGGGCGTCGCCCTCACCGCGTGGGCGGTGTACCAGGGCGGCGGGATCATCCTCGTTCCCGGCCTGTTCCTGCTGGGCATGGTCCTGATGGAGCGCCCGCCGCCCGGGTGGCTGCTGCCGCCGGCGTTCGTGGCGAGCGCGGTGCTGGGCGTGACGCTCACCTGGCTCTGGGTGCGCATCGCCAAGGACCCCCTCCTCTTCCGCGCGTACGTCCACCCGGCCGCCGGGCTCGCCGTCGCCACGGCCTACGGCACCGGGATGCTGCTCCTGCTGCGGACCCGGCTGCGCGACCCGCTGCTGGCGGTGCTGGCCCCGCTCGGCCGGATGGCGCTGACGAACTATCTGGTGAGCACCCCGATCATCCTGGTCTTCGTACCCCTGCTCGTCGCGGACACGACCCGGCTCGCCGGCGTGGCGCTCTCCGTCGCCGTCCTGGCGCTTCAGGTGCTGTTCAGCCGCGCGTGGCTGGCCAGGTTCAGGTACGGGCCGCTGGAATGGGCGTGGCGGAGCCTCACGTGGTTGGAACGAGTGCCGAACAGACGGATAGGGTCACATCCGTGACGCGCATCGCCCTCTGCCAGATCCCGGTGGCCGAAGACCCCGCCGCCAACCTCAGCCGTGCCCGCGACGCCCTCGCCGAGGCCGCGGCGGGCGGCGCCGGGCTGGCGATCCTCCCGGAGGCCGCCCTCACCCGGTACGGCAAACGCGTCACCGACCTCGCCCAGCCGCTGGACGGGCCGTTCGTGACCGGACTGGCCGAGGCGGCGCGGGAGCACCGCCTGTCGGTGATCGCGGGGGTGTTCGAACCCGGCGAGGGCCGGGTCCACAACACCGCGGTCGCCATCGGCCCCTCGGGCTCGATCGAGGCGGCCTACCGGAAGATCCACCTGTTCGACTCCTTCGGCGCCCGCGAGTCCGAGCTGGTCGCGCCGGGCGACACGCCGGTCGTGGTGGAGCTGGCCGGGATCCGGGTGGGCCTGGTCACCTGCTATGACATCCGCTTCCCCGAGCTCACCCGGGCCCTGGTCGACCTGGGGGCCGAGATGTTCGCGGTGATCGCCGCATGGGGTTCGGGGCCGATGAAGGAAGAACACTGGACCACCCTCGTCAGGGCCCGCGCGATCGAGAACACCACCTGGGTCGCGGCCGTGGGCCAGGCGCCGAACCCGGAGGCCCGCGACGGCTTCGGGATCGGGCGGAGCATGCTGGTCGATCCGATGGGAGTGGTACGCACCGATATGGGACCCACAGCCGCCGTACAGACGTGCGAAATCGACGCGCAGATCACGATTGCCACCCGGAATGCCCTGCCGTGCCTGGAACACCGGCGGCTCCAGGTCGGCAGATCGTAAAATGCCGACCGTGAGTGAGCCACCTGGGCGTAGAACGCAGATGCAGAAGGTCATACCGCCTCGGCTGCTCGTGCCCTATCTGGCCGGCAGACGCACCGTGATCTCCGGGTACGTCTACCGGGTTCAGGACTGCGCGCAGCTGACCACCCCCGCGCAGCTCTTCGCCGGCCTCGACCTGGGGTTCGAGGGCTCGGAGCTGACCGCGACGGTCCCGGAGATCTATCTGATGCGCTGGTTCGCCCGCGACATGGACGCCTACGTCGTGCCGTACGGCCCGCACATGGGCGGTGACTGGAACGATTCACCGCCCTTCACCGGAAACGGCTTCACCACCTCGCGGGAGCACGTCGTGCCGCAGTTCCACACCACGCCCATGCCGATCCCCGCGGGGGCCGAGATCATCCACGTGGTCCCCGGCGAGGAGCGCCTCTTCGGCCTCTACGACGGCCTGAGCTGGCGGCCCGCCTCATGAGCGCCGAGATCGAGCCGGTGGCCTCGGGGTTCGCCGCCCGCTACCTGGGCCGTACGTACGCCGCGGCCCTCGGGCCCGGCAGCGCCGAGGTGGTGCTGTTCAACGAGGAGGCGCAGAAGGGCTTCGAGGCGGCCTCCGGCTACTGGCGGCTGGTCGTCGCCCGCGAGGACCTCGACTGGCTGGTGCTGGTCCGCACGGTCGGCGCGTTCGGCGGGGAGCCGTGCCTGGTCCTCGACGTCTCCGAGGAGAACGGCGAGGAGAGCCTGCACATCGCCTACACCGGGCACAGCGGGATGAAGGCCGAGGCACTGGGCTACTGGATGGTCGACCACGGGGCGTACGAGGTCGTCGTCCCCCGCGACGAGGTCTTCTCCATCAGGATCGAGCGCCTGCCCGTCCCGCTCGCCCCGGAGGGCGCCGAGCCGTAACGCTCCCGGCGCACCCGCGGGGCGGGCTCACCGGCCGGCCGGGAGCCGCGAGCCGGGCCCGACCGCCGGTCGGCCGTCGGTCTGCCGGTCGGCCCGTCGATCGGCCGGGAGCGTCTCATCGCCCGGCGTCCTCGCGGAGCAGGATCACCACCAGCAGGGCGACGCCCGCCATCAGGACGGCGCTGATCGCAGCGGTCAGGTGGAAGCCCTGGACGAACGCGGTGCGCGCCGTGTCGAGGAGTCCGGACGCGAGCCGTCCGGGAAGGCTCCCCGCGACCGCCACCGCGGCGTTGAGGTTGTCGCGGGCGGCCTCGGGAACCTCCGCCGGTGAGATCCGGCTCCGGTAGACCGCGGTGATGACGCTGCCGAGGACCGCGATGCCGAGCGCGCCGCCGAACTGGGGCGCCACCGAGGCGATCGCCGCCGCGGCACCGGCCCGGCGAGGCGGCGCGGAGCCGACGACCAGGTCGGTGGCGAGCGCCATCATCGGCCCCAGCCCCGCGGAGACGACGACGGCACCGGACACGAGGACGGCGAGCCCGCCCGTCCCCTGCGTCCGGGTGAGCACGAGATAGCCGGCCGCGGACACGGCCAGGCCCGTGGCGATCACGATGGAAGGCGGGATCCTCCGCGCGATCCGGGGGGCCAGGAGGGAGCCGGCGATGACCCCCGCCGCCGAGGGCGCCGTCCACAGGCCCGCCTCCAGGGGCGACAGGCCGTGCACCAGCTGCAGGTACTGCGCGACGGCGTAGTTGGAACCCCACAGCACGAAGATGCCGAGCGCCAGCGTGGCGGCCGCGGCGCTGAACGTCCGTCCGGCGAACAGCCGCAGATCGACGAGGGGATCGGCCAGCGTGCGCTGCCTGCGGACGAACACCGCCGCCAGCGCGAGCCCGGTCACGACCGCGACCGCGGACGTCACCTCCGGGCCGTCGGCCGCGATCCGCTTGAGCCCGTAGACCAGCGGCAGCACCGCGCCCAGTGACAGCAGCGCGCCGGCGACGTCCAGCCGCCCCGCGGCGGCGTCCCTGCGCTCCGGCAGCAGGAGCGGGCCCGCGACCAGCAGCACCGCCATGAAGGGTACGGCCAGCAGGAACGCCGACCCCCACCAGAAGCGTTCCAGCAACCACCCCCCCACCAGCGGGCCGATCGCGGTGCCTCCCGAGACGCTGGCGACGATGATCCCGATGGCCGTCGCCCGCTGCCGCGGATCGGAGAACATGGACGTGGCCAGGGAGAGTGTGGAGGGCATCAGCGTCGATCCGGCGACACCCATCAGCCCCCGGGCGACGATCAGGCTCCCGGCGTCGGGCGCGTAGGCGGCCAGGACCGAGGCCAGGCCGTACGCCACCGCCCCGATCAGCAGCAACCGGCGGCGGCCGATCCGGTCGCCCAGCGCGCCCATGGTGATGAGCGACCCGGCCAGCAGGAAGGCGTAGACGTCCACGATCCACAGCGACTGGGTGCCGCTCGCCGCCAGATCCCTGCCGATGGCGGGTAACGCGAGGTTGGTGACGGTCAGTTCGAGGGAGGCGAGGAGGGCGGGCAGCGCCAGCACGGCGAGGCCCGCCCACTCCCGCCGCCCGGCCGTAACCGGCGCGGTCGGCGTGGTCGGCGTGATCGGCTTCGCGGGCGTGGTCGGATCGGTCATGGTCATCAGGATGAGACCTCAACCAGAGTTGAGGTCAACCGCCGACGGCCACCTCCGGGCCCCGGGGGCGTCCGGCATCCGTACGGGTGATGCCGCCGTCCCCCGGGCCGGGGATTCTCAGCTCACGCCGAGCCGCCGGTAACGGGCCAGCCTGGCGGCGAGGCGGTCGGCGGGGGCCTGGCCCAGCAGTCCCGCGATCTCGTGTTCCAGGGTGCGCGCGACCCGGACGCAGAACGCCTCCGGCTCGTAGGCGGCGTCGGGGAACTCCGGGATGATCCGGTCGACGAGGCCGTCCCTGCGCAGGTCGGTGGACCTCACCCCCTGCGCCGCGGCGATCTCCGGGGCGAAGTCGACGCTCCGGTACAGCAGTGCCGAGGCCCCCTCGGGAGACAGCGGCGACAGCCAGCCGTGCTGGGCGCACAGCACCCGGTCGGCGGGGAGCAGCGCGAGCGCGGCACCGCCCGCCCCCTCCCCCAGCAGCAGGCACACCGTCGGGGCGTCGAGCATCACCAGATCGGCCACCGAACGGGCGATCTCCGCCGCCAGGCCGCCCTCCTCGGCCGCCTTGGACAGCGCGGCCCCGGCGGTGTCGATCACGGTGACCAGCGGCAGCCCCAACTCGGAGGCGAGGCGCATGCCCCGCCTGGCGACCCTGAGCCCGGCCGGGCCGAGCGGGGCGTCGATCCGCTGGTGCCGCCGGTCCTGGCCGAGCACGATCGCGGGAGCCTCGCCGAACCTGGCCAGGGCGAGGATCAGCCCGGGGTCGTTCTCGCCCACGCCGGTGCCGTTGAGCGGGGTGACGTCGGAGGCGCCGAGCTTGAGCAGCGCCCGCACCCCGGGACGGTCGTCGCGGCGGGAGCGGCTGATCGCGTCCCACGCCTGGACCGTCGGGACCCGCTCGTCCGGCTCGGGCCCCGGATCCAGGTCCCGGCGGGGGGCGCACAGCACGGCGAGCGCCCGTATCGCGACCCGGCGGGCGTCCTCCGCCGACACGACCGCGTCGACCAGGCCGTGGGCGAAGAGGTTCTCGGAGACCTGGACGCCCTCGGGGAACGGGTAGCCGTGCAGCGACTCGAACACCCTCGGTCCCAGGAACCCGATCAGCGCGCCCGGCTCGGCGGCGGTGACGTGCCCGAGCGACCCCCAGGAGGCGAAGACGCCTCCGGTGGTGGGATGGCGCAGGTAGACGACGTACGGCAGCCCGGCGGCGCGGTGCGCGGCCACCGCGGCGGTGATCTTCACCATCTGAACGAAGGCCACCGCGCCCTCCTGCATCCGGGTTCCGCCCGAGGCGGGGGCGGCCAGCAGCGGGAGCCCCTCGGCGGTGGCCCGCTCGACCGCGGCGGTGAGCCGCTCGGCGGCGGCCACCCCGATCGAACCGGCCAGGAAGGAGAACTCGCACACGACGATCGCCACCCGGCGCCCGTCCAGCAGGCCCTCCCCGGTGATCACCGACTCGTCGTATCCCGTCTTGACCCGGACCGCGGCCAGCTCCTCGGCGTACCCCGAGCCGGGCGCGGCGGGGTCGGCGGGCGGCTCGTCCCACGACCGCCACGTACCCGGGTCGAGGAAGGTGTCGATCAGCGTGCGCGCGCCGGGCCGTGCCGGGGTCATACCCGCGCTCCGCGGGACGGCGTCCGGGTGTGGACGGGGGGTGTGCCTGTCATCGCTCGCGCGCCTCCAGCCAGGCGAGGACCTCGTCGTCGTGCTCGCCGAGAGCGGGCGGGGCGGCGTGGCGCAGGGGAGGGTCGCCGTCGAAGCGGAGCGGCGGTCCGGGCAGCTCGATGGTGCCGAGCACGGGATGGTCCACCTCGACGACCAGGCCCTGGGAACGGGTCTGGTCCCAGGCGTAGACCTCGTCGAGGGACCTGACGGCCCCGGCGGGCACCCCGGCCTCGCCGAGCGCGGCCAGCCAGTGGGCCCGGTCGTGCTTGGTGAGCGCCCGCTCCATGTCGGAGATCAGCTCATCCCGATGCGTAAATCTTTCCCGGTTGGACGCGTATTTGGCGACATATGGTTCGACGTCCAACCCGAGCAGGGCAGCGACCTTGTGCCACTGCGTGTCGTTCGCCACCGCGATCTGGATCATGCCGTCGGCGCAGCGGAAGGCGCCGTACGGGGCGATGGAGGCGTGGTGGTTACCGCCCGCCCGGGGCACCTGGCCGCCGACCGTCCAGGCCGTCCCGTGGTAGGAGTGCACCCCGGTCACCGCGGCCAGCAACGAGGTCCGCACCACCTTGCCCCGCCCGGTCCGCTCCCGCTCGTAGAGCGCGGCGACCACCCCGTACGCGCCGTGGATACCGCCGAGCAGGTCCGCGACCGAGGCGCCCACCCGGTACGGCTCCTCGGGCGACGGGCCGGTCAGGCTCATCAGCCCCGCCTCGCCCTGCGCGATCTGGTCGTAACCGGGCCTGCCGCCCTCCGGGCCGTCATGGCCGAAACCGGTGATCGACAGGATGACCAGGCGGGGGTTGAGCTCGTGCAGCCGTTCGACGGAGAAGCCCAGCCGGTCCATGACGCCGGTGCGGAAGTTCTCCACCAGCACGTCGCTCTGCCGCACCAGGCGCTCGACGAGCGATCTGCCCTCGGCGGACTTGAGGTCGACGGCGATCGACTGTTTGTTGCGATTGGCCGCCAGGAAATAGGTGGAGATGTCCTGGTCAGGACCGACGAACGGCGGGCCCCAGCCCCGCGATTCGTCACCTCCCGCGGGATGCTCCACCTTGATCACCCGGGCGCCCAGGTCACCGAGCATCTGCGCGGCGTGCGGGCCCGCGAGCGCGCGAGAGAGATCGAGGACGACGATGTCGCCGAGTGCTCCCTGCAAGATCAACCTCCGGTGCGTGGCGGCCGGCCCGGCCGGCAAGGGCTCCCCGTTCCCGGCCCGTTTGCCATGAGACCACTTGGCACGACATCCGGACGGGGGCACACCCATGATCTCCCATACCGTCACCGAGCGGGACGGGAGGGGGCGAGATCATGAGACGTGTTCGTCACGATCTCCCTCATGGCCTCGGCCGGGAAGACCTGGGGTCACCCACGTACCGGCTCACCCAGGCGCGACATCGGACACTCCGGCGGACCAGGCGGACCGACCACCGCGGACCAGTAGGCCGGAGATCCGAGAGCCCTTCCATGCCGCGCCTGGGTGAGCCGCTCGTCCTCGGCGGTCAAGCACCTGACCTGTGCCCCCTGATCGCGGCCGACCACGGACGTCGGCCCGGCTCGGCCACAGCCCCTGATCGGCTCGCGCGAAACCTGATACGGACGAAGTGTCATTGATGTAACTTTCGCCACTAAAGACCTGCTTATCTACATCAATAAGACTTTCCCATATTTATAGATGCCAGTAAAAAGACAGATAAATCCCTATAAAAATAGATAAGGTCGGCGGCGACTGCACTACTTGGCCATTCGATGGGGAGAACATGCGTCCGTACCGCCTGCCGCTCGTCCTTCTACTGTCCTCCCTGGCCGTCGCAAGCTGTGGCAGCGGTGAGCCCGAAGGGGCGGACACGCCGCAGGAGACGTTGACGAGACTCACCGCGTTCATCGCCGACGACAAGGGCGAGGACGCCTGCGCTCTGATGTCGCCGGCCGCGTAGGAGTTGTTCGCGCGCGAGAACGAGATGAGCACCTGCGAACAGGCCGTCAACCTGTTCCACGGCAAGATCACCGACGCGGACGCCTATCGGAAGATGGTTCCCTCCGGCCTCAAGACGGAAGGCACCCAGGCGGAGGTCAGTGGATACTGCGGCAAGGGATGGCCCCTCCCCGAGGGCGAGAAGCCGTCGGAGACCCCCAACAGGCTGGGAACCCTGACCCTGAGCAAGACCGAGAAGGGCTGGCTGATCCACGACTACCGCAGCAGCAGGCGCTACTCCATCTGCGGCGGGTAAGACGCGACCGGCCGTCCGCACGAAGGCCGGGACGCCGTGCCCGCGAGGACGCGTCCCCATCGACTCCCGGCACGAGGCACGAATGTCCTTCTTGCTGGTGTCCCTTCCTGGAGCGCGCGCTGGTGAACCTCGCCACCGCCGTGTCCCGCGACGCCCGCGCGGCCGAGGGCGAGGCGATGCTGCGGGAGAAGCTCGGCACCCTGCAGACCGCACTCGAACCGCGCGCGGAGCTCGGCGTGGTCCACGGCGAGCGCTGCGCGGAGCACACGCTCGTCGGGCCGGACGGGGAGCCCGTCATCATCGACATCAAAGGCCTGATGTACGCCGACATCGAAGTGGAGCACTGCTGGATGCGGATGCGCTTCGGCCCGCACTACGAGGCGCTCCGCAACCCGGACCTCGACCCGCGACGGGTCACGTACTACCAGTACGTCATGCACCTGGACCTGGTCGGCGGCCCGCTTCGCATCGCCGAGGGCGACTTCCCCGACCGGGAGTGGATGCTTGACATCGCGGACTTCCATCTGCAAAAAGCGCTCGCCTACGAGACATGAGCCGGGCGATCCCGGCCTCGCGATCAGCCTCCCGGGGCCGCCTCGTCCGGCGCGCGGCTCGTTCTCGTCCGCGTGTGGACGGCGGCCAGATGGTCGTGCAGCTCGGCGTGGCGGAACTGGTAGACGGGCCCGGCGGCGCGCAGCAGCGTCAGCCGGTGGCAGTCGTCGAGGAAGCGCATGATCCCCCAGGGCAGCCGTCCCGCCGCGGCCAGCCCGGTCACCGACAGGACGCAGACCAGCCACGCGTGATGCCTCCCGACGATCGGCCCGGCCACCAGCCCGAACACCAAGCCGACGATCACGGCCGCCGCGAGCCCGGCGAGGAGGTCAAGGAGACCGTCGTTCTCGACGCCGAAGAGCGCGATCCCGCCCAGGTACGTCGCCGCCGAGCCGAACACCGCCCCCGCGGCCACCCGAAGCAGGGTCAGGGCCCTGTCGGCGCGCCAGCTGGAGACCGGCGTCCTGACCAGCGTGAGGGTGGGTTGCTCCGCCCACCTCACCAGCCCCACCGCGAGCCCGCCGCCGAACGCCAGCAGGGGCCCGAACGAGAAGGCGAGCGAGGCCCCGACCTCGAAGCCCGCCTCGACCTCGAAGACCGCGGCCACGATCTCGGCGGCGATCGTCGCCCCCAGCGCGAATGCCAGCACCGCACCCAGCCAGCGTGCGAGATGCCTGCCCAGCGAGCGGAGCAGAAGGAGGGTCCTCCCTCGCAGGCGGAGCTCGGCGTAGCCGGGTGGCTCGTCGAACCAGGAGCGCGCCGCGAACCCCACCCCGAGCCCGACCGCGACCGTGCTCGCCGACCCGACCACCCATACGTTCGCGAAGCCCTCGCTCATGAGCCCGATCACGATCCCCGGCACGAGGCCGGCCAGCAGCCCGAACGCGAGCCGCACACCCAGCCGGAAGCCGTGGGAGGCGGTGCCGGCGATGCGCCACCAGGCGATGTCACGGGTGGTGGGCTGGAAGTGGAACGCCAGGTAGGCCAGGTACCGGCGGGTGGCGAGGGCGTCGAGCCGGGTGCGGGGCCGGAAGTGGTCGGCGGGGTCGTCGCTGGGCGGGCGGGCCTTGATGAGCGCCGGGATGAGCTGGTCCAGCATGGAAGAGCGCAGCGCGGAGGCGTCGCCGCCCAATGCTCCGGTCAGGGGCGTGGGGTCGGCGCCGGGCGCGATGTAGACGGCGCGGATCAGCCACAGGCCGAGCGGGGTGGAGGCGAGCTCGGTCAGGCCGGGGGTGGTCCGGGCAGCGAGCGCGGCCAGGACTTCCCGCCATGATTCCGGCGGATCGGCCGGCAGGCAGGCTCTCAGGTAGTCGACAGCGGTCGCGGGGCTGAGAAGCCTGGGAGTGATGACGGCGGCGCCGGTGATCACCCGGCCGGCGCGACCGACGGCGGCGGCGAACTCGGCGGTACGGCTGGTGAGAACGAGCTGGTCGCCGGTGGCCAGTGACGCGTTCAGCGCCTCGATGACCTCGGCACGGGCCTGTTCGGGAAGCTCGTCCAGCCCGTCCAGCACGGGGAGGATGTGGCCGCGCTCGGCCAGCGCGGCGGCGACGTCCGGTCCCAGCGCGGGAGAGGCGAGCGCGGGATAGTCCTGGGCCAGGCGAACCTTGAGCCAGTCGTGCAGGCGCGGGTGGGCGCGGACGTCCCAGCCGCTGATCGGGAACAGCACGGGGACCGGCACGATCTCCCCGTCACCAGCGGCCGACTGGTCGGCCGCGCGGGTGGCGACCAGGCGCAGCAGCAGCTGCACCGCCAGCGTGGTCTTGCCCATGCCCCTCCCGCCCGTGATGACCAGCCGACGCCGGGACAGCGCGCGGAACTTCTCGGCCAGGCCGACGATGTCGGCGCTGTTCACGGCGAAGCCCGGCTCACCCTGGCTGATCAGGCGCGGCGCGCTCATCAGGGCCGCGTTGACGCTGAGCTGCCAGGCGACCGGGATCGGTACGGGGTCGTCCAGAGATCGCAGCCGTGACTCCTCGCGCCACTGCCGCCGTACGAGGTGGGCCAGCACGTCCCTGGCCTCGGCCAGCATGTCCTCGCCCGGCGGGGCCCTGAGCGCCGCGGCCCGGGCCGCATGACCCCGGTACCACGCCAACACCCCCGCGACCGTCACTGCCGCGGGCAGGAGCACCGCCGCCACCTCGGCGATGTTGACCTTGGCGTCGAAGTCGAGAGCCCGGACGACCAGGGCGACCAGGGTCGCCAGCGCCGCGATCGCGAACGCGGCGACTATCAGCCGCCATGGCGGCGTGCGTGGCCTCACGCCGCAATCGTCGCGTCTGTCTGGCCGCCGGTCATCGGATACGGGTAAATCGTGATCGCCGGGACCGGATATCACCTCTGCCCGGTGGTCTCGATGGGGCGTTCCGGCGGGGTTCCCGTCCCCGGCACCCCGTGGATCCCGGCGTACGGACGGGGATACGACACGAGCCGGGGCCCGCACCTTGAGAAAGGTGCGGGCCCCGGCCCGTGATGTGCCTGTGCTACTAGGCGGGAACGATGTTCTCCGCCTGCGGGCCCTTCTGGCCCTGCGTGACGTCGAAGGAGACCTTCTGGCCCTCCTGCAGCTCACGGTAGCCCTGGGCGGCGATGTTGGAGTAGTGGGCGAAGACGTCGGCGCCGCCGCCGTCCTGCTCGATGAAGCCGAAGCCCTTTTCCGCGTTGAACCACTTAACGGTGCCAGTCGCCATGATCATTCTCCTTCGATAGGGGGCAGAGCCGAGATCCACACCGCGTGAATCTCGCGTCGCCGCGATGAGCCCATCCGGAGATGACCGGGAAAACAAAATGCACCTGAAGGGTTATCCGTCAGGTGCACACAAAGTTTCATGGGTACCACAACCGCAACTACGTTCAGGCTAGCACCTGTCCGGACCAACACACGAGTCCGCCCGGCCGGAACACGGAACCGGTGACGATCACCTGCCGCCCGGCCGCTCCTCGCGAGCCAGGACCCGCTTGTGCGCGGCGTCCAGAACCGCGACCACGGCCAGGGCTGCGACCGTCGCGCCCGCCGCCGCGAGGTGGCACCAAGGGGCGGGCAGGTAGTTGGCCGCGGTCAGGGCGTTGGGGGCCTTGTCGGTGAACGCCCGGAAGATGATCGCTATCGGCCCCTCCCAGACACCCGCGGCGAGCACCAAGAGCATTCCCAGCCGGTACCAGGCCTCGTTCATCGCGAACCTCCTCATGTGTGACCCAAGAACGATACAAACGTATCAAACGATCATGAATTAAAAGGCTTCTGATCTGGATAATCCACGACTTACATCACAGATTATTGGGAATATGCTTTGAGGGTGCGTGATGAAAACAGGGCGGCCTGCCAGGTCTGCCGCACCCCGCTGCCGACGGTGACGCGAGGGCGGCCTCCGGCGTACTGCTCGCGCGGCTGCCAGGCCAAGGCGTACCGGCGGAGGAAGAACCCGCCCGTCGCGCCCCCGGCTCCCGCGCCGGGCACGCGGTCGTCCAGGCGCCGGGAGATCAGCGAGGCGCTCTGGCGCGTCGCCGCAGAGCGCGGGCTGGACGCGGCGAGCATGCGGGAGGTCGCCGCCGAGGCCGGGGTGTCGCTGCGGGTGGTCCAGTACCACTTCGACAGCAAGCACCGGCTCCTCGTCTCCGCGCTCCGGCTGCTGAACGAGGACAACGAGCGGCACGCCCGGGCACGGATGGCCTCGGTCGACCCCTCCGACCCCCGTGCCCTGCTGCGGGCGATCCTGGGCGAGTTCCTGCCGCTGGACGACCAGCGCCGAGCTGCCCTCCGGGTGCTCGCCGCCTACTACGCCCGCAGCCTCACCGATCCCGCGCTGGCCTCGGCCTTCCTGCACGACGCCCAGCCCCTCGAGCAACTGGTCGCCGGTGTCATCGGGCAGGCGCGGCGCGACGGGACGGCCGCGCCGGGGCTCGACCCGCACCACGAGGCCGACCTCCTGGTGGCCGGGGTCACCGGGCTGGGCATGGACGTCCTGCACGGCCGGCGCACGATGGCCGAGGTCCGGCGCGTCATCGACTACCACCTCGACCGCGTCTTCACCACGGACCCGAAAAGCGCCATGGACCCGAAAGGCGCCGCGGACCCGGGAGACGCCACGGACCCGGGAGGCGGCCCACGCGCGGCCGGGCCGTCCTGATGCGGAGCTCGACATTCCCCGGCTCGAGCTCCACCCTTCCACTACTTAATTGGTGAAAGGGTGGAGACGTTGATCGAATTCCGCCTCGACCGGGGTTCCGGGGTGGCGATGTACCTCCAGCTGGTGCACCAGGTACGGCACGCGCTGCGGCTCGGCGTGCTGCGGCCGGGTGACCGGCTGCCGACGGCCGGGGAGGTCGTGGCCCAGCTGGCGATCAATCCGAACACGGTGCTGAAGGCGTACCGCGAGCTGGAGCGTGAGGGCCTGGTCAGCGGGCGGCCGGGGCAGGGCACGTTCGTGGAGCGGTCGCTGGGTCAGACCTCCATGGGCGACCGCGCGCGGTTGCGCGCGGACCTGGTGCGCTGGGTGCGCGACGGGCGCCGGGCGGGCAGCGCACGCAGGTGGCGCTCACCGTCGCACTGGCCAAGCGCCCGGACCTCGCGGCCCTCCCCCGCCCCACCCTGACCTCCACCCGCTGATCCCCCCCGCCTCGGCCGTACGGAACCGGCACGAGACCGGCGGGTTCGCGCGGTCCCTCGTGCGGGACCACCCGGGTGAACCGGGCGTACCACCTGAAGGGATTCCTCCTTGTTCTGGCTGGCCTGGCGACAGCATCGCGCGCAGATCCTGGTGACCTGCGGTCTGCTGGACCGAGACCGGCATCCTGCTGGCCGGCGTCCTCGCCCTCGGCGGGCTCACCGTCACCCGCACCCTCCGCCACCGGAGGTGAGCTGCCTCACGAGCGCCCCGCGAGCGCTTCACGAGCGCCCCGCGAGCGTCAGATGAGGTCCACCTCCGCGTACGGCAGGCCGCCCGACAGGGTGGGGAAGCCCGGACCCCGGTCGAAGAAGGGCCGGTCGGCCGGATCGCCCGGGAGGAGGGCGCGGAGCCCGGCGCGACGGGTCGCGGTGGCCTCGGCGTCCACCCGGAGGTCGTCGGGGTCGCCGTACAGGACAACGCCGTAGTCGTCGCGGGCGCCCTCGGCGGAGACCTTGCCGTCGCGGACGTCGGCGGCCACCAGGGCGGGGTCGCGGTCCAGCGGGGAGCCCCAGCCGCCCCCGCCCGTGGTGCGCACCCGGATGATCTCACCGGCCCGGACCGGCGAGTCGTCCACCAGGCCCTCCATCTCCCTGCCCTCGATCTCCACGACGAAGGGCCGTCCGGCGCGGCCGCCGTTCACGCCCCAGCACGACAGGATCGAGCGGTCAGCGATGGACATGAACGAGGCGTCGCGGAGCATCCGCAGGTGCTTGTCGTAGCCGAGGCCGCCCCGGTAGAGGCCGGGACCGCCGGAGTCGCGGGCCAGGCCGAGCCGCTCGACCCGGAACGGCCAGCGGGACTCGGCGAACTCGACCGGGATGTTGCGCGAGTCGGGCACCACGTGGATGGTGTCCTCGCCGTCGGCGTACCACCGGCCGCCGGAGCCGCCGCCGAGGACCTCCCTCATCAGGTACGGAGTGCCGTCGGCGCCGTCGCCGTAGACGCCGGTGTAGCGGATGGTCTCCTGGTCGGCGGGCATCCGGCCGCCGGTCGCCTTGGCCAGCACCCCGGCCAGCACGCCCAGCAGGCGCAGGATCACGAACGTGCGGGCGTTGGTGGGGGCGGGGAAGATCGGGGTGAGCAGGGTGCCCTTCTCGGGGAACCGCATCTCGATGAGGGGGACGACCCCCTCGTTGACGTCGAGTTCGGCCATCCGCTCGGGGGTGTCGGCCAGGTTGCGCAGGATCGGCGCCAGCCACTTCTTCAGGAACACCCCGTCGGCGTAGTCGCCCGCGTGGTTGATCGGGCCCTTGGCCTGCGGGGAGGTGCCGGTGAAGTCGATGACGAGCGGCACCTCGGCGGAGTGGTCGACGGTGAGGGTCATCCGCTGCGTGTGCAGGCGGGGCTCGTCGACGCCGTCGTGCTCGGCGTAGTCCTCCCACACGTGCGTGCCCTCGGGGATCTTGGCCAGCAGTTCCCTGCGGAACGTCTCTGTGGTGTTGGAGATGATCGCGTCGAAGCACGCCTCGACCGCCTCGCGCCCGTACCGGTCGAACAGCTCTCCCAGCCGCCGGGCGCCCATCAGGCAGGCCGAGCACTCGGCGTCCAGGTCTCCGGCGAGGGAGTCGGGCATCCGGGAGTTGCGCGTCATGATCGTGAGTGCCGCCCGGTTGGGCACGCCCTCGTCCCACAGCTTGATCGGCGGGACCATCAGCCCCTCCTCGAACACGCTGCGCGCGTTGCTCGGCATGGAGCCCGGTACGGCCCCGCCGATGTCGTCGTGGTGGCCGAACGCCTGCACGAAGGCGACGACCTGCCCGTCGTGGAAGACCGGGACCGTCACGCACAGGTCGGGCAGGTGCCCGATGCCGCCCTCGGACAGGTAGACGTCGTTGTGGAAGAACACGTCGCCGGGCCTCATCTCGCCGATCGGGAAGTCCCTGACGATCGGCTGGACCAGCGCCGAGTAGGACCTGCCGGTCAGCTTGCGCAGCCGTACGTCGTGGATGCCGGCGCGGAAGTCGTGCGCGTCGCGGATCATGGGTGAGCGTGCGGTACGGGCGATGGCCGTCTCGACCTCCATCTCCACCGACGCGAGCGTCCCCTCGACGATCTCCACCAGCACCGGGTCGGCCGCGCTCGTCGATTCAGCCGTTGTCGTCCGCCCCATGGCGTACCTCCAGGTTTCCGAACTCGTCCATGGTCGCGGTGAAGCCGGGATGGAGCGGCAGCGTGGAGCCGTACTCCTCGATGACCGCCGGGCCGGTGACCCGCGCTCCGGCGGTCAGGTCGGAACGGCGGTGGATGGGGGTGGCGCCCCACTCGTCGTAGAAGACCTCGCGGAAGGCGACCGGCTCGGGCCGCGGGTCGCCGTGCGGCCTGTGCCCGATGACGGGCCGGGTGATCGGGCCGATGCCGGAGACACGGAGGTTGACCCACTCGACGCCGTGCCGGGGGTCGTCGCGGTATCCGTACCCGTAGAGCTTGCGGTGCTCGGTGTGGAAGCGGTCCAGCACCTCGGCCCGCCAGTCCTCGTCCAGCGGGCCGGACGGCGCGGGCACCCTGACCTCGTAGGCCTGGCCGTAGTAGCGCAGGTCGGCGCTGCGCGCGTAGACGTGCGCGCCGGCGGCGAAGCCCTCGCGGTCCAGGGCCGCGGCGGCCTGCCCCTCCAGGTCGCCGAAGACCTCCCCGGCGGTCTCCAGGGAGAGGTCGCGGGTGACGAAGGTGCGCACGTAGTCGTTCTTGACGTCCACGGTGAGCAGCCCGAAGGCCGAGACGTTGCCCGGGTCGGGCGGGACGATCACCGACGGCAGGCCGAGGATGTCGATCAGGCCGCAGACCAGCAGCGGGCCCGAGCCGCCGAAGGCGACCATGGGGAAGTCGCGCACGTCCAGGCCGCGTTTGACGGTGATCTGGCGGATGGCGTTCGACTGGTTGAACGCGCTGATCTCCAGGATGCCCGCCGCGGTCCGTTCCGGGGACAGCCCGATCTTGCCCGCGAGCGCCTCGATCCCCTCGCGGGCGGCGTCGGCGTCGAGCGGGATCTCCCCGCCGAGCAGGTGCGGGGGGACCCGGCCGAGAAAGACGTGCGCGTCGGTGACGGTGACCTCGGTACCGCCCCGGCCGTAGCAGAGGGGGCCGGGGTCGGCCCCGGCCGATCTGGGCCCGACCTTCGGCGTGCCCTCGGGGGAGATCCACGCGACGGAGCCGCCGCCCGCGCCGACGGTCACGATGTCGATCATCGGGATCTTGCAGGGGTAACGGCCGATGCTGCCCTCGGTGGTCAGGGACGGCTCCCCGTCGACGACCACCGCGACGTCGGTCGAGGTGCCGCCGCCGTCCAGGGTGATCACCGAGGGGTGCCCGGCGGTGGCGGCGATCAGCGCGGCGCCGAGCGCGCCCGCGGCCGGTCCCGAGAGCACGGTGGTGATCGGCTGGTGTACGACCTCGGCCGCGGACAGCACGCCGCCGTTGCTCTTCATCACGGAGAACGGCATGCCGCTCCCCCTCCCGGCACTCCCCGCACGCGCGATCCCCGCCGCGGACGACGCCACCGCCGCCGCGCCCACGACACCCTTCCGGTACGTCCGGTGGCCCGAGTCCCCGGAATCCCCCGCGTCCTCCGCGTCCTCCGCGTACGCCCGGCCGCCCGCGCCCCGTGCGCGGCTCGCCTCCTCCAGGCGTTCGGCCAGATTGGCGATGTAGCGGCGCATGGTCGGTTTGACGGCGGCGTCGACCAGGGTGGTGACCGACCGCTCGTACTCGCGGTACTCGCGCAGCACGTCGCACGAGATCGAGACGACGGCGTCCGGGTGCTCCCGTTCGAGGACCTCCCGCATGCGCAACTCGTGGGCGGGGTTGGCGTACGAGTGCAGGAAGCACACGCCGATCGCGGTGACGCCGCGGTCGCGGAACCAGCGGGCCGCCGCGACGGCCTGCTCCTCGTCGAACGGCCGCACCTCGGCACCGGTGTGGTCCAGGCGCCCGCCGACGGTCCTGACCCGGTGCACCGGGACGATGCGGGGCGGCTTCACCCAGAAGTAGGAGTTGCCGTAGCCGTCCGGCACGCTCTGGCGGGCTATCTCCAGGATGAACTCGAAGCCCTCGGTGGTGACGAAGCCCAGGTCGGCGATGCGGTCTTCGAGGAGCTGGTTCGTGGCGACCGTGGTGCCGTGCACGACCGCCGACACCGCCTCCATGCCCACGTCGCCCGCGTCGCCCGAGTCCTCCGCACCGGCCGCCTTCCGCAGGACTTTCCGTACCCCCTCCATGAACCCGTCGGCCGGGTTGGCGGGGGTGGAGGGAGTCTTGGTCGTGGTGATCTCACCGGTCTGCTCGTCCACCGCGACCACGTCGGTGAACGTGCCTCCGGTGTCGACCCCGATACGGACGCTGCGCATGCCCCCGTGTCTACCCAGTCCCGGCGAGTCCGCAAATCGGCGGACCCTGCCGAAGCTGTGCCCGGTCCTTGGGCAGTGTTGGCGGGAAACGACCTCGAACGACCTCGCCGGAGACGGTCCCGCCGCCCCGGTCACGGACCGGGAGGCGGCGGGAGTGGTCCCTAGCGGCGGCGGGGACCCATGGTGGTGTTGATCACCGCGTCGGCGTCGTGCGCGTGGATCTTGGCGGCGAGGCGGATGGCCATCTCGTTCGTACGGCGCAGTTCGGCCTCGACCCGGTCCTTGCCGGACTGGCCGACCTGCACGCCGAAGTAGGCGCCGATGATCGCGCCCGAGACCCCGACGAGCCCGGCGAACGGCGCGGCCGTGTCACCCTCGCGCAGCGCGATCACCACGAAGCCGATCAGGATGACCACGAGTCCCATGACGACGACGTAGAACCCGTACCGCCAGCGAGCCGCCTCGGCTCGGGCGGCGACGGCCTCGTCCTCGGTCATCATCGCCGCGAGCGCCGCGGGCATCTCCGTGGTCTCCGCGCCGGAGGGACCGGGGGTCACGACGGCGGGGGTCTTGCCGAGAGGTGGAGCGGAGTTGTTGGTGGTCGTCACAGATTCTCCCACTTTTCGATAGACCAAAAGGAATCTCCCACGGTTTTCACCGTCAAGCCAAGTCAGGCCACGCCCGAACTTGGCGATGGGGGACCACCCCCTTCTACCAGCGCATCTTCCACCCAAACGCCCTCATATACCTCACAGTTCACTACCAGTTGTAGATCGTTATCTTTCAGACGGGTGCCCAAGGGCGGGCCGTCCACGAAACATGAAGATCACGATCCGTGCTCGGCACGGTAAAAGAGGACTCGGATGAGATAGAAGACATTCACCACTCCCATCCGGTTTTCAGAGGTATCTGTGACGAAGCTCCTGCGGCTCCTCGTGGCCCCGCTGTCCGCCGTCGTCCTCCTTCTCAGCGTGTTCTCGACCCCCGCCCGGGCCGACACCGACCCCGTGCTCGCCGCCCGGTGGCAGATCGCGTGGGACACCTACCGGTTCTACGAGTGCCTGACCGCCCCCCTCCCGATAACGGGACGGAGCCAGGCCAAGCGCGACATCTCCATTGAGATCGACGCGCCGGTGCAGCACGTGTTCGACGCCTACTCGAACATCAACAACCACCTCGGCATGCACTCGTTCCTGAAGCGGGTCGTCACCCACGCGGACTGGACCGACGCCGGAACGCGCTACGTCAACTTCACGGCCGTGGAGGACATCCCGGTCGCCGGGCTGCCCGTCACCTCCAACACGCACGCGCAGCAGCGCATCCACCGCGACGAGCTCTACTACGAGACCGACACCTGGACGCTGCCGAACGTCGTCACGCACCAGAAGATCGTCTTCAAGGACCTGGGCGACGGGCGGACGCGCGTCACCGAGCATCTCACCTTCGAGGCGAGCATCCTGCTCATCGACTTCACCGTGACGAACGGCGTCTCCTCCCACCAGGCGACGCAGGCGGGTCTCAAAGCGGCGATCGAGAGCGGCGAGCTCTGAGCCGATCCCGTACGCCCCGACGGCAGGTGAGGGCGACGAACCGATCGCCAGGGGTGGAGATCGCGGAATACGGCCGGAGTACTAGGCTGGCCCCCCGTGACCGAATTGTCTGCCCTCTCCGCCGTTCCCGCCGGTTCCAGGGACGGAGTGCTGCGCTTCTACTTCGGCCCGATGGACTGCGGCAAGTCCACGCTGGCCCTGCAGATGAACTACAACCACGGCCGCCAGGGCAGGCGTGGCCTGGTGCTCACCAAGCACGACCGCTCGGGCACCCCGCAGGTCACCAGCCGGATCGGCCTGGGCAGTGAGGCCGTCGAGGTCGTCGACGACCTCGACCTGGTGGCCCTGGTCCGCGCGCACGAGCCCATCGACTACGTCATCTGCGACGAGGCGTGCTTCTACACGGTCGCCCAGATCGAGCAGCTCGCCGACCTCACCGACGGCTACGGCATCGACGTCTACGCCTTCGGCCTGGCCTCGGACTTCCGCTCGCAGATGTTCCCCGCCACCCAGCGGCTGTTCGAGCTGGCCGACGAGATCAGCCGCCTGCAGGTCGAGGTCCTGTGCTGGTGCGGGCGCCCCGGGCGCCTGAACGCCCGGGTGGTCGGCGGCAGGATGGTCCGTACCGGCGAGCAGGTCGTCATCGGCGACACGGGCGCCGACCCGATCCGCTACCAGGTGCTCTGCCGCCGCCACTACCGCTCCGGAGAGCTCGGCCTGACCGGCTGAGCCCCGCGCCGGGCGGGGGGACACCCCGCCCGGCGGTGTCAGACGGCGCAGTGGCCCTCGTCGTCACAGGCGTCGCCGCCGTTCGTGGCGGCCTTGACGGCCCTGGCGGCCGGCGACCGGCCGGTGCGCTCGGCGACCTCTTCGAGGGCGGCGAGCAGGGTGTCCTCGGGCTGGGCGCCGGAGACGGCGAACTGGCCCTCGAAGAGGAACAGCGGCACCGAGCTGACACCGATGGCGCGGGCCTGGGCCAGCTCCTCCTTCACCGCCGCCGCGCCGTCCTCCCCGTCCAGGTCGGCCTGTACGCCGAGCTCGCGGGCCAGTCCGGCGAGGACCTCGCGGGAGCCGACGTCCAGGCCGTCGGTGAAGTGGGCGCGGAAGAGAGCCTGGAGCGCCTCCTCACCCCTGCCCTGCTCTGCGGCGAGCCGGATGAGACGGTGCGCGTCGAAGGTGTTGGCCTGGATCGAGTGATCGAAGTCCAGCACCAGCCCGTCCTCGGCGGCGACTTCGGTGACCCTGCCGAACATCCGCGCGGCCTGCTCGGCCCCGCCGAACCTCGCCGCGGCCCACGTGAGCGTGGGCTCACCGTTGGACTTCGCGTCCGGCGCGAGCTGGAACGGCCTGAACTCGACCTCCACCTCACCGCCCTTGGCCCGGTAGCGCTCCACGGCACGGGCGAAGCGGGTGTGGCCGATGTAGCACCATGGGCAGACGACGTCTGAGTAGATTTCAACCTTCACACCACGCTGCAACCGGCACCGGGATCCGCTGATTCCACGGGCCGGCCCGCCGTCCGTGGACGCGGGACGGACACGGACCCGTGACACCCCGGCGAGAGACACCTGACCGGCGCCGACCGGCACCTAACGGCACCTAACGGCACTGACGACGGGAACGGACGGGAACGTCAAGGGCCGCGGGGACCGCGCTCGCCGCCGGGCGGGATGCTCACGCCCGGCGTCCGGGGTCAGTACGGCAGCGGCCTTCCCGACGGGCTCCGCAGATCCAGTACGTCCCGGTCGCGACGTCGTGAGCGCTTGCGGATTCGTGTCTGGCGCATCGCCCGGGACTCCTTTCTGATGCGCGTACGGGCCTGACGTGCCGGTTCCTGTGGTGTGCCGCCGTCCGGGCGGCGCGATCGGTCCATGTCGTCTACGTCCCCCGTATCCTCTCTGCCCTCGGTGAGGAGAGGCTTTCCTGTCGTGGTCGGCGAGCCGGGTCTCGGGGAGGTTCCCTTCGACCTTCTCAGGCCGCGGTGCCGTTGAGATGCGGGTGGACGGACAGCTCGAACCAGCTGACCTTCCCCAGGGACGTGCGTTCGCTGCCCCACCGGTCGGAGAGCAGATCGAGCAGATACAATCCGCGCCCTCCCTCGTCGTCCCCGTGGGCGTCGCGCACGTAGGGAAGGGCGGGATTGGCGTCGTCCACCTCGCAACGTAGCATTCCCTCCTGGTAGGAGACGGCGAGCCGGATCGGTCCCCACGCGTGGCGCAACGCGTTGGTGACGAGCTCGCTGACGAGCAGCAGGGCGATCTCGCCCTGCTCGCCGATCCCCCACCCGGTCATCTGCCCGTAGATCAGCCGCCGGGCTCTGGGCACCGAGGCCGGGATGGGCGGGAGTGGCCAGGACGCCCTTCTGGCAGAGGGGCGCGGGAACGGAACGGCGACCGCGCAAAGGGCGAGGGCGAGGGCGGCGGACGGTCTCATGCCGCCCTCCCGCAGGGAGCGCGATGGGCGGGAACGACACGCCCGTCCGGCAGGATTTCCCCGGTGTCCTCGAAGACCACCACACCGTTGCAGAGCAGCCCCCATCCCTGCTCAGGGTGAGAGACCACGAGACGAGCCGCCTCATGATCGAGGGCGTCCGCGGACGGACAGGCGGGCAGGTGCTGACACACGGTCCTACTCCGATCTTGATTGGCTGCGGAGGGGAACCTCGCGGAACCCCGAGCGGGCGATCGTCCTCACCGGCTCGTCTCCGGCCCGTCGGCGACGGGATCGGTTTCCCTTGCCGAACGCGATGGATTCGACTCGCTTCCGCTGCCGGCGACGGCCCTTCACGCGCGCCCGCGTATGTCCCAGCGCGACCGGTGGCGAACGGCTTCGGCGATGGCCGGAAATCCGTCGTCGGCGACCACGTCCACCCGTTCGATGACCTGTACGTGACGCGGGATCTTCTACCAGGCTCCCCCGAGCGAACGCGGTGTTGATTTATAGCCACTTATATGTGGTTTCATCTGTGTTTACACCCGCATGTGTTGAGCGTCGATAGAGCCAGGGTCTTGTCCTGGTAGAGCATTTTTTGCGGTATGGATTCTTGCCGCATCAGGCAAAGCGGGCGATGACGGGGAGGCTCCCGGGAGTCCGGATCACTCCCGGCGTGGCGCGGTGGCGTCGGCGGCGAACCGGACGAGGAGCGAGGCGAAGGTCTCGCGGTCCTCGGCGGGCCAGTGCGCGGTGAAGGCGTCGAACGTGTCGTTCTGCCAGCGGCGGGCGGCTGCGAGGAGTTCACGGCCGGACGCGGTCAGTTCCAGGTCGGCGTGGCGGGCGTCGCGCTCCATCGTGCCGCGCCGTACCAGCCCCGCGGCGACCGCGTCGGCGACCATGCGGCTGGCCACGGAGCGGTCCACCCCGAGGGCGTCGGCGACGGCCCGCACGCCGGTACGCCCATCGCCACCGCCCGTCACACCGGCCACCCCGGCCCCTGCGACGCCGCCGCTCTCGTCACCTCCGCCCCTTGCGCCGATGATGTCGACGACCACGACCCGCGAGACGTGCCCGCCCTCGGCGTCGTCACCGGCGATCCGCTGGGGCCAGCGCCGCGACCAGTAACGGACCAGCGCGAACAGCGCGGGCCCCGCCTGTCCGGCGGCGGGGAGGCGACTTCCGGAAAGGGCGGGGGCCGCCGCCGAGTCAGAGGACGCACCGGGCGCGAGAGGCATCGCGGGGTCGACCACGGAGCCGGACCCGGGATCGGCCTTGGGACCGGACTCCGGGTCGTTCGCCTGGTCACCGGTGGTGCGCATGGGCGCAGCATCGCACTCGCCCTTGATGTGTGCAAATCACACATGTAATGTGTGCAAAATGCACGCACTTGATGGCAACGCCGCCGATCCCGAACGAGTGAAAGAAGCGATCTCCCTGGTCACGCGATTCGAGGAGGCGGTCAACCGGCGGGCCGTGGCCGAGGCGGCGGGGATGGCCGCCGAGGATGTCGCGATCACCGGACCGCGCGGCACCGCTCACGGGGTGGACGTCCTGCGCGGGTGGGTCGCGGACTCGGGTATCCGGCTCACCTCGCGGCGCCTCTTCGTCCGGCTCCCCCACCTGGTGGCCGAGCAGACGGCCCGCTGGCACGACCCCGGCACCGGGGCTCTCGGCGACGCGACGACCGTGGCGACCCTGTTCACCGTACGGGACTCGAAGATCGCCGGTATCGCCCGCTACGACAGCGGCCTCGCGGCGGCGCTCCTCGCCGCCGGACTGGCCGAGATCGACGAGGTCACCGTTCCAGGTCCCCCGCGGGCGGTCTAGGGAAAGGCCGAACGCGACCGGCGGCGGGGATCACAGGGCGCGGACGACGGACCTGGGCACCCCGGGTGTGGACGAGAGGCGGGGGCGCTACGGGGCGTAGACGACGGACCAGGGACGGGCGGCGGACGGCGGGGACGTCCCGGGTGCCGCCTGCGGTGTCCCCGCGGTGACGTCCTGGGCGAGGATCCCGGCCGCCAGGGCGGCGAACCTGGCGGCCGCGGGGTGGGCCGACCGCTCCGGCCAGGCGACACAGATCCCCCTCAGCAGAGGGGCACCGGCCAGGGGGCGCCAGGCCAGCCGAGGCTCCCTGCGGGCCATCGCCTCCTGCTCGAACGCCACCCCGTGCCCCGCCAGCACGAGCCCCAGCAGGAACTCCGGGTTGCGGGCGTGCTGAAGGCGTACGGGCGAGAAACCCCCCGCGCGACAGACATCGAGCATGCGGTCGTACCACGCGGGAGAGGTCTCGCGCGGAAAGACGACGAGGTCGTGCCCGGCGAGGTCGGCCAGCGCGATCTCCCACGGCCGTGACCCCGGCCGCGCCCGCGGCCGGGCCAGCACCAGGGGGGACGTGCGGGGCAGCACCACGCCCAGCGGGATCTCCACGACGGGCCCGGACCGCAGGCCGGGAACGTCGACGGGGTGGTGTACGAGGCCCGCGTCGAGCTGGGCGGAGGTCAGACGGCGCAGCTGTTCCGGAATGGTGAGCTCGTGGAGCTCCAACCGTAGCCCCGGAGTCTCCTCGGCGACGTGCCGCAGCAGGGCGTGCAGCGTCACGGCCGGGATCTCCGGGGGTACCCCGATCCGGAGGGTTCCCAGCTCGCCGTCGCCGGCCTGGCGCATCATCGCCCGCAGGCGCTCCTCACCGGCCAGGAACCGCCTGGCCTCCTCGACGAGCAGCCGGCCCGCCATCGTGAGCTCGATCTGCCGGCGCGAGCGGTCGAACAGCTCGGCACCGAGTTCGCGCTCCAGCCTCTGGATCGACTGGCTGAGCGGCGGCTGCGCGATGCCCAGCACCTCCGCGGCGCGGCCGAAGTGCAGTTCTTCGGCGACGACGATGAAATGTCGTAGATGCCGGGAAAGGTCCACGGCGTCACGATAGGCGATCGTCCGCGGACCCGCGGCACGTCACAGACCCGAGGCGATCCGGTGGCACGGCATGATCCGGTGGCACGCCGCGACCCGGCGGCGCGTCACGACCCTGCGGGGCTGGATAGCGTTGCGGGCATGTCGGCAGAGGAACGGATAGCGGGAATCTTCGCGACCGCCGGGGTGGAGGGGCACCTGCACGCGCTGGACGTCACCGGGGGCCGCGAGATCGCCGTGCGCGCCGACGAACAGGTCGTGATCGCCTCGATCTTCAAGGTGCTCCTGGTCCTGGAGTTCGCCCGCCAGGCGGCGGCCGGCCAGCTCGACCCGGCCGAGCGCGTTCTCGTGACGGCGGAGGACAGGCTCGGCGGATGGGGGACCGCCGGATGCGCGGACGACGTGGAGATGTCGCTGCGCGATCTCGCCCACTTCGCCATGCAGGTCAGCGACAACACCGCCGCCGACCTGCTGATGCGGAGGATCGGCCTGGACACCGTGCGGATGCTGGCGGCGGAGCTGGGGCTGGCGCGCACGCGCGTGATCGGCGGGCCCAGGCAGCTGCTGGAGTCGATGCTCGCGGACGTGGGGGCGCGGGACGACGCCGAGTTCGCGCGGATCTTCCCGACGCTGCCCCCCGAGCGGGTACGGGCACTGCGGGTCCTCGATCCCGATCACACGACCTCCAGCACGGCGCGCGACATGACCCGGCTGCTCGGGCTGATCTGGCGGGACGAGGCCGGGCCGCCGGAGGCGTGCGCGGCCGTCCGCGACTACATGACACGGCAGGTCTTCTGGACGCGGATCGCCTCGGGCTTCCCCCCGGGGACGCGGGTGGCCGCCAAGACGGGGACGCTGCCCGGCCTGCACATGGAGGCCGGGGTCGTCGAGTATCCCTCCGGCGAGAGCTACGCGGTGGCGGTGTTCACCCGGACCGGACAGCTGCCCACCCGGCGCATCGACGTCGACCTGGCGATCGGCCAGGCCGCGCGGACCGCCGTCGACGCGCTGCGGGCCGGGTGATCTCTCCCACTCGCCGGGCGGGTTCCGCCTTCTCGCACGCCGCCAGAGTCCCCGCCCCAGCTGCTCTGATACGCGTTCGCCTATCGGAGACGACGGTCGAGGATCTTGGACGTGGACGGCGCCGTGATGGTTGGGTCCTCAGCGGGCCGCACGCGGCCGGCGGTCGTCACCCGGATGACCGGTGACGACCGTGCGTTCATCCGCACCGAGGAGAGACATGTCCCGATTCGATCGAAGAGGTTTCCTGCGCACCGCGACGGCGGGGGCGGCGCTGGCGGGGGCCGCGCTGGCACCGGCGGCCGGAGACCTCCTGTCCCCGTCCCCCACCAGGGCCGCGGCGGCGCGTCCAGGCGGGAAGAAGACCGCCGCGACGTTCCGCTGGCTCGGTACGTCGGGCTGGCGCGTGGACGTGGGGTCGTCGACGTTCCTCGTCGACCCGTACGTGACGCGGTTCGACACCGGCCTGGCGGCGGGCGCGTTCAAGCCCACCACGCGGCTCGAGGTCGACGCCGAGGCGGTCGCCAAGCACGCGGGCACGCCGAAGGTGGTGCTGGTGACGCACGCGCACTGGGACCACTTCAACGACGTCCCGCACATCGCGACGTCGACCGGGGCACGGGTGGTCGGCACCGCCACCGCGTGCAACCTGGCGCTGGCGTTCGACGTGAAGAGCAACCTGCTCAGCCCGGTGAAGGGCGGGGAGGTCCTGGACTTCGGCGACTACGTCGTGGAGGTGGTGGCGTCGCTGCACAGCCGCAACGCCGACTACTCCATGGTCTTCCCCGGGGTCCGCCTGGACCGGCCGGAGCGTAAGCCGGAGAACATCTCCGAGCTGCCCGAGGGCGACACCCTGGCGTTCCAGGTGAAGATCAAGGGCGGCCCGTCGGTCTTCTTCATGGGCGGCAGTGACTTCGTCGAGCGCAACCTCACCGGTCTCGCCCCGGACGTCGCGATGATCCCCACCACCTCCTCGTCGTCCACGTACGACTACGTGCCGCGCCTGCTGCGGGCCCTGGACATGCCCCGCGTGGTCGTCCCGGTGCACTGGGACAACTTCGAGGTGGCACTGCGGAACCCGCCGCAGGCCGACGAGAAGTCGAGGAAGAACCTCGCCGGGTTCGTCGCGGCGGTGCGCGAGGTCAGCCCTGGGACAAAGGTCGTGATCCCGGACTATCTGACACCGCGCACCTTCGGCTGACGCCCGCCCTCCCGGTTCTTGCCAACAGCCCGCCCTCCCGGTTCTTGCCAACGGCCTACGCTCACGGGGCGCGCTCACGCCCCGTGCTCATGGGGGGGCGCCTAGGGAACGGAGGCGATCTCCTCGAGGCGGGCGGCCAGCTGCTCGGGCTCGCCGTCGACCAGGGCGGACACCCCGCGCCACCAGGCGAACCACTCGCCGCTGCGCCACATCCAGTCGATCCGTTCGATGGAGGCGACGACGTCGCCCTTGGCGCGCCACACCTCACCGGCCTGCTCGGTGGAGGCACCGTGGCGCAACGCCCAGGCGTGCAGGGTCGCGGCGGCCTTGGCGTCGACCGGTTGCTCGTACGGATCGGGGTGCTCGTCCAGCCGGTGGGGGCCGAGCCCGGCGGCGACGCCCCAGCTCCACTGGGCCTCGGCGGGACGGGAGTAGCGGAGGGAGTCGAAGTCGAGGTTGGAGCCCAGCTCGTCGTCGGAGCGGCGCAGGACCACTGCGTCGAGACGTCCGCCCGCGTCGAAGGAGACCACGACCCGCTGGCCGGGATGCGCGTCCTTGGGCAGCTCGACCCGGTCCTCGGCCTGCCAGGAGTTGAGGTCGGTGACCGCGGCCGGACGACCCCAGGTCTCGTCGGCCGCGTCGTCGGCGATCCAGGCGGCGAGCATCTCCAGGACGGTCAGATCGGTCCACGGCTCGATCGCCGTGGAGGTCTGGAGCACCTCGTCGGGCGCGGGCAGCTTGCCACCGCGCTCCTGCCGCCACCACTCCTTCCCGAGTTCGCGGGTGCCGACCAGCAGACCGGCCAGCGCGGCGAGTTCGGTGGATCTGCGGGTGAGGGGGGCGCCGCGTGCGAGCTCGACGGAACGCGCGACGCGGTCGGCGCCCAGCGCCGCCTTCGCCTCGCTCAGCAGCAGGGCCGCGTCCGGCCGTTCCTCGCCCAGCAGATCACGGATCAGTCGTCTGGCCTCGGTCCTCGCGTCCTCCGCACGTGCATCACGCATACCGACACGGTACGCCGGGAGATCCTTAGGCGCGAGCGTCACCGGGCGGTACGGCCGTGCCGTCGTCCCGTGGCGACTCGGCGAGATGCGCCGCCCTTCCCACCATGTAGGCGGCCACCGCCACCGTCACCACCTGGTGGACGGCGGTCAGCAGCAGCGTGCCGGCGATCGCCCAGCGGGGGTGGCGCAGCCACATGGCGAGCAGGACGAGGTGGAGGCCGAGCACCTGGGGTTTGGTCGCCGCGTGCATGCGAGACAGCGTGCCGGGAAACCGGACCATCCCCACCCCGGCCGCGAACGCCAGGCCCGCCCCCAGCAGCAGGCACGCGCTGGCGGCCACGTCCAGCACGGTCACCGGGCACGTCCCGCGAAGAACCTCGCCAGCGAGACCGAGCCGACGAACCCCAGCAGGGACAGCACCAGCAGCACGGGCAGCGCCGAGTACTCCCGGTACATCGCCGCCTCCGCGCCGATCGCGCACATGACGACGGCGGTGAGCACGTCCAGCGCGATGGCCCGGTCCAGCATCGTGGGGCCGCGAACCAGGCGGTAGAGCGTCATCACCGCGGCGGCGGCGAGCAGCACCAGAACGGTCAGATATGTCACCGTCATCGCGGCTCCCCCTCACACGCCCCCGTCATCGTGGCCCCCTCACAGGTCACCGTCATCGCGGCTCCCCCTCACACGCCCCGGTCATCGTGGCCCCGTCGCGGGTCACCGTCATCGCAGCTCCTCCCGGTCGGCGCGGGTGCCGAAGGCGGCCACGACGCGGCTCTCCAGCCGCGTCACCTCCTCGCGGGTGACCCGGGCGACGGTCTGCGCGTCACCCGGGATGCCGAGCACGTGGAGCACCAGCAGCCTCCGCCGGACGTTCGCCTCCAGCACCAGGCTGCCCGGCAGCGCCGACAACGCCACCGTCATCAGCACGGCCACCGTCTCCGACGAGGAGCGCAGCCAGACCTCGACGATCTGGACCGGGGGCGGCGCTCCCGGGCGCAGCGCCCAGAAGGCGACCCGGAGGCTGGAGGCCACCAGGTCCCCCGCGAAGCGGACGACGAACAGGAGGATCCCGACGGGGTGGAGCCGGATCCCGGAATCCTGGACCGGCAGCGGCAGCAGCCACACGACGATCAGCCCGGCCAGCAGGCCGCCGAGCACGTTGCCCACGCTGAGGTCTCCCCAGAGCAACAGCCAGACCGCGGTGAGCCAGGCCACCAGCGGCAGCGGTACGGACCTGCCCAGCACCCGGGGCACCGGGATCATCGGGCCCGGCCCCCTCACCGCTCACCGCCGAGCACCGCGGAGACGTACGGCTCGCGGGCCAGCAGCTCGCCCGCGGCCCGCTCGGCCAGGGCGGACAGCGGCCCGGCCAGCACGGTGTACGACAGGGCCAGCACCACCAGCGCCGCCGTGGCGGCGAGCATCGGCGCCGGCATGGTGACGGCGGTGACAACGGCCTCACCGGTGATCCCCTCGGTGCTCTCCGCCCCGCTCCCCCGGCTTCCCGCCTCTCCTGCGCCTTCCATGCCGGCCGCGCCGGGCTCGCCCTCCCCGCTCTCCCGCACGGCTCCCCCCTTCGCGGTCGTTTCCGGGGCCGGCGAGGCCGGCGCCCCCCAGAAGGCCCTGTTCCAGGCCGTGGCCATCGCGTACAGGGTGAGCAGGCTGGTCAGCAGCCCTCCCGCGACCAGGGCCAGGGCCATCGGACGGCCGTCCGCGACCCCCGCCTGGATCAACCCGAGCTTGCCCAGGAAGCCGGACATCGGCGGTATCCCCGCCAGGTTCATCGCGGGCACGAAGAAGAGCACCGCGATCGCGGGGGCCGCCCCCGCCAGGCCGCCGAGCCGGTTCAGGGAGGTGGTGCCGGTACGGCGCTCGATCAGGCCGGTCACCAGGAACAGGCTCGTCTGCACGGTGATGTGGTGGGCGACGTAGAAGATGGCGCCCGCCATGCCGCCGACGGTGAACAGCGCGACCCCGAACACCATGTAGCCGATGTGGCTGACCAGGGTGAAGGAGAGCATGCGCTTGATGTCGGTCTGCGCCACCGCCCCGAACACCCCGACCAGCATGGTCAGAAGCGCCGCCCACATCAGCACGCCGCCCACCGGCCCGCCGGGGAACAGCAGCGCCTCCAGCCGGATGATCGAGTAGATGCCGACCTTGGTGAGCAGCCCCGCGAAGAGCGCCGTCGCGGGGGCGGGCGCGGTCGGGTACGAGTCGGGCAGCCACGCCGACATCGGGAAGATGGCGGCCTTGACCACGAAGACCAGCAGGAGCGTCAGCTCGACCAGCAGCCTGATGTGCTGGGGCAGCACCGAGAACCGCTCGGCCAGCTGCGCCATCGACACGGTTCCGGTCGCGGCGTACGCGACCGCGATCGCGACGAGGAACAGCAGCGACGACGTGATCCCTATCACCGTGTAGGTGGCGCCCGCCCGGATGCGGGCCTCGGTCCCGCCGAAGGTCAGCAGCACGTACGAGCCGCCGAGCAGCATCTCGAACCCGACGAAGAGGTTGAACAGGTCACCCGAGAGGAAGGCGTCCGACACCCCGGCGACCATGATCAGATATGCCGGATGGAAGATCGACAGCGGGGCCCTGTGCTCCTGGTCGGCGCGGGACTGGGCCAGCGAGTAGACCATCACGCAGAGCGTCACCGCGGAGGAGACCGCCAGCATCAGCGTGGAGAGCCTGTCGGCGACGAGCGCGATGCCGATCGGCGCGCCCCAGCCTCCGGCATGGGCCACCAGCGGCCCCTCCCGGTCGGCGGCCGGCAGCAGGAGCAGCGACACGAGCAGTACCACCGCGAGGGTGCCCACGCTGATGAGCGCCTGGAGCCGTACCAGCTTCCGGCCGATGGCCAGCTTGAGCCCGGCGGCCAGCAGCGGCAGCACCACGGGCACCGGGATCAGCGCCTCCACCGGCACCCCCGCCTCCCGTCCGTCACGGACTTCCCTCCCGCACCGCGCGGGACGCGATCCCGCATCAGTCCTCCCCCTCCAGGTCGGTGTCGTCCTGTGCCCTGGCCTGCCGCGCCCGGTCGGCGCGGATCGCGGCGCGCATCTGCCGGAGGGCGTCGCGCCGGCGGGCGTGGAGCCGCCTGCGGATCTGCCGCTCCCGCGCGATCTGCTCCCGCTCCCTGCGGGCGAACTCGGCGCGTATCTCCCGGACGCGTTCCTGCCGCTCCTCCTTGGAGAGGTCCTCCGCGCGCCGCGCCTCGGCGAACCGCTCGGCGAGCCGTTCGGCGGACAGTCCCTCGTCCTTGTGCTCCTGCAGCCAGCGGCCCAGGTCGACGTTGACGTCGAGGATCCGCTGCTCCAGTTCGGCGGCCTCCCTGCGCTCCCGCTCGTGGCGGGCCTCCTGCAGGCGGGCGAGCTCGGCGCGCTGCTCCCTGACCAGCCGCCGGTACGCCTCCCTGCGGTAGAGCACCTCCTGGCCGAGCTCGCCGCGCCTGGCCCGCAGCCGCACCCGGCGGTCCTCGGTGTCGTCCTGCACCTCGTCGGCACCGGTGAGCTGCCAGGACCGGTGGACCATGGCGAGCAGGAAGGCGGTGACGCCCAGCGTGATGACGATGGCGGTGAGCACCATGGCCTGCGGCAGCGGGTCGGCCATTCGCTCCGGGGCGGCCGTGCCCAGGAGCGGCGGCCTTCCCGGCGGCCCGCTCGCGGTGAGGATCAGCAGGTTCACCCCGTTGCCGAGCAGGATGACACCGGCCAGCAGCCGGACCAGGCTCCTCTCCAGCAGCAGCGTGACCCCGGTGGCCACGAGCGTGCCGGCCACCAGGAGGGGCAGCAGCGGGGCGGTCACCGATCCTCCCCCTCGTCGATCCGCCGGTCCAGCTCGGCGCCCAGGCTGCGCAGGACGTCCTGCACCATGCCGATCACCGTGATGTAGACCCCGGCGTCGAACAGCAGCACGGTCGACAGGTGAAGGTCGCCGACGAGCGGGACGCGCAGGTCGGCGGGGAGCATGTCCAGCGGCCCCGCGCCGGCCAGCATCCCCCAGAACGCGGTGACCGTGCACAGCAGGAGCCCCAGGCCGATCAGCACCCCGGCGGTGACCGGCGCGGCGGCGGCCAGCTCGTACCGGCCTCCGGCGAGATAGCGCACGACCAGCGCGAGCCCGGCCACCATGCCCCCGGCGAACCCGCCGCCCACCGCGCCGTGCCCGGTGAACAGCAGGAAGACCGAGACCACCATCACCGTGTGGAAGGTCAGCCTGGCCACGAGCTCGAAGATGACCGCCCGCTGCCCGGGAGGCAGGGTGGCCGCCAGCCAGTACGTCCCGGAGTCGTCGCCGGTCCTGCCCTGCGGGACCCGCAGCGCGTACGACCGGCTGCGCAGGAAGACCAGGCCGGTCATGCCGAGGGTGAGGACGACGAGCACGGAGGTCTCCCCCATGGTGTCCCAGGCCCTGATGTCGACCAGGATCGCGCTGACGAGGTTGGCGGCCCCGGTCTCCCTCGCGGCCGGGACCATCAGCGTGCCGACCGGCGTCGCCTGCCGCGCGTTCATCGCGAGCATCCCCGCCCCGGCCGCCACCGCGCCGCTCACGACGCCGAGGGTGAGCCGCGCGGCGAACGGCACCCGGGGCCGGTCCTCCCGGGGACCGAGGGGAAGCCTGCGGAGCACCAGCACGAACACGACCAGGCTCAGCGTCTCGACGAGAAACTGGGTCAGGGCCAGGTCGGGCGAGCCGTGGACGAGGAACAGCAGCGCCGTGCCGTACCCGGTCAGGCCCGCCAGCAGCACCAGCACGATGTGCGAGCGCACCCTGAGCGCGACGGCGGCCGTGACCATGAGGAGCACGCCGATGAGGGGCTGCTCGACGCGTTCCCAGAGCACCACGTCCGGATGCAGGTCGGGCGAGGGCCCGTACAGCAGCGAGAAGGCCGCGATCCCCGCCAGGGACACGAACGCGATCATGAGGTAGTCGGGCAGCGAACCGCGCTGGACGAAACCGGTCAGCTGCAGGGAGAAGCGGCCCAGCCCGCGGACCAGCGCCCAGTAGACCCGGCCGGAGTCGACCATGTGCAGTGCCGTCCCCGCCCGGGCCAGCGGTTCCCTGATCCGGAAGAGGAGCGCTCCCCCCGCCAGCGCGGCGGCCGACAGCAGCAGCGGTACCGGGGCGCCGCTCCACAGCGCGAGGTGGGTGCCGTGGCCGGGACCGGGAAAGGTGCCGGTGTAGCCCTCCATCGCCGCTCCGTACCGCCCGGCGAGCGGAGCGGCGGCGAGCCCGAGCACCGACAGCAGCGCGGGCGGCAGGAACGTCGCGGCGCCGGTAGGGCGCACCGGCACCGGTTCCCCGCCGGGCTTGTCGCCGAAGGCACCCCACAGGAAACGCGCGCTGTAGGCGGCGGTGAGCGCGGAGCCGAGGACGACTCCCGCGAGGACCGCCGTGTCGGCGGGCCGCCCGGTCAGCAGCGACTCGAAGGCGGCCTCCTTGCCGACGAACCCCAGGAGCGGCGGGATGCCCGCCATCGAGGCGGCGGCCCCGGCGGCGGTCGCGAACAGCCACGGCGCCGAGCGCCGCAGGCCGCTCAGCTCGCGCAGGTCACGGGTTCCCGTCGAGCGGTCGACGACACCGACGACCAGGAAAAGGGACGCCTTGAACAGCGCGTGCGCGAGCAGCATCCCGGCCCCGGCGATCGCGGTGTCGCGGGTGGCCGCGCCGAACAGCACGGTCAGAAATCCCAGCTGGCTCACCGTGCCGTAGGCGAGCAGCTTCTTGAGGTCGTACTCGCGCAGGGCCCGCCAGGCGCCGAGCAGCATGGTGAGCAGGCCCAGGGGCACGGCCGTCCAGCGCCACCCGGCGAGGTCCCCGAAGGCCGGGCCCAGGCGGGCGATCAGGTAGACCCCCGCCTTCACCATCGCCGCGGCGTGCAGGTAGGCAGAGACCGGCGTCGGCGCGGCCATCGCGGCCGGCAGCCACATGCTGAACGGGAAGATCGCCGACTTCGACAGCGCGCCGATCAGGATCAGCACCACCGCCACCGCCACCGGGACCGGGCCGCCGGACGGCGGGTCCGCGACGATCCGCGAGATGCGGTACGTCCCCGCGGCCTCGCCGAGCACGACCATGCCGCCCAGCATCGCCAGCCCGCCGAACGCGGTGACGGTCAGCGCCTGCATCGCGGCCCTGCGGCCGGCCCTGCTCGCGGGGTCGTGGCCGATCAGCAGGTAGGAGAAGACGGTGGTCAGCTCCCAGAACACGTACAGCAGCAGGAGGTCGTCGGCGACCACCAGGCCGAGCATCGCCCCGGCGAAGGCCACGAGCGCCCCGGCGAACCGGCCGAGCCCCTCGGCGGTGGCGGCGAAGTAGCGCGAGCAGTACAGCACGACCAGCGCGCCCACGCCGGTGACCAGCGCCATCATCAGCACGGCCGGCGCGTCGGCGCGGAAGGACAGTCCCAGGCCGAGGACGGGTGCCCAGTCATGGTGCGACTCGACCGGGACGCCGGTCAGGGCGATCCGGACCGTGTAGGCGAACCCGCAGGCGGGCGGTACGGCGAGCGGGAAGAACGCGTCCCGGCCGAAGCGGCGCACCAGTGCCGGGGCGAGTACCGCCGCCACGGCGTGCAGGATCAGCAGCGGCTCCATGTCCCCCCGGGCACCCGTCGTGGTCGACGTATCCCAAAATGCCGGGAGGTACACGTTTCACCGGTCAAGCGCGCGGGCCGCTTGACCCGAACACCGCCGGTTCTTCACCGAGGCGTGATCAGCTCCTCGAACCGGCGGACACGGTCGCTCCTTCCCGCCGATTTCCGCCGGGGAGCGTCGTCACCGCCTCCCGCCGGTACGGCCGAGCAGCCAGCCGATCACCGCGCTGCCGAGCGCGACGCCCGCGCCCATCCCGAACGCCGCGAGAAGCGACCAGGCGGGGACCCCGGGCCTGGGCTGCCTGGCCGGGCGTTCGAAAACGTGCGCGGGTCCGGACCGGCCGGCCGCGACCGGCGATCCCGGCGCGGCGACCTCGGCGGGCACGGCGGGTGACGGATCGACGCCCGGCGCGATCCCGGTGAGCACGCCGGAAACGGAACCGAGAGCGGGAACGGGAGCGGCGGGAATCTCCCCAGAGACGAGGTGGCTCTCCACCGAGACGAGGTGGCTCTCCACCGCGGAGAAGAACTCCCCCGCGGTCTTCCTCGCGACGGAGCCCAGCATGCGCTGACCGACCCCGCCGATCATGCCGCCGATCACGGCCTCGGCGTCGTAGTCGACCCGGGTGCCGCCCTCGACCTCGCTGAGGCGGATCTCCACGGTGGCGTCCACGGTGCCGGGGGCACCCTGGCCCCGGGCCCTGAGCACGAACCGTTCCGGCGCCTCGGGCTCCGACAGGGCGACCTCGCCCTGGTAGACGCCCTTGATCGAGGCCACCCCCGCGGTGACGGTCATCCGGTAGGTGTCCGGCCCCGTCTCCTCCAGGCGCTCGCAGCCGGGGATCGTGCGTACGAGCACGGCCGGGTTCTGGAGCGCTGACCACACACGATCTCTGTCGATGCCGAGCACGGCACTGCCTGCGAGCTTCACACCAAGCACCCTAGGCAATCGCTGGGCGGGCGGATAACAGCAACATCTGCCCGCCGACGGGACCCACCCTTGTCAGTGCTGCCTCAGTGCTGTTTCAGCGCCGTCCCGGTGCCCCGAAGCGGACTCCGGCGCCCGCGGGAACGCGGGCGCCGGCCCGGCGCGGCGCAGGCGGGACACCACGGGTCAGCCGGGCACGGGGCTCCCGGATCGCAGGGGCACGCCCACGTCGTGCAGGTGACGCAACGCCTGCGCGTACGAGCTGACGATCCCGGACTCCAGGTAGTCGACCCCCAGCTCCTCGCAGTACGCCCGGACGATCGGCTGGGCGCGGCGCAGGTTGGGCATCGGCATGCTCGGGAAGAGGTGGTGCTCGATCTGGTAGTTGAGCCCGCCGAGCACGACGTCCAGGACCACGCTGCCGCGCACGTTACGCGAGGTCAGCACCTGGCGCCGGAGGAAGTCGAGCTTGTCCTCGCCCCTGAGCATCGGCATGCCCTTGTGGTTGGGGGCGAAGGTGCAGCCCAGGTAGACGCCGAAGATCGCCTGGTGCACGAGGAGGAAGACCACGGCCTTGACGGGTGACAGCACCGCGAACAGCGCGCCCAGGTACAGGACGGCGTGCACGACGAGCAGCGACGCCTCCACGGCCCGGTGCTTCATCGTCGGGCGCGTCAACGCCCGGACGCTGGACACGTGGAGGTTGAACCCCTCGAAGGTGAGCAGCGGGAAGAACAGGAACGCCTGCCAGCGGCCCACGAACCTGGGCAGCCCCTTGCTCGCGGCGGCCTGCTCACGCGACCAGAGCAGGAAGTCGGGGTTGACGTCGGGGTCGTGGTCCTCGTGGTTGGGGTTGGCGTGATGGCGGGTGTGCTTGTCCATCCACCAGCCGTAACTCATGCCGATGGCGAGGTTTCCGGCCACCAGCCCGGCGATCTCGCTGGAGCGGCGGGAGCGGAAGACCTGGCGATGGGCCAGGTCGTGGGCGACCAGCCCGATCTGGGCGAACACCAGCGCGAGGAAGACCGCCACCAGCAGCTGGTACCACGAGTCACCGAGGGCGAAGAAGGCGGCCCAGCCGCCGACGAGGGCCGCCGCGACCAGGCCGAGCCGCGCGGCGTAGTAACCGGGGCGCCGGTCGAGCAGTCCCGCCTGGGCGATCCGGCGCGACAGGCGCGCGAAATCGCTGCCCCGCTCTCCTTCTCCGGGGACGGCGTTCTCGGGGACGACGGGAGGATCCGCGTCATCGATCGCGGTTGAGTCGGTCACGGTTCTCCTCAGATGGGCCGGATCACTCGACATGATCACGCCAGCCGGTGGCGTCACAGATCGACGTCGACCAAGCAGGACGACCATCCCAGGATTCCGTGCCTGCCGTAATCCCAAACCCCCGCTCACACCCCAGCTTGTAGTAGTGCTGGCCCTACCCTGGCAGATGCCATGATTCCGGGATGATCACGCGATAGCCGCAGGAGCCACTCCTTTCAGGACCGCTATGTCGGACTCCCGGCTGCTGGCAGGATGGTCGCCCATGGCATCGGGGACATACTGGACGATCAGAACGGCGGCGGCGACGGCTCTGGCGGTGAGCGCCGGGTGCGCCACGAGCCCCGACGGCGGGAGGGGCGGGACCGGCGCCACCCCCGGTCCGGGCGCCTCCCACGCGTCGAAGGCCCCCTCCGGCGCGGGCGACCGGGCGGCGAGACCGGCCGGGCCTCCCGGGGTGACGCCCAGGCCGGGTGAGGTGGGCCGGTTCCCCCGCCCCGGCGACGGCCTGCCTCCGGTGATCAGCTCCATTCCCACCAGGCGGAAGGTCGTCTTCCTCACCATCGACGACGGCTGGGAGCAGGATCCCGGCTTCGTGGCACAGGTCCGCGACCAGCGGATCCCGGTGGCGGCCTTCGTCACCCGCGACGCCGTGGAGGCCAGGGGCGCGGCCGATCCGACCGCCCAGGGCGGCAGGTTCCTGGGCGCGGGCAAGTGGGAGTACGTGCGCGACCTGCGCGACGCGGGGGCGACGATCGAGAACCACACGCTGACCCACCCGAACCTCCCGGCGCTCGGCTACGAGGGGCAGAAAACCGAGATCTGCGGCATCTCCAAGCTGATCCGCAGGCACACCGGCACCGCGCCCACGCTGTTCCGCCCGCCGTTCGGCAACCACAACACCCTGACCCGCAGGGCCGCCAAGGCCTGCGGCATCGACGCGCTCCTGCTCTGGACCGCGACCGTGCAGCCGGGCGGGAAGATCGCCTACCAGGTGCCCGACAAGAAGCTCCGCCCCGGCGACATCCTGCTGCTGCACTTCCGCCCGAACCTCGCCCGCGACTTCAGGATCCTCGTCGCGAAGATCAAGCGCCGGGGTTTCGAGATCGGCAACCTCGACGCGTACCTGAAGGCGGCGGCCCGCTGACGCGGCCACGACGGGCGGGAGTCCTGCGGCCGGACGGCGGTCCGCCCCTGTGCTGAAGTCACCGGCCGGACGGCGACTCACCCCGGTACGGGAGTCCCCGGCCGGACAGCCGGACGGCCCGCCCCCTGTGCGGGGACGGGCCGTCCGGGGATATATGTGATCACTCACTCTCGGCGGTGTAGAGGTACTCCCAGTCGCCGCACCGGGTGGGGTAAGAGCTGTGCAGGCCGATCTGGCAGACCTTGACGCGGACGCTGTCGACCTTGTGCTTGCTGAAGGCGAAGTGCTTGGCACCCCCGGCGTTGCAGTACTTGTAGGACTTGCCGTCGTACCACTTGTTGCCGCCGTCGCCGAAGTGGTGGACCGCGAACTTCACGTAGGCGCACTTGCCGCCCTGCTTGTACGTGCGGTGGTCGAGGTCGTACAGCTTGCCCCTGACGTCGACCCGGTTCCACTTCTGGTGGTGGTCCCACTCGACGCCGATCCAGCCGCGGCTCTTGGCCCGGTGGTTGGACGAGAAGTAGTGGCCCCAGTTCTCGCTGTAGTCGTAGCCGGACGAGCCGGTCGCGGCGGTGGTCGCCGCCGCCGGGGCCGCCGTGGTCGCGGCGTACGCGGTGGCGGGCGCGGCGAGCGCGATCGCGCCGAGGGCGGCCGTGGCCAGCAGGCCGGTGGCAAGTCGCTTGATCATGATTTCTCCTTTACCTCCCCGAACCGGCCTTTGCCGATTTCCCCCTGGAGTGACTCCTTTGTATGGGGAGGGGCTTGCAGGTCCCCGTACCGCTCCTTACGGAGTGCTTGCGAGCCGTTTGCAGTGGCTTGACCCGGTCGCGTGGAGAACAACCCGGTCATCGGGGGGGTGGCGGGTCCGCCGCCCGGCGTACCGGGAAATCACTCCGGAGGCGGACGCCTCGCAGGGGGCGCCCGGCCCACCATGGAGTCACGCCCCGGGGGATGGCGGCACGGGGATCGCCCGGCGCGACGGGACGGACGTCCCTTCGGGCGGGGACATCCGGGGAGGGGTCCCCGGTGGCGCACGGGAGAGCCGGCGTCGCGAGCCGACGGAGACGATCTCGGTCCAACGGAGAAGTGCGGTCTCCCGGCGGACCATGTGACAAAGATCGCAGTAGCTCGCGGCGCCTCTCCCATCCATAGCTCTACAAGCCGTAGTACTACTAGAAGTAGAACTACAAGCTGTAGAGCTCCAGGCCCGCGAAGGGAACAAAAGGGAACGATGGAAGCGCTAGACCTGGCCCGGTGGCAGTTCGGGGTGACCACCGTGTACCACTTCCTGTTCGTACCCCTGACGATCGGGCTCGGCGTCTTCGTGGCCGGGCTGCAGACCGCGTGGTACCGCACGGGAAAGGAGCACTACCTGCGGCTCACGAAGTTCTTCGGGAAACTCTTCCTGATCAACTTCGCGATGGGCGTGGTGACCGGCATCGTGCAGGAGTTCCAGTTCGGCATGAACTGGAGCGAGTACTCGATCTTCGTGGGCGACGTCTTCGGCGCCCCGCTGGCACTGGAGGCCCTGCTCGCCTTCTTCCTGGAGTCGACCTTCATCGGCCTGTGGATCTTCGGCTGGGACAGGCTTCCCAGGCGCGTCCACCTGGCCACCATCTGGGCCGCGGTCATCGGGTCCAACCTGTCGGCGTACTTCATCCTCGCCGCCAACGCCTGGATGAAGCACCCGGTCGGGTACGAGGTGGTCGACGGCAAGGCCAGGATGACGGACCTGTGGGCGGTGCTCACCAACTCCACCGCGCTCGCCCAGGTGCCCCACGTGATCGCGGGAGCCTTCGTCGTGGCGGGCGGCTTCGTGCTGGCGGTCTGCGGCTACCACCTCCTGCGCGAGCGCCACGCCGCCTCCGCCGCCGCCACGGCCACCACCGCCACGGCCGCGGCCGCGGCCACCGGCGGGACCGCACCGGCGCCGCGAGGTGTGAGCAGAGGCGTGAGCATCTGGCGGACCCCGATGCGGGCCGCGCTGGTGATGACGGCGATCGCCGGGGCCCTGGTCGCGGGCAGCGGCGACATGTCGGCCAAGCTGCTGTACGAGCAGCAGCCCATGAAGCTCGCCTCGGCCGAGGGACTCCGGCACGACACCGCCGGCGCGCCGTTCTCCCCCGTCCCCGGGCTGGAGGTGCCCATGCTGCTCAGCTTCCTGGCCACCGACGACCCGAACGCGGTGGTCCAGGGCGTCGAGGACGTGCAGGCGCGGTACGAGGAGCAGTTCGGCCCCGGCGACTACCGGCCCAACCTCCCGGTGGTCTTCTGGTCCTTCCGCGTGATGATCGTCTTCGGTCTGTCCACGGTGGGCCTGTCGGTGCTCGGCCTCTGGCTGACCCGCCGCAGGCGCCGCGGCACCCCCGTGGCCGCCCGTACCCCGCGTGAGATCCCCGCCTGGTTCGCCCGGATCTGCCTGCTCGCGCTGCCGCTGCCGACGATCGCGATGATCTCCGGCTGGCTGCTCAGCGAGATCGGCCGCCAGCCGTGGACAGTCCAGGGCGAGCTGCTCACGGCCGCGAGCGTCTCGCCGGGCGTCAGCCTGGCCGAGGTGGCCGTCTCGCTGGCGGTCTTCACGGTGCTGTACGGCGCGCTCGCGCTGGCCGAGGCGATACTGCTCACGCGCCACGTCAAGACGGGCCCCGAGCCCGCCGCCCCCGCCGCTCCCCGTACGCCGCCCTCCCGCGACGACGACGAGAGCGCGGACGCCCGGCTCCAGCCGACCCTCATGTACTGAAGGCGACGACGATGGAACTCACCACCTTCTGGTTCGCGGTCATCGCGTTCCTGTGGACCGGCTACTTCGTGCTGGAGGGCTTCGACTTCGGCGTGGGCATGCTGGCACCGGCGCTGGCCAGGAACGAGGCCGAACGCAAGCAGGTCCTGGGCACGATCGGCCCGGTCTGGGACGGCAACGAGGTCTGGCTGATCACCGCGGTCGGCGCCATGTTCGCCGCCTTCCCCGCCTGGTACGCCGGGGTGCTCAGCGAGTTCTACCTGCCGATCGTGCTGGTCCTCGTCGGGCTGATCGTGCGCGGCGTCGGCCTGGAGTGGCGCGGCAAGGTCCGGCACGCCGCCGACCGCGCCTGGTGCGACCTGGGCGTGCTGGTCGGCAGCGCCCTGCCCGCGTTCCTGTGGGGCGCCGTCTTCGCCGACCTGCTGCGGGGCAGCGCGACGGCCGCCCTGGTCGGCGGGCTGTTCTCGCTCTCGGTGTGCGTGCTGCACGGGGCGGTGTTCGTCGCGCTCAAGACCACCGGGCCGGTGCGCTCCCGCGCCCGGCGCGCCGCGATGCTCGCCTCCGCGGTGGCGCTGCCCGCCGCGGTGGCGGCCCTGTCGCACATCCCCGTCGCGGGTACGGCGGTCGGCGCCTGGTCGGCGGCGCCGACCAGCCCGTGGCTGTGGGCGGGCGCGCTCGCCTCGATGGCGGCCCTGGCCGCCGGGGTCGCGCTGACCTGGCGCGGCCGGGACGGCTGGGCGTTCGCCGCCACGGCCTCGTCCATCGCGCTGGGCGGCGCCGCCCTGTTCGGCGCCCTGTGGCCCGCCCCGTTCCCCGGCCTCACCGTCGCCGAGGCCGCCTCGGGCCCGTACACGCTGGGGGTGCTGACCTGGATCGGCCTGATCGCGCTGCCGTTCGTGCTCGGCTACCAGGCCTGGTCGTACTGGGTCTTCCGCAGGCGCCTGGTCGCCGAGGTGTCCTGAGAACGCCGGCCGCCTGGACCGGTCGCCTCGACCGGACACCTCTCAGCACCGGCCGTCTCGACCGGCCGCCTCAGTGCGCGCCGAGCCGGGCGATCGGCTCGACGAGCTCCCTCTCCTCGTAGGACAGGTGCGACAGGAGCGCGTCGGTCAGCAGGTCCAGGGCGGCCCACAGGACCTTGTGGCCGTCGGGTTCCGAGACGAAGGCGACCAGCGCCCGGTCGACGCCTTCGAGGACCTCGTGGATGGCGTGGTGCTCCTGCTCCAGACGGTCGACGACGGGCACCAGCCTGGGGTCCGCGCGGCGCAGGTGGGGAAAGAGACTCTGGTCCTCGATGGTGTGGTGGGTCGTGACGATCCGGCAGTAGGACTCGCAGTACACCCCGGCCGTCCAGTTGTTCTGGCGCATCGTCATCGTGTTGATGTGCGAGCGCGCGACGCCGGGATCCATCGCCCCGGCGGTGACCTCCTCGACGAGCCGCCGGACCTCGGCGAGCTCCTGGCGGAGCTGGTCGTGGACCTCGACGAGGTGGTGTCCGGCCGCCTGCTCCCTGGCGGTGTAGGTGCGGGCCGGGTCGGGGGCCGGGCCGGTGGGACGGGTGGACTCGTCCCAGACCCGGACGTCGGTGAGCCGGGTGCCGTCGTCCGGGGTCGGCATGAACCCCAGTGCGGGGACCCCGCCTCCGGTGCGGTCGGGCGCGACGGTGTCCGGCGAGGTGGCCGACGTGGTGGCCGGTGACGCGCTCCGGTCACCGGCCCGCGTGCCCGTCTCGGCCGGCCGGGACCGGTCCCCGGCGGCCGGCGCGCTCGAGGCGGCGCGCTCGGCGGCCACGAGCTCGCGCACGCCGGGGACGACCTCGGCGGCGAAGCGCCGGATGTCGTCGGGGTCGTCACTCGCGAGGATGTAGGCGCTCATCCCCTGCTCCAGGGTGAGCTCGGCGAGCTGCTCGACCCAGACGCTCGCCGGCCCCTGGAGGAAGTCCCGGCCGGAACCGGTGAAGGTGCCGGCGATGTTGTACAGGCGCCGTACGTCGGCCGGTGAGCGCCCCGCGCCGAGAGCGGCCTCATCGATGATCGCGTTCATGGCCGGGAGGGCGTCCAGGGCGGCGTAGGCGTGGGTGGGCAGCCAGCCGTCCGCGAGCCTGCCGGTCATGTCGAGCATGCGCTTCTTGTAGGCCCCCAGCCAGATGCCGACGTCGTGGGCGGGCGCCGGACCGGGATGCGCTCCCCAGACGCGGTGGTGACGTCCGTCGACCCGTACGGCTCCACCCTCCTCCGCCCAGATGGCCCGGATGACCTGGATGCCCTCCTCCAGCGCGTCGACTCCCTGGGCGGCGGTCAGCTTGGGACCGCCGACGGCGGCGATGCCGTCCCGGAAGCCGCCCGCTCCGAGCCCGAGCTCGACGCGGCCTCCGCTGAGGATGTCCAGGGTCGCGACGCTGCGGGCGAGCACCGCGGGCGGGCGCAGGGGCAGGTTCGCCACGTTCGGCGACACCCGCACCGTCGAGGTGCTCGCCGCGATGACCGACAGCAGCGTCCACGTGTCCAGGAACCGCGCCTGGTACGGATGATCCTGCACGGTCACCAGGTCCAGACCGGCCTGGTCGGTGAGCCGGGCGAGCGCGACGACCCTCTCGGCCTGGTCGGCCATCGGGGTCAGGAAGGTCCCGAACAGCAGCTCGTGCCCGTAGTCGGCCATGTCTCTCCTCGGTGCGTCATCTCGGCTGCGCGGCACGCGTCCCCCCGGATGCCCATTTGCCCATTTGCCCGGATTCCCGGACACATGGACGCGTGGCACCGCGATAGTGCGGCACGACAGATCGTATGTAAAGTAGATGAATTGTCAAACAGAAGGTCTTACTGACCGTTGATCCTGGTAATCTCGTGACATGCCCGCCACCCCACGTTCCGGCGCCGAGACCCCGGATGCCCTGGACACCGACCTGGGCTGGACACTCGGAGTGGTCTTCCGCTCCTACGTCAGGACCGCGAACGCGCTGGTCAGCCACCTCCCCGGTGGCCCGCGCGGCTACCAGGTGCTCGTCGCCGCGGTCCAGGGGCTGCCGGGCGGCCAGGGCGCGCTGGCACAGCGCCTCGGCGTCGACAAGACGGTGATGACCTACCTGCTCGACGACCTGGAGAAGGCCGGCCTGGTCGAGCGCCGCCCCGACCCCGCCGACCGGCGCAACAAGCGCGTCGTCGCCACCGAGCAGGGCAGGGCGACCTGGACCGACACCCAGTCCCGGCTGGAACACGCCGAGGAGCACGTGCTGGCACCGCTGGACCCGGCCGACCGCTCGGTGTTCCGGGAACTGCTGCGGAAGCTGGCCGTCCGGGCCAACAGCCTGGACCCGGTGCACAGCGCCTGCCGGATCGTCGAGGAGCTGGACCCCGACGGCGCTCCTCCCAAACCCCGGCGCTCCGCCCGCGGCTGAACACCGGAACGAGCCGCGCCCAGCCGAACGCGGATACCGGGTCGGTGCGTAGGCCCTCGCAGGAGACCTCACCGCCGCCCGGCACCGTGGTGATCGCCGCGATCCTCTACGTCCTGCTCAGCGGCTGTGCGTGGCGGGCATCGCCACCGTGTTTCGGAGCATCGAAGTCGACCGTGCATCGCGGCTTCGCCATCCGGTCCCCACAGGGTCTGGGGCCGGCTGCATCAGACCGGCCGGCGAAGGAGCACTCCGGCTGAGCTACTTCTTGAGCCTGCGGCTTCCTGCGTGCCAGTCCTCGGTCCTACCGGTCTCCTGTACCGTGACGCCGAATGACGGTAGCTGCGGACGCTCGCGCAGGCTGCGCTTGAGTTCGGCGAAGCCCGGGAACCGGGCAAGGCCGATGACGTGATCCCACAGCACCCCCGCCTGCTCGTCGTCGGGCAGCCGGCTGATCACCGGTCCGAAGAAGGCGACGCCCTCGGGCGGTTCGAAGTGCACGATCGGCGTGCCGACGTCCCTGCCCGTCAGCGAGAGCGCCTCGTCGGACTCGGCCTGGATCTCGACGTCGCGGGTCGTGTCGTCGAGTGCCTCGACGAGCGAGGCCGGCAGGCCGGCTTCGGCGAGGGCGCCGACGACGAGGCCGGGGGTGCTTCGCCAGCCGGGGGCTCGGCCCTCGTCGGGTCCGGCCTCCATGATGCGCGCGCCGAAGGCCGCGTAGAGCGGGCCGATCGCTTCGCGGCCATGCTTCTCCCTGGCAGCCGAAGCCACCCGCAGCAGTCGCAAGCCCGAGGTGTGCTGGTCGTGGTACTCCTCGGGGAAGTGGGTGTCGTAGTCGATGTGCGAGTTGATGAGCCGCAGTGAGATGAATCGCCAGTCGACGGTGTAGTCGCGCTGCGCCTGAATGATCCGGATCCACTTGCTCGTCATCCACGCGAACGGGCAGATGGGGTCGAAATAGAAGTTGATATCAGCTTTCTTTGCTGAATTCATGATCATGTCGACGATCCTAGGTCGGCTGGTCTTCGATGCGATGACTGCTGGAACGGTGTGGATTCATCGGTATCCCGCCGCGCTCGTCGCCGACCCGGTGACGGCGACTCCTTGGTCAGGGACCGTGAACGGGCCGGCGGAGGAGTTCGTTCACACGCCGGTTCAGCAGACACACGCCGCCGCGAGGGCGTCGAACACCTGGCCCAGCGCTTCGTCGGTGCCGGTCGAGGGGTCGGACAGCACCACGACTGCGGTCTTGCCGCTCACGAAAGACCCTCCTCCAGGTCGAGCGAGACGAACAACTTCAATTTACCGTACGTTCGGTAATTATGAAGAGTGATGCGCGCCACACCCTTCGCCCACAGCCCTCCGGCGGACCGGATCCGCCGACGTGGCACCGAGGTCCCCAGATCGGCGGCGCACTCCTCAACAAACCGACAGGTCGGTGACCGCGGTGCGGCGACCTGGCGGATCGGCCGAAGTGGGACGGGACTCGTCGCGGGGCCGATGGCGCGCCCTTCGCGAGGCGGCGGTTCCCCGTGGGACCACGACCACGCCACGGAGCGGAGCGAGCCCCGCCGGCCGTCGGCGAGCCGAGGAGCCGGTCGAGCCCTGGCTCTAGCTCTGCGCGGGCATCAGCAGGCTCGGCAGGAGGGCCACGGTTTCGGTGAAAGCACGCGTCTCGCCCAGCACCCGTGCCAGCACCAGCGCTCCCTCGATCCGCAGGAACGCGTCGTTCGAGGCGCTTCGGGCGTCTTCGGGCTGCCGTCCGGCGCGCTGCGCGGCCTCGGCCATCGCGTCGATCCACGTCACGGCGAGCGAGCGAGCGTGATCGCGGACCTTCGCCGGAGTCCCCGCCAGCGTCATCGTGTCGAGAACGCACGACAGCGCCCCCGCCCCGTAGAAGTCACTCAGGCGGCGTGCGGTCTCGGCGATCCCTCGCGCGACCTCGGAGTCCGTTCGCATCGGTTCGAGGATCCACAGGAAGCGCTCGCCGACCATGGTGAGGACCGCGTCCGCGATCTCTTCCTTGCCGGCGGGGAACCGGTGGTAGAGGCTCGCGCGCTGCAGGCCCGAGGCCGCCGACAGGTCGCCGATCACGGTCCCGTCGAAGCCCTTCTCCCGGAAAACGGGCAGGAGGAGGTCGAGCAGCCGAGCCTGATCGATGGAGGGAAGACGCGCCATCCCTCAATATTACCGAACTTTCGGTAATATTGAGGACCGTCGGCGACGGCTTCGCCGCGGTCGCGGGGGCTCACATTCGGAGGAATGGCCGCCCTGCTGCGGTCGCGATCGATGGGCGCAGTCCTCCTGCCGATCCAGGGGTTGATGCGTTCGGATCGGCCGGTCGAGCAGGGCCATAGCGTGGATGATCTCGCGGAAGCGCCTTGGGAGCCCGGCTCCCGGGCGCGGCTCGCCCCGCGGATACGAGTTCGCTGCCGCCTGTACCGGTCGGACACGGCGCCCCGGCTCCCGCTCGTCCCGCATCGCCTACGAGGCGCTCGCCATCGGCCGTCGCCACGCGGCTGCGCGTCACCGTTTGTTGAGAGCGTCCAGATAGTCGTCCATGGCCTTCAGGTTCTTCGCCAGGCATGCCAGGCGCTCGGCCATGCGCTCGCGCTCCCGGCAGACCCGGCTCACGAAGTCGGGGGCGGGATACCGAGAGTTCGCCGCCTCGGCCAGGCAGGGCAGCACGGTCCCGATGATCTCAGTGGTCAGGCCCGCATCCAGCAGGCTGCGAATCTGGCGGACCCTCGCCTCGTGGGACTCGTCGTACTCACGGTAACCGTTCTCCGCACGCTCTGGACTCAGGAGACCCTGCTCCTCGTAGTAGCGCAGCAATCGAGCGGAAACACCGGTCCGCTCGGAGAGTTCCTTGATCCTCACCACATCTCCTGAGACGTAATTTGCCTTCTCACTGATGTCAAGGTCGGAGCCTAGTCGAGTCGCCGCGACCGCGGAGGCCCGACCTGAACCCGGAGTTCTCTCCGAGGCTCTGACCAGTGAAGGAACAGTCGTGACCACCACCCAGACGGACGTTGCACGGACCTCGTCCGCGGAACGTCTGCCGCTCCCGCCCCTGATCGCCCTCTTCACAGCCGGGCTGATCACCACCCAGACCGAGGCGCTGCCGGCGGGTGTGCTGCCGCAGATGAGCCACGCGCTCGGAGTCTCGGAATCCGTCGCCGGCCAGACGGTCACCATCTACGCGGCGGGCACGCTCCTGACGGCGATACCCGTCATGCTGGCCACCGCCTCATGGCCACGGCGCCACCTGTTCCTGGCCGCGCTCGTGGGCTTCGTGATAGCCAACCTCGTGACCGCCGTCTCCGTCAGCTTCCCCCTGACCATGGGAGCCCGGTTCATCGCGGGCGCCTCCTCCGGCGTCGTCTGGAGCCTCCTCGGTGGCTACGCGGCACGTCTGGTCGGCCCCAGGCTGAAGGGCCGGGCGATGGCTTTCGCCATGGCGGGCACTCCCGTGGCCCTCTCCCTCGGAGTCCCCGTCGGGGCGTACCTCGGCAAGGCCGTCGGGTGGCAGCTCACCTTCGGCATCGTCACCGCCCTGACCGGGCTGCTCATCATCTGGACCGTGCGGACCCTGCCGAACTTCCCCGGCCAGAAGGTCGAGGACAGGATCCCCTTCCGTCGCATCCTGCGACTGCGGGGCCTGCGCACCGTCCTCGTGGTCACCGGCGCTTTCGTGCTCGCGCACACCGTCCTCTACACCTACATCGCGCCGATCCTCGGCGACGTCGGGCTGGAGGACCAGGTCCAGTGGATCCTCCTCGACTTCGGCATCGCCTCGATCATCAGCATCTGGCTCACCGGCGTACTCATCGACCGCCACCACCGCACCCTGGTGGTCCTCAGCACCGCACTCTTCGCCGCGGCCGCGGCGGTACTGGCCGCGTTCGCCTCGAGCCCCGCGGCCGACTACGCCGCCGTCGCGGCCTGGGGACTCGCGTTCGGCGGAGCGGCCACCCTGCTTCAGTCGGCACTGATGCGAGCGGCAGGTGAACACGCCGACGCGGCACAGTCGTCGATGGTGACCACCTGGAATCTTGGCATCGGCCTCGGCGGGCTCGTCGGCGGCGTACTCCTCGCCGGTTTCGGCTCCGGATCTCTCATGATCGCGGCCGTCGTACTCCTGGCACCGATCGTGCTCGTCGTCATCCTCGCGCGCGGTCACGCATTCCCCAGGCGCAGCCCCGTAACCGGCTGACGCCACAGCGGTGCGCACGATCTCCGTAGCGGATCACGCCATGTCGCCGTAGGTCCCGCTGCCGGAAAGTCGGTCAGAACCAGCGAAACAAACCGTCATCACACGGCGCCCCACCCACCCGGTCCCGGAGACTCCCATGTCCGTCTCAGATTTGTTCGAACCGCTTACTCTTTCGCATGGCCCTGCGATGAGGAATCGTTTCATGCTGGCGCCGCTCACCAATCAGCAAAGCGAGCATGACGGCTCCGCGTCCGATTTCGATCGGGATTGGATCAGGCAGGTGGCGCGGGGCGGTTACGCCCTGATCCAAACCGGCGCCGCCACCGTCGAGGCCGGCGGCATAGCGTACGAGCGGCAGCTGGGTGTTCACAGCGACGAACACCTGCCCGGCCTGACCGAGATGGCAGCCGCGATTCGGGAGGGAGGCGGCCTGTCCGCGGTGCAGTTGCACCACGCCGGCCACCGCGCTCGACCGGAACTGGGGGGAGTTCCAGCCCCTGCCTCCAGCGCCACGGTTCCGGGAGTCAAAGCGCTGACCACGGAACAGGTGGAGCGAATCCGGGACGGCTTCATCGCGGCCGCGAAGAGGGCAGAACAGGCAGGGTTCGACGGCGTCGCGCTCCACGGCGCTTTCGGATGGATCCTGTCGGAGTTCATGTCCCCCTTGCTGAACGACCGCACAGACAAGTACGGCGGCAGCACGGAGAACCGGGCTCGCCTCACCATCGAGGTGATCGAAGGAATCCGCCGAGCGTGCGGCCCCCGGTTCCAGATCGGCTGGCGCTTGTCGGTCGAACGCTACGGACTACGCCTGGAGGAACTTCGTGACATCACGGCCGAGATTCTCGATCGAGAACTGATCGACTACCTCGACCTGGCCCTGTGGGACTCTGCCCAGATCGTTCGAGAAGGAGCGTTTCAAGGGCAGACCATGCTCAGCGTCTTCACAGACCTCCCCCGCAAGGGCGTACGCGTGGGAGCCGCGGGCAAGATCACGAGCGCCCAGCGCGCCGGCCGACTACTGGACGAGGGATGCGACTTCGTACTGATCGGCCGGGCGGCCATTCTCCAGCGGGACTTCCCCCGGCGAGTACACGAAAACCCTCTGTACGAAAGCCCGAAGCTTCCGGTGACGGCGCAGTACCTGCGCACCGCCGGGCTGAGCGAACGCTTCATCAATCACATGCGGGGATGGCAGGGCTTTGTTCGGCGATTCGGCGGCCTTTGAGAACGGGCGGGGTCGGCTTCTCCCAGGGGTACCGCAGGTCTTGGACGAGCGGGCGTGCAAGGCGGAGCCGGGTGTGGGCCACGACGATCCAGGTCCCCCGGTCGGCGGCCTCAGAGTTGCGGAGTCGAGGGCGGCCCACCACCCATCAGCCGGCTGTCGCCAACGCCACGACCGAGTACACCTAGCCGGCGCGCAGCCCGCCGGCGTCCAGCAGCACCGACGCGGTGGTGACGGCCAGCCCCCCGACCCCGCTCCCCCGCACCACCGCGCGGGCGGCCAGCCCGTCGAACACGATCGTCAGCTGATCCGCCAGCGTCTCCGGGTCGTCCGCACCGCCGAGCGCGGCCTGCCGCGCGAAGAAGTCGGTCAGCTCCTGCTTGCGCGCGCGGGCCACCAGGGCCGCCGGGTGGGCCGGGTCCTTGAGCTCGGTGGCGGTGCCGACGAACGGGCAGCCGCGGAAGGCCGGGTCTCCGGCCAGCGCCTCCAGCCGTTCGAAGACGTGCACGATCCGCTCGCGCGGGGTCAGCCCGGCCGCCTCACCCGGAAGGTAGTCCGCGAGGACGTCCGCCCCGAGCAGCGCCAGGCTCTCCGCGACCAGCTCGTCCTTGGTCTCGAAGAGCTGGTACATCGACCGCTTCGAGACCCCGGCGGCCCGGCAGAGCCGCTCGACACCGGTCGCGGTGATGCCCTCCCGGTAGAAGAGGTCCGCCGCGGCGCGCAGCAGCCGCTCGCGGGGGGTGGCCTTCAGGATCGTGCTCACCCCTGAAGGGTACCTCCCGATTTGGCGTCGGAAACCGATCGGTTTACCATGGCGGAAACCGATCGGTTTCCGACTCCTGGAGGCTCACATGAAGATTCAAGACGCCGTCGTGCTCGTCACCGGCGGCAACCGCGGAATCGGCAGGGCCCTGGTCGAGGAGGCTCTGGCGCGGGGCGCGCGCAAGGTGTACGCCGCCGCCCGGGACCCGAGGACCGTCTCCACCCCGGACGCCGTGCCCCTGAAGCTGGACGTCACCGACCCCGAGGCGGTCGCCGCGGCCGCCGAGCAGGCCTCCGACGTGACCATCCTGATCAACAACGCGGGCGTGGACCTCGCCATCGACGACATCCTGACCCACGATCTCGACGACGTCCGCCGCGAGTTCGAGGTGAACTTCTTCGGCCCGCTGCGGCTCATGCGCGCCTTCGCCCCGGTCATCGCCGGCAACGGCGGCGGCCACATCCAGAACGTCAACTCGGCCCTGGGCCTCCTCGTGGCACCCGGTTACGGGTCGTACACCGCGTACGCGTCGACCAAGGCCGCGCTCCTGATGGCGACCAACGGCCTGCGCGACACGCTCCCCGCGCGGGGCGTGGAGCTGTCCAGCCTTCACATGGGCTTCACCGACACCGACATCCTGCGGGACCCGACCGTGCAGAAGACCCCGGCCCCCGAGATCGCGCGGAAGGCGCTCGACGGCATCGAGGCCGGAGCGGCGGAGATCCTCGCGGACCCGGTCAGCGTGCAGGTCAAGGCGGCGGCCGCCCTGGACCCCGCCGAGCTCTTCCCGCGGAGCGCCGCCTGAGGCGTTCCCCCGCAACCCCCCGCGACGTCACCCCCGCCCTCACGCCCGGCCGCCCGCCGCGGATTGACCTCGAGAAGGCTTGAGGTTGAAGGATGGCCTCCATGGAGATCGGAGTGATCCTGCCTTCCGTCGCCGTGCAGCGGGAACAGCGGCTCGACCTGGGCACCGCCGCGCGGCACGCGGAGGAGGCGGGGCTGGACGGCGTCTGGCACGGCGACCACCTGGCCACCGGGGCGGCCTCGCTGGACTGCGCCGTGGCACTGGCCGTCGCGGCGGAGGCGACGACGCGGATCCGGATCGGGGCGAGCGTGTTCATCCCGGCGATCCGTCCCCTGGCGTGGTCGGCCAAGCAGATCGCGAGCCTCCAGCACGTCTCGGGCGGGCGGCTGGTGCTGGGCGTCGGGTCCGGCGGCGGCGCCGGGCAGTGGGCGGCGGCCGGGGTGCCGTACGGCGAGCGCGGCAGGCGCACCGACACCGCGCTGGAACTGCTCCCGCGCCTGCTGGCCGGGGAGACCGTCACGCTGGCGGACGAGCAGGCGAAGGTGCGGCTCGAACCGGCCGTGACACCCCCGCCGATCTGGGTCGGCAACGCGTCGGCGGTGGCCGTGCGGCGGGCGGCACGCCACGGGGACGGCTGGTTCCCCTCGATGGTCCCCCCGGCGGCGGTGGCCTCGGGAAGGACCGTGCTGGCCGAACTCGCCGCCGCCCGCGGACGTCCGGAGCCGGTCGTCGCCATCGGTGCCACCGGCGTCCTCGGCTCGGCACCCGGCCTGCCCACCCGCGCCTCCATCGCCTCGGGCATCACCGGGTACGGCATCCCGCTGGAGGAGGCGACGAGACTCCCCGTCACCGGGGAACCCGCACGGGCGGCCGAGCGGCTGGCCGCCTACCGCGAGGCCGGGGCGCGTCACGTGGTCCTGGGGTTCGCCGGAGGCGACTGGCGCGAGCAGTGCGACCTGCTCGCCGAGGTCCGCACCCTCCTGACCTGACCACCGGAGCGCCTCCGCCAGGATAGATTCAGGCCCGGTACCACCGGGGCCGACCCGGGCATCGGCCCGGCCGCCTCCTTCGCCATGGACGGACGGCTGCGATGAGCGCGCGTTTCGAGGAGATCGACTGGCGTCCGACGCCGATCGGCGCCATCAGCCTGCGGCGCCGGCGCGAGCCCTCGCTCGGCGTCGACGTCTACGAGATCAAACTCGACGACGACTTCCTCATGTCGAGCCTGTTCACGGTGGCCGAGATCGAGCTCGCCCGGCTCGGGCTGGCGGCGCTGCCGGGCACGGACCTCGACGTCGCCGTGGGCGGGCTCGGGCTCGGACACACCGCCCAGGCCGTACTCGAGGACCCCCGCGTGCGCTCGCTCGTCGTGATCGACGCGCTCGGCGAGGTGATCGAGTGGCACGAGCGGGAGCTGCTGCCGGTCGGCGCCCGGCTGATGTCGGACCCCCGCTGCCGCCTGGTCCACGGCGACTTCTTCGCGATGGTCGCCGCCGGTCCTGGCCTCGACCCCGAGACCCCGGACCGGCGCTTCCACGCCGTCCTGGTGGACATCGACCACACGCCGCGCCACGTGCTGCACCCGAGCCACGCCGCCCTCTACACCCCCGAGGGCCTGCACCGGCTCGCCGAGCACCTCCATCCGGGCGGCGTCTTCGCCCTGTGGTCGGACGACCCGCCGGACCCGGACTTCGCCGCCGTGCTCGCGGAGGTCTTCACGACCTCGCGGGCGCACGTCGTCACCTTCCCCAACCCGCTGCGGGGCGGCGAGTCGGCCAACACCGTCTATGTCGCGACGAACGTCACCTGACGCCCCGGCGCCGCCCGCCTCCTCGGCATCCGGCCGCGTTCGGTCCGGGGACGGCCCATCAGGCCGGGCGAGATCCGGTCTCGACCGGCGAGCCGCCCGGCACCCGGACGGGCGTGAACGTCAGCCGGGCTGGTTGCTGTCCTTGTGCGCGCCCCAGCCGTGCCAGCACTCGATCTCGATCCAGGCACTCACCCGGCTGCGCTCCCGGTCCGGATACTCCTTCCCGAGATACTGGCGGGCCAGCCGGTCGATGTCGGTCAGATCCCCGTCGTCGCGCAGCTCGGCGATGTGCCCGACGATGCTGACGTGGGTGTACCAGTCCTTCTCGTCGAGCACGGTGAGGGAGACCCGGGGATCCTCGCGCAGGTGCTCCAGCCGCTTGCGGCCCCCGTCCATGTTGACCAGGATCCGGCCGTCGTCCCAGAGATACCAGGTGGCCGTGGACACGGGCTGGCCATCGGGCCGAAGCGTGGTGATGACGGCGTGATTCGGCTTCCTCAGCATGGCGACTGCTTCCTCGGGAAGCGGCGGCTTTGACATGATCACTCCTCTTCGCCCCGGCGTCCCCTGTGGTGAAGGCGGCGCGTGCGGTTCACGGGATACACATCCACGGTGTCATATCCCGGATGGTGACGGTCCGGCGACCCTCCGTAAACAGCCGCTCACCGGCCCCCGAGGGATCCCTGCGGCTCACGGACCCCACCGGCCTCCGCCGTACGCGCCCGACGCCCCGGACCCCGGCCCCCTCATGATCACAGTGATCCGCGTCATATCGTCGACGGGAGGTTTGACTTCAAGCGCTTCAAGTGTTGGAGGCTCCCTTCATGGCAACGGCGTCCGGAGAGCGAGCAGCGGGTCTGACCATCCAGGAGATGGCGCGACGATCGGGTTTCAGCGAGCCCACGCTGCGCTACTACGAGAAGATCGGCCTGCTGGGAGCGGTCGCCAGGGACGAGTCCAGCGGTCATCGCCGGTACGAGGCGGCGACCGCGGACCGCGTCGAGGCACTGTCCTGCCTGCGTTCGTCGGGGATGACGGTCAGCGGGATGCGCCGCTACCTGGACCTGCTCGCCCGGGGGAACGCCGCGGCGGCCGAGCAGCGGGACCTGTTCGCCGCGCAGGCGGAGAAGCTGGCCGCCGACATCGAGCAGCTGCGACTGCGCCTGACATATCTGCGACAGAAAGCGGATATGTGGGACGCCCGCGCTCGCGGGGACGCCGCCGCCGAGAAGCGCGCGATCAACGAGATCACGCGCGTGCTGGCAGAATTCATCCACTGAGGGACCGATCACGATGAGCGCAGAAGATCTCACCACCCCCGCGAACGAGACGGTGCTGGTCACCGGTGGCACCGGCTACGTCGGCGGCCACACGGTCGCCCGCCTGCTACGCGAGGGATACCGGACCCGCGTGACGGTCCGGGAGCCCGGACAGCGGGCCGAGGTGCTGGACCAGCTCCGCCGGGCCGGGGTCGATCCGGCCGGCCGCCTGGAGTTCGCCGTGGCGAACCTCTCCGGCGACAAGGGCTGGGCCGACGCCGTGGACGGGGTCGGCCACGTGCTGCACCTGGCGTCACCCTTCCCGTTCACCCCTCCGGAGACGGAGGCCGAACTCATCCTCCCGGCGCGCGACGGCGCGCTGCGGGTCATCGCCGCCGCCCGTGCCGCGGGCGTGCCACGCGTGGTGATGACCTCCTCCTACGCGGCGGTCGGTTACACGGTGAAGCCCGGCGGCCACTACTCGGAGGAGGACTGGACCGACCCGGACACTCACGGCCTGCCCGCCTACCACCGGTCGAAGGTCCTCGCCGAGCGCGCGGCCTGGGACTTCGTCCGCACCCACGGCGGCATCGAGCTGGCGGTCGTCAACCCCACGGGCATCTTCGGCCCGGTGCTGAGCGACCGTCCGTCCGCGTCGGCCGGCCTGGTCAAGGCCATGCTGACCGGGCAGATGCCCGTGGTGCCGATCATGTACTTCGGCGTCGTCGACGTGCGTGACGTCGCGGACCTGCATCTGCGGGCCATGCTGCACCCGAAGGCGGCGGGCGAGCGCTTCATCGGGGTCAGCGGGCCGTCGATCAGCTTCTTCGACATCGCCCGGATCCTGCGTGAGCACTTCCCCGCCGCCGCGGACCTGCTGCCGTCCGCCGAGCTGACGATCGAGCAGGTGCGCGAGGCCGCGAAGACCGATCCGTCCCTTCGAGAAGCCGCCGGCCTGGGGGGACAGATCCCCGTCATCAGCAACGACAAGGCCCGTTCGGTGCTGGGCTGGGAGCCCCGCGACGTCACCGGGACGATCGTGGAGACCGCCGACAGCCACATCCGGCTGGGACTGACCCTGCCGGAGGGCCACAGCCTCCACGGCCTCCACGCGTGACCTCCCGGGACGCTCCTCGCGTCAGGAGAACGCCGGGGGCCTGCGCCGGAAGGCGTTGAGCGCGGTGGCGACGAGGGCCAGGGCGAGGCCGGCGACGGGGGCGGCGGGGACGCCGAGGAGGGCGAGGGCGGTCGCCGTGACGCCGGCCGGGACCCACGTCCAGATGGGGATCATGCGGGGTGTGCCGCCCCGGCGGCGGCGCCAGGCCTCGGCGGCCATCGGGACGACGAGCGGGGGCAGGGCCGCGGCCAGCGCCGAGAGCCAGGGCAGGAGATAGAGGTCGAACCGCAGGACGGCCAGCAGCGTGCCGGGGACGGCGACGCCAGCATGGCCGCGGCCCTGGAGAGGCCGGGCATGACCGACCTGATCGCCAGGGCGCCGGAGTAGGTGGTGGTCAGGCTGGGGGCGAAGACCGCCGCGGCGACGAAGAGGTTGCCGAACGCCGCGATGTCACCGGTGCCCGCCAGCGTCGCGACCACGTCGGGCGAGCCGGTGCGCAGCCACACCCCGGCGCCGGCCAGGGTCGCCAGCGACGCGGGGACCACCAGCAGTGCCACGCACACCAGCAGGTCCCGCCGCCCGGCCAGGCCGTGGCTGAAGTCCGGTGCCCGCACCGCGAAGACGGCGACGTACCCGACCAGGACCGCCACGTCCGGCAGGATGCCGCGGACCTCGGCGGTGACCGGCAGCACGGGCGGGCTCAGCCTGGTCACGCACACGGCGACCAGCGCGAGCGCCGCCAGCGTGGTGACGACCGCGATCCGGTTGCCCAGCCGGCCGGAGGCGCGGGAGGCGGCCAGGACGGCGGCGGCCAGCAGCACCGCGCCCACCGGTCCCGGCAGGGAGGTCACGGTGCCGAGCGAGGCGCCGCCCAGCCCCACGTTGAAGCCGTTCCAGCCGATCATGGCCAGGGCGAGCAGGACGCCCACCGCGGTGCGGGCGGCCGGGGACAGGTAGGTGGGCGCGACATCCGTCAGCGTGCCGCCCTCGGCGCGGGACGAGCTCAGGCCCAGCATGCCCTGGCCGTACAGGAGCCCGGCCATGAGCGCGGCGCCGAGCAGGACGGCGACGATCGGCACCGCCCCGCCGTGGCGGTCGGCCATCGCCGCCCCCATGGTGAGGGTCGCCGGTGCGGCGCCCAGCCCGAGCCACGCCCCGGCCGCCCCGGTCCAGCGGCGGCCCGCCCGTCCCGGGGAGGACGCGGCAGGCGGGGAGGACGACGTCACGCCGGGGTGGTGTCGGCCTTGACCTGCGTCTCCCCTGCCGTGCCCTCCGGCGTTCCGGGCGTGCCCCGCGGCGTCGTCCCTGCCGCGCCCTCCGCAGTTCCCGGCGGGCCGGCCGGTTTCCTGGCGGCGCTGCCGCCGAGGTAGAGGGCTCCCAGCCGGGGGTCCTCGACCAGTTCCGCGGCAGGTCCCGAGATGTGCACCCGGCCCAGGTCCAGCACGCAGCCGATGTCGGCCATCTCCAGGGCGCGGCGGGCGTTCTGCTCGACCAGCAGGACGGCGACGCCGGTCCGGCGCATCAGGTCGATCTGCTCGAAGACGGTCGAGGTCGTCTTAGGGTCCAGGCCCATCGACGGCTCGTCCAGCAGGATCACCTTGGGCTCCAGCATGAGCGCGCGGGCGAACTCCACCTGCTTCTGCTGACCGCCGGAGAGCAGGCCCGCGATGCTCGTCCAGCGCTCGCCGACCACCGGGAAGATCTCCTTGACCTCCTCGACGCGCCGTTTGATCCAGGCCTTGTCCCGGACGGTGTAGCCGCCCAGGCGCACGTTCTCCTCGACCGTCATCTCGCGGAACACGCTGTGCCCCTGGAGCACGTGGGCCATCCCCTGGCCCAGGAGGTCCTGCGGCGAGGCGCCGGTGACGTCCCGGCCACCGAGCAGCACCGAGCCCGAGCGCGGGACGAGCAGCCCGCTGGCCACCTTGAGCACCGTCGACTTGCCCGCGCCGTTCGGCCCGACCAGGCAGACCACCTCACCCGTGCGGACCGTGACCGAGAGCCCGCGCAGCACCAGCGCCGCCCTGCCGTATCCGGCCTCGACGTCGCGCAGCTCGAGAACGGTCTCCCGCGGAGCGGGCATTTCAGACACGCCAGACACGTCAGACACCGAGGTAGGCCTCCAGCACTCGGGGGTCGTTCTGCACGACCGCCGGCGGGCCCGCGGCGATGGGGGCACCGCGGTCGAAGACGATCACGTGGTCGCACATCCCCATGACCATGTCCATGTTGTGCTCGACGACGAGGAACGTCCGTCCCTCCTGGTTGAGCTCGCGGACGAGGGTGACGATCCGCTCGATCAGCGCCGGGTTGACCCCTCCGGCGGGCTCGTCGAGCAGCACCAGCTCGGGGTCGCCCATGAAGACGGCCGCGAGCTCCAGCAGCTTCTGCTGCCCGTAGGAGAGGTTGCGCGCCTCGGCGTGCTCCAGGTGGTCGATGCCGACCCTGCGCAGCCAGTGGCGGGCCCGCTCGACCTCCCCCCTGTCGTGGCTGCCGGCCAGCAGTTCGCGCAGCCGGGTGCGGCGCACCGCCACCAGCATGTTCTCCAGCACGGTCATCCGGGGGAAGACCCGGCAGAGCTGGAAGGTGCGCCCCAGCCCTGCGTGCGCGATGCGGTGCGGCGAGTAGCGGGTGATCTCCCTGTCCCCGTAGAGGGTCCGCCCGGAGTCGGGCCGGATCATCCCGGTGACCAGGTTGAAGAAGGTCGTCTTGCCGGAGCCGTTCGGCCCGATCAACCCGTTGATCTTGCCGTGCACCAGCTCGACCGTCGCGCCGTTCACCGCTGTCACGCCGCCGAACGCCTTGGTCAGGCCCTCGGTGCGCAGCGACGTGCTCATCGGGCCGCCTCCTGCATCTCCGCCCGCTGCGCGGCGGTCTCCTCTCGGATCGACGCCTCGGGGGGCCGTCTCAGGCGCAGCAACCTCGCGGCGGCCGGGATGATCCCCTCGGGCATGAACAGGACCACGAGCACCAGCAGCAGGCCGGTCGCGGTCAGGTGAATCTGCGACTCGCCGAGCGCGACCAGGAAGTACTCCCCGGCCGGGGCCACGATGAGCGCGCCGAGCAGCGGGCCGAACAGGTGGCGGACCCCGCCGAGCAGGCTCATCAGAACCATGTAGGAGCCGATCAGGATCGAGAAGACGAAGATCGGGTCGAGGCTGCGGAACCAGACGGCGTACAGGCCGCCGGCCAGGGCCACGAACAGTGCCGACAACGCGTAGGCGACGACCTTGAACGCGACCGTCGGCACGCCGAGCGACTCGGCCTTGTCCTCGTCCTCGCGGATGGCCCGCAGGCCGCTGCCGAACCGGGAGCGGCCGACGAACCACCAGGTCAGCAGGACCACGACGAGCAGGAGCAGGAAGAGGTAGAAGAACACCAGGTGCGTCTCGCCGCGGTTGAGCTCGCGGAACTGCGCGGGCACCCGCAGGCCGGTGGAGCCGCCGGTCAGCGACCGCCAGCCCTGGACCAGCAGGTTCATCATGGAGACCAGGGCGATGGAGACGATCACGAAGGAGGCTCCGCGCACCCGGACCGCGGCGATGCCGACCAGCACGGCGAACAGCGCGACCACGACGGCCGAGGCGAACAGCGCGAGGACCCAGTTCCACTCGGCCCGGGTGATCAGCAGGCCGGTGCCGTACGCGCCGAGCCCGAAGAACGCCGAGTGGCCGAGGGAGACGTATCCGGTGAACCCGCCGAGCAGGTTCCACGAGGTGGCCATCACCGCGTACATCACGGTGAGCACGCCGGCGTAGAGGAGATAGGTGTTGGGCGCCAGCCACGGGTAGGCCAGGGCGAGGAGCGCCCCGAGCGCGAAGAGCCCGGCCTTCGCCCCGGAACCTCCCTTGGAACCCGCCTTAGAACCGTTGCGCAAGGCGACCTCCGAAGAATCCCTGGGGACGCACGACGAGGGTCAGGAAGAGGAAGACGTAGAACATCATCGTGGCCCAGGTGGCGTCGACGGTGACCAGCACCAGGCTCTCGATGACACCGAGCATGAGCGCGGCCGCGGCGGCCCCCTGCACGCTGCCCAGGCCGCCTACGACGATGATCGCCATCAGCTTGCCGATCCAGGCCCAGTGCGCGGCCGGGAAGAACGGGGTGATCAGCGCGAGTACGGCGCCGCCGACCGCTGCGGTGGCCAGGCCCAGCCCGAAGCCGTATCCGGTGACCCGGTCGGTCCTGATGCCCACCAGCCGGGCGGCCTGCGGGTGCTGGATGGTCGCGCGCAGGGACTGGCCGAAGCGGGTCATCCGCAGCACCACGAAGAGCAGGCCCAAAGTGAGCGCGGCGACGCAGAAGGCGATGATGCGGTCGTAGGGCAGGCGGACCGCGCCAAGCGACAGCGACTGGGTGGCGTAGTCCATGCTGATCGACCGGTAGGAGCCGGTGTAGACGGTGCCGAGCACCCCCTCGATGATCAGGGCCATGCCGAAGGTGAGCAGCACCGACATCATCGCCATCGTGTCGGAGGCGAGCCTGGAGATCAGCAGCCGCTGGATCGCCACGCCCGCCGCGAAGAACAGCGGCACGGTGAGCGGGATGGTGAGCAGCGGGTCGAGCCCGAGGCGGACGTTGAGCGTGTAGGTGAGGTAGGCGGCGACGATGAGGAACGCCGGGTGGGCGACCATCACCACGCGCATGACGCCGAAGTACAGCGACAGGCCCGAGGAGAGCAGGGCGTACAGGCCGCCGGTCAGCACGCCCAGGACGAGTCCCTGCAGCAGGAGGGAGCCCGACGGCATCAGGTCACCAGTCCTTCTTGGGGAAGACCAGCTTGGTGGTCTGCGCCTTGGAGCCCTCGGGCAGCACGATCTGGACCTTGCCGTCCACGTACTGCTGGATCATGTGCGCGGCCTCGGGGCGGCCCTTGTCGTCGAAGGAGAGCGGGCCGACGATGGTGTCGAACGTGCCCGCGCGGATGTGGTCCGCGAGCTTCGTCTGGCACTCCTCGGTCGGGTCGACGCAGCCGACCGACTTGACGGCGGCCTGCACGATCTGGCCCACGGTGTAGCCGTTGGCCGCGTCCTCGTTGGCCTCGCCCTTGAACATCTCCTTGTAGCGCTTGACGAAGGCGTCGTTGCCGGGGAAGCCGGAGGTGAGCGACCAGCCCACGGGCGACAGGATGCCCTCGACCGCGCCGCCGACCGCCTCGGGGAACTCCTGCAGGGTGGGGCCGGTGGAGAAGGCCGCGAGCTTGGGCTGGGCGCCGAGTTCCTGCAGGGCGCGGACCAGGCCGACGGAGTCCTCGAACTGGGTGCCGCCGACCACGATGTCCGCCTTGGCGTCGGCGATCCGGGCGGCGATGGGGGCGAAGTCGGTGGTCTCCGGCGGGTAGACCTCGTCGGCCACGGTCTTGATCCCGGCCGCGGCGAGCTTGTCGCGCAGGCCGTAGGCGGTGCCCTGGGCGAACGGGTCGTCCAGGGAGGCGTACGCCGCGGTCTTGGGCCGCTTGTCCGCCGGGAGCGCCAGGATGTACTCGGCCAGGTAGTTGTAGTGGTCACTCGCGATGGCCGGAGCGGCGTAGAACAGGTTCTTGAACCCCTGCTCGAAGACCTCCTTGGCGGCGCCCGCGGGCTCGACGAACAGCATGTCGTAGGACTCGGCGACCTCGGCTGCGGGGATCACCAGGCGGGTCGAGAACGGGCCGAACACCAGGTTGACCTTGTCCTGGGTGATGAGCGACTCGTAGTCGGAGACGACACGGTTGGGGTCGGAGGCGTCGTCCCGGAAGATCAGCTCGACCTTCCGGCCGAGGAGGCCGCCGGCCGCGTTGACCTGGTCGGCCCAAACCTCGTACCCCTCCCGCACACCCTTGCCGGGTTCGGAGAAATCACCGGTCAGCGGCAGGGAGATGCCGACCTTGACCGGACCGGTGCCACCGCTCTCCGCGGCCGGCTCGTCGCCGATGCCGCCGCAGGCGGAAAGGCCTAGACTGCACATCGCTACCAAGGCAAGGCTTCTGAGGGCGAGGGGAGCCCTTACCATGTCGAACCCTCCAGGGCTTGGATCGGTTTCGCCTTCGAAAGCGCTTTCGCAAGCGCTTTCGGTTACCATGGCACGCATTACAGCGACGTGACAAGGGGCTAACTTCGCCAATGAAAGAGCGTCCGGCCATCCCGCGCCTGGTGGACGTCGCCCGCGCCGCGGGGGTCTCGCTGGCGACGGCCTCCCGCGCCATGACCGGGAGCAGCGGGGTCAGCTCCACGCTCGCGGCGCACGTCCAGGCAGTCGCGGCCCAGGTGGGCTACGTCCCCAACAGCCACGCCCGGGCCCTCGCCGGCGGGCAGGCCTCCATGATCGGGCTGATCGTCCACGACGTCGGCGACCCTTACTTCTCCGAGATCGCCCGGGGCGTGCTGCGCGAGACCGAGAGCCGCGGCTACATGGCCATGATCAGCCAGACCGAGCGCGACCCGCGCGCCGAGCTTGCGCGCATCCGCACGCTGCGGGCCCACCGGGTCACCTCGATCGTCCTGGCCGGATCGGGGTACGTCGAGGCGGACACCGAGGTCGACACCGCCGCCGAGCTGGCGTCCTTCAGCGCGGCGGGAGGCCGCGTGGCGGTGATAGGCCGCCACCACCTGCCGGTCGACGCGGTGCTGCCGGACAACCGCAACGGCGCGGAGACCGTCATGCGCCACCTGCTGGACCTCGGCCACCGCGACATCGGCGTGGTCGGCGGCCCGGCCAACCTCACCACCGTGGAGGACCGCCTCGCCGGCCTGCGCGGCGCCGCCGAGGCGCACGGCCTGAGCTGGGGGGCGATCCCCGTCGTGCACGGCGACTTCACCCGCGAGGGCGGCGTGTCCTCGACCGCGCGGCTGATGCGCGAGCACCCGGAGCTGACCGCGGTCGTCGCACTCAACGACCCGATGGCCGTCGGCGCGCTGTCCTGGCTGCTGCGCGACGGCCGCCTGATCCCCGGCGAGGTCTCGGTCGCGGGCTTCGACGACATCCCGGTGGCCGCCGACGTCTACCCGGGCCTGACCACGATCCGCCTGCCGATGATCGGCATGGGCCGGCAGGCGCTCGAACTCGTCCTCAAGCCTCCCGCCTCCCGCCCCCGGCGCCGGCGCACCGGCCACGAGCTGGTCGTCCGCGCCTCCACCGGCCCGGTCCCCGCCAGATCCGGGGCGGCCCGCCTCACCCGCTGAGCCCTTCGAGCCCTTCGAGCCCGCGGTGGAGACCCGTGGAACGCCCCCGGGCGGCGTGCCGTCCCGCGGCGCGGGAGCCCGTACCCGCGGCATGGGGCCCGTAGCGCGAGGAAGCCCGTCCCGCGGCGCGAGGAGCCCCTCCCGCACAGTCCGGCGGTCACGACTGTTGACATCCCGATCTTCAGAGTTAACATCTGCGCAGGCCCGAACGTAAGCGCTTTCGCAAGCGCTTACGGATCACTCACCCCCCGAGAGGATCCGGATGCCCGCCCTGCCCACCCCCCTCCGCCGGCTGCTGTCACCGGCGCTCGCCCTGGTCACCGGCCTGGGGTTCGCGCTGGTCGCCACGGCCCCGGCCGCCGCGGCGGCACCCCCCTGTCCCGCCCTCTGCGCCCTGGCCACCTTCGACGACTACGACAACGGCAGCCTGCGCTCGCAGGGAACCTGGCACGTCAACACCCCCGGCGCCGCCGACGGAGCCCTCGCGGGCGACGCGGTGCCCGCGGGCTTCTCCGGCAAGACCCTGATCGACAAGCTGGACGCCAGTGCCCAGCCTGTCCGCTACCGCGGCAACGCCTACGCCACCCTGGGCGACCTCGCCATCGCCGAGGGCGCCACCGGCACCCTCTTCCTGGAGTTCGCCGCCGACGACCCGGCCAGGACGGACGTCAGCCTGGGCCTGAGCGCCGACGAGTCCCCCGGCCTGGGCTTCGACACCACCGGTGACGAGCTCGACCTGGACGACTACGCCGTACAGGTGCGCTTCAACGAACGGGGCCTCGTCATCAGGGACGGGGGCCAGGACCGCGTCGCCGACAACGTCACCCTCACCCCCGGCGCGGTCCACCGGATCTGGGCCGTGGTCGACACCGCCGCCGACAGCTACCGCGTGCACGTCGCCGCGCCGGGCGGGCAGCCGGTGCGGGCCGCCGCGGGCGGCGACGACACCTTCGCCTTCCGGACCGGCGGCTCCGCCCCGCTCGTCACCTTCCTGCACCTGAACGACCCGGAGGACCCGCCGAGTGGGGTGTCCTACGTCGACAACATTCACCTCGACCCCGACGGCGCCACCCTGGCCGACCCGACCCCCGCCTTCGACGAGGTCCTCGACCTGGAGGGCTACACCGCGGGCGCGCTGAACGGCCAGGACGGCTGGAGGACCTCGGGCGCGGCCGTCGTCGTCGCCGCCGACCCGAGGCAGGCCGGGAACCAGGCGATCCGGATGACCGGCCCGAACCTGCGGGCGCACCGGGCGGTCCCCGCCATCGCACCGGGCGCGAGCGGCACCCTCTTCTTCCGCTTCCAGCGGACCGGCAACGTCGACACCAGCGCCGGGCTGACCGACGCGGACGCGCCCGCCGCGTTCGGCGACTTCGAGGTCCAGGCCAACAACCAGAACTCCGCCACGCTGAACGCCCGCGACCGGGGCGCCTTCTCCCCCGCGGGCACCTGGGCGCCCGGCACCTGGCAGTGCGTGTGGCTGGTCGCCGACAACACGACCGACACCTTCGCGATGTACAGCAGGGGCGGCCCGTACGCGGTGACCACCCGGCTGCCCGCGGGCACCGAGAGACGGTTCGGCTTCCGCAACGGCACCGCCGAGGCGCTGGACCGGTTCGCCGTGATCAACGGCGCGAACAGCGCCTCCGCCCTCTACTTCGACGACATCGCGGTCGACACCGGCGGGGTCAACCTGCGGGTGCCGGGCGGCGCCGCCGACGCCTGCGGCGTGACCGGCACGAGCGACCTGCCGCTGCCCGACCCGCTGCCCGGCGACCCCGTCGTCACCGGCCTCGGCGTCACGCTGCGGGAGTTCGTCACCATCCCCGCCAGCAACGCCACCGCGCCCCGGGCCCGGATCAACTACGCCGGTGAGATCCCCGACGGCTCCGGACGGCTCTACGTGCCCGATCTGAACGGCACGATGTACCTCGTCGTGAACGGCGCCCCGGTGCGGTTCCTCGACGTCGCGGCCGCCTTCCCCGACTTCCGGCTCAACCCCAACCTCGGGACCGGCTTCGGCTTCGTCACCTTCCACCCCGACTACCGGACCAACGGGAAGTTCTACACCACGCACTCCGAGGCGGGACCGGCGCTCACCACGAAGACACCCGACCTGCCGTACCCGGCCGGCACCTCCGTGCACAACGTGATCACCGAGTGGACCGCGACCGACCCGGCCGCGAACGTCTTCGCCGGCACCAGGCGCGAGGTCCTCAGGCTCGGCTTCGACACCTTCCTGCACGGCGTCCAGGAGATCGGCTTCAACCCGACCGCCGAGGCCGGGGACGCCAACCGCACCCTCCTCTACCTCGCCCTGGGCGACGGCGAGGAGACGCCGAACTTCACCGCCGGGCCGCAGAACCTGGGCGTGCCGCAGGGCAAGATCCTGCGCATCGACCCGGCGGGCACCGACGGGCCCGGCGGCGGGTACGGCGTGCCGCCCGGCAACCCCTTCGTGAACCGCGCGGGCGCGCTCGGCGAGATCTACGCCTACGGGCTGCGCAACCCGCACCGGTTCAGCTGGGACCCGGCCACCGGGAAGATGTACGTCGGCATGATCGGCGAGGTCAACATCGACTCGGTCTACGAGGTGGAGGCGGGCGACAACTTCGGCTGGAACGAGCGCGAGGGCGGCTTCCTGTTCAAGAAGTCCGACCCGACCAACGTCTACCCGCTCCCCGCCGACGACGCGAATTACGGCTACACCTACCCGGTGATCAGCTACGACCACGACACCGGCAACGCGCTGGTCGGCGGCTTCGTCTACCGGGGCGAGGCGGTGCCGGAGCTCACCGGCAAGTACGTCTACGGCGACATCGTCAGCGGCCGGATCTTCTACTCCGAGGTCGGGGAGATGGTCCGTGGCGCGAAGCTCGCCACGGTCAAGGAGCTGACGCTGTTCGACGCGGCCGAGCGGCAGGTGACGATGCGGCAGCTGGCCGGCAACGACCGGGTCGACTTCCGCCTGGGCGTCGACGGCGACGGCGAACTGCTCGTCCTGTCCAAGGCCAACGGCAAGATCTGGCGGGTCACCCGGCCCCCGCAGCACGCCGGCTGCGCCGTGGGCACCGCGAGCGTCACCGGCACCGCGGCCCAGTCGAGCTGGGCCCCGCGCACCCCCGCCAAGTGGCGCTTTCCCGGCGACGAGGTGATCCTGGCCGAGGCCGGGACGGCTCCCTCCGGCCCGCGCCGCCCGTTCGAGTACGCCGTGCTCACCAAGGGCCCGGTCTTCGGATCGGTGCAGATCGACGCCGAGGTCAGGCTGGACGAGAGCGTGAGCGTGAGCAACCGGGACGTGATCGTCGTCTTCGGCCACCGGTCCGACACGGAGTACTACTACGTCCACCTGTCGCAGGACAACACGATCTACCCGCACAACGGCATCTTCGTGGTGAACAACGCCGACCGGCTGCGCATCGACGACCAGTGGACCGGCACGGTCGGCGCTCCCCCGGCGGTGACCGACGCCGGCTGGCACCGGGTCCGCGTCCGGCACTGCGCCGGCACGGGCGAGATCGCGGTCTACGTGGACGGCTCGGCGACCCCGCTGATGACGGCCACCGACCAGACCTTCACCTCCGGCCGGATCGGCTTCGGCTCGTTCGACAACTTCGGCCGGACCAGGGACTTCTCCGCCACCGGCACCGCCCTGACCCCGAACCGGGCACCGGCCTCCGAGCCGTGACCCGGCCCGGGGGCGTGGCCACGCCTGTTCGCCGAGCGGCGACCTCGACCGGTCACGCACCGGCGGGCAGGCGTGTGTGCCGGGGGATCTTGCCGAACTTGCCGGAGTGGAAGTCGCGGTAGGCTTGCTCGATCTCGGCGCGCGTGTTCATCACGAAGGGGCCGCTGGCGTACACGGACTCACCGATGGGCCGCCCGGCGAGCAGCAGCACCTTGGTCTGCTCGTCACCGTCGCCGGTGGCCAGGGTCAGCGTGGTCGCGTCGCCCTGCCCGGACACCGGATCGGACCAGGCGATCTGCCCGGCGTGCACGGTCCGGCCGGCGACCGTCAGCCGGCCCGAGATCACGTACGCGAACGCGCGCTGGTCCCCGTCGAGCAGCTGCCGGTACTCGGTCCTCGGGTCGAGCGTGATCATCATGCCCAGAATCGGCCAGTGGTTGAGCGCCGGCCCGCGCGCCGGCCCGGTCTCCCCCGAGATCAGCTGGACCAGCACACCGTCCTCGGTGTGCACGGCGTGCATGCCGGCCCGCAGGTCCTGATAGCGGGTGGGTACCATCTTTTGATGCGCCGGCAGGTTGACCCATATCTGGATGATGTGGGCCCGCTCTGAGCGGGCGGCGACCTCACGGTGGATGATGCCCCGCCCCGCGGTCATCCACTGCACGTCCCCCGCCCCGAGCACACCGGCGTTGCCCATGCTGTCGCCGTGCTCCAGGGCCCCGTCCAGGATCAGGGTCACGGTCTCCAGCCCACGGTGCGGGTGCCAGTCGAACCCCGGTTGGTTGACCAGCTCCTCCCCCATCACCAGGAACGGATCGGTCCAGGCGTTGTTGCCCGGCGCGATGATCATCGCGCTGTGATCGGACGTCGCGGTCGCGCCGATGTCCACCTTGTCGAGAACCCGGTCCACCTTCCGGCTCGCCGGCACGGTTCGCGCGGTCATGATGACCCTCCCTTTCGTCGGTCATCAGAAGCATCCATCCGCCGATCCGGGTTGGCAAAGGACACTGAAGTTACTTACATTTGGAAAGTGACCACGCCGCCCACCACTCAGATCGACGAGGAGCACTGCCACCGCATCCTGCGCGCGATCGACATCATCGGGGTCCGCTGGACCGGGCCGATCCTGCTCGCCGCGGTCCGCGGCGCCCGCCGGTTCAAGGAGTACCGCGCCCTGGTGCCTGGTATCTCGGATCCGCAGCTCACGCTGAGGCTCAAGCAACTCCAGGCCCGCGGGCTCATCGAACGCACGGTGATCCCCAGCATGCCGGTCCAGATCACCTACGCCCTCACGCCCGACGCCGAAGAGCTGATCTCCGCCCTTCAACCCTTGTCTCGCTGGAGTGAGCGGCACCTCCCACCTGACGACGCATGACCTGGAGCGGGCCCCGCCGGTCCGGTCCGGTTCGGCACGGCCCGGGACCACGGCCGCCCGGCCGGATGATCCCGCGGAGATCGGGAAGATGGCCTCGGCTGGCCGCAGCCGTCGTGGACCAGCCTCTCGCAAAAGACCTCGCCGTGGATCTGCCCCTCGACGATCATCGGGTTGATCAGCTTGCCGCAGTCATGGACGACGGCGTAGTGCTTGTCCCGATGACCGGTGCCGGAGTTCGGCGAGGCCAGAGCGAAGGTCGGGGAGGGGTGGGAAGATCAGGCGGTTGCCGAAGAAGGTTGGGCAGGGCGAAGGCGACGGCCTTGCCGGGGGTGGCAGTGGTGAGGGTGACAACCGGGTAGGTCTGGCAGTGGCCGTGCGAAAGCCGGTGGGCCAGGAGCAGTCCGCGGCCGTTCTCGGCGAGCAGGGGCAGGCCGATCTCCTCCACCGAGCGCAGCAGGTTGAGGATGATGCTGATCTCGTGCAGGTCGGGGTCGCCGTCGACGATCTCGCACCAGGCGGGGATACCGTCCAGGCTGAGGACGCGCAGCTCGTACGGAGGGCGGGCGTGCTTCTCGGCGTTGGCTGCGAGTTCGGCGACGATGAGTTCAGCGGTGTCGATGTCATCGCCGGACAGTCCGACGTGTTGGAGCACCTCGCGGACGACAGCGCGGGCGCGGCGCGAGGCGGAGCCGGGTCGCAGGACCTTCACCAGCGCACGGATGTCGTCCTGCCCGTCTCGCCCCATCGTCCCGGTGTCATGCACCGCCGCAATGGTGCTCTGTCTGGTTGCGCCGAGGTGTTTCCCGTTCCGGTCCGGCAGAGAAGCCGGGCTTTCGGCCGGGCGGTGTCGAGCACCCGGGGTGATGTCGCCGACTGGCAGCATAAGCACGCTCCGTTCACTGTAGGGCTGTGCACAGCAGGAAACGCCAGGGCGCTCGAAGGGTGAACACCAACGCCGCTCGTTGGCCGCTGACCGATCGCGTTACGTTCCGAAGGTGGACGTTAACCGAACGTTTTCGCAGAAGGTGGCGACCGAAGGCCTTCGAATATCACAATGAGTTGTCATTCGATTACCTAGAGGGGCTGTCGTGAGTGAGCCGTGCGGCGGTAAAGGGCGTCCGGAGCTGGCCAGGGCGCGTAAACAGCGGGGAATGACCCAGGAAGCGGCGGCGGATGCAGTCGGAGTGTCCGCTGCGGCCTGGGGGCGGTGGGAGCGGGGCGAGCAGGGTGTCCGGGCGTACAGCCGGAAGCGGATCGCCGCCGTGTTCGAGGTGGACGCGGTGGAGGTCGAGCGGTGGATAGAAGGGTGGGCCTTCGCGGCGACATCATCGTGGCCGAACGCCGACTTCGGAGACGGTTCACAGGCGGCTACGGTGAAGGCGGTCACGCATCTGTGGAGGTGTGAGGTGGACTCGTCCCGGCGCGAGATGCTGGCCGCGTTGCCGTTCGTGCCCGCCGCCCTGGGTGAGTGGCTGGTCTCCTGGAGCTATGACGTCCCCGCCGAGTCGACCGCGCACCACGGATCCGGACCGATCGTGGGTCTCTCCGACGTCACCCGGATCAACGAGTCCCGCAGGGCTTTCAGCCAGATGGACCAGCGCTTCGGGTCCGGGGTGGTGCGCCCGGTGGTCATGAACTACCTGAACGGCAGCGTGTCGCCGCTACTGCGTGGTCGCTACAACGACAAGGTCGGGGCCGAGCTGATGGTCGCGGCGGCGGGGATGACCGAACTGGCTGGCTGGACGGCCTTCGATCTCGGCCACCATGGCAAGGCACAGCACCATTTCGGCCAGGCACTCAAGCTGGCGAAAACCGGGAACGACCCCCTCGCGGGCGCCTGGGTGCTGATGACGCTGACCCAGCAGGCAATCTATCTGCGGCAGCCCAGGTGGGCGGAATGGCTGGCCCGCGCCGCCGTCGACACGGCACGCCGGGCCGATGCGCCCTCACGTGTCATGGCGCTGATGCTGGTCAAGGAGGCCGGGGCCATCGCTTCGCGGACCGCGGGGAGCGCGACTTCTGGCGGGCATGTCGCCAAGCAGGTCGAACGGCTGCTCGCCGCGGCCGAGCGCGCGTACGACCAGGGTTCCGGCGACCGCGACCCGGAGTGGCTGGCCTCGTACGGCAGACCGGGGCTGGTCGCGGCCATGGGCTGTTGCTGGCAGCAGATCGGCGAGCACCGGCGGGCGGCCGCCTTCGCGGAAACGGCCATACAGGGCTACGACGGGCGCTTCATCCGTGCGGTGCAGTTCGCCCAGGTCAACGCCGCCGAGGCCTACCTTGGGACGGGCGAGCTGGAGCAGGGGATCACCCGCGCACGTGCCGCGATTCCGGCGATCAAAGCGTTGACCTCCCCTCGTCTGGTGGAGCGCCTCCAGCAGTTCGCTGATCAACTTGAGCCGTACAAAGGCAGCGTGATGGTCCGCGAGTTCCGCGACCATCTGAACCACGAACTCGCTGCCTGATCACGTACGAGACCGGGGTGCGACCAACCGGCGAGCGGGTCCATCACCCGGGGTCACCCCATCATGATCTTCTCGCTGTCGGCCATGATGGTCATGGCGGCGAGGCACCCTGTCCGGTGATAGGCCGATCGGCGATGATGACAGTAAGCGCGACGATGGGAGGAGGCGAGTGGCGTGGACGATATCCGGACTCGGACGGGTCTGCTGAGTCAGAGCGACGCTGCGCGCTTCCTCGATATCCGGCAGCAGACCTTCAACCGCTGGGCCAGGGGCCACGAGCGGGAACGTCCGCTACTGCACGTTCTTCCTCCCGGCGGGACCAGGCAGGCGACCGTACCGTTCGTCGCCATGGCCGAGGCGTACGTGCTCGATGCCCTCAAGCGGGCCGGGGTGAAGCCGGGCAGAATCCGGCCCGCACTCCAGCGGCTTCAGCAGGAATTCGGTCACGAGTACGTTCTACTGGCGCCCGAGCTGGCGACGGACGGCATCGACGTGCTCTGGGACTTCTCTCGAACCGAGGCCGGTGCGGGGCTCATCGAGGGCAGGACGGGCCAGCATGTCATCAGGGAGATCGTCACCGACTACCTGGACTACGTGATTCGCGCCGAGGACGGATTCCCTGCGAGCCTGAGGCTGCGAAGCTGTCTCCCGTCCAAGGTGGTGATCGATCCACTCCGGGCCTTCGGGCAGCCGATCTTCGCGCAGACCCGCACCCGGGTGGCCGAGGTCGCGGCCATGATGAAGGCCGGAGAGGCGCCCGAGGTGATCGCCGATGAGCTCGGAGTCACCCTCGACGACGTCAGAACCGCCACCCGCATCCTCCTGGGCCACGCCGCCTGAGTTCTATCTCGACGAGAACAGCGTCAGCCGCAGCGTCCGCAAACTGCTGGGCGGCCTGGGCTACCAGGTGCATACTCCCGCGGAACTGTTCGGTTCGAGAGACGAAGCGCTCGGCGTCCCCGACGAGCGATGGCTGCCTCTGGTGGGGCAGCGTGGCTGGTTGGTGATCGCGTGTGACATTCGTATCTTCGAGCGTCCGCACGAGTACCAGGCTTACCTCCTGGCCAAGGTCGCGGTGTTCCTCCTGCCGGGAGAGTCGAAGATCGAGGAGCGTAAGGAGCTGATCACTCGCAATCTCTCGGCGATGTGCAGCGAGGCCAGCCAACTTCGGGCCGGCGTGTGGCGATTGACCCCGCGCGGCCTGGAGGTCTACGAGCCTCCGGCCACCAGAAAGAAGCGCGCACGGCGCGCGAGAAGCATCGATTGCGGGCTCTCTGATGATGTGATCAGTTTGACGTTCGAAAGTATCCGGACACCGAAGGCCAATGGACGCTGAAGACATGGCCGGGTCTCGGCCCGGAGGGCCGAGGTTCAGCCCGTGGCGGCGCGGCGCAGGTCGAACAGGTCCGACGGGGAGATCGGCATCCTGTCGATCCTGATCCCCTCCGCGTCCTCGATCGCCGAGGCGATCACCGCCGAGACCGGGATGACCCCGGCCTCCCCCGCGCCCTTGATGCCCAGCGGGTTGAGCGGGGACGGCGTCTCCAGATGGGCGGTCTCGATGTGGGGCACCTCGGTGGCGTACGGCATCAGGAAGTCCATGAAGGAGGCGTTCAGCAGCTGGCCGTGGCCGTCGTAGACCATCTTCTCGTACAGGGCGCCGCCGACACCCTGGGCGACCCCGCCGTGGATCTGACCCTCGACGATCATCGGGTTGATCAGCCTGCCGCAGTCGTGGACGACGGCGTAGCGCAGGATGCGGATCTCCGCGGTGAGCGGGTCGGTCTCGACGACGGCCGCGTGCATGCCGGAGGCGAAGGTCGAGCGGATCGGCGAGTAGTAGTCGCGGCCCTCCAGCCCAGGCTCCTCCCCCTCGGCCACCGGCGGCCGGTCGTAGGACGCGGCGCCCGCGAACTGGGTGGCCCTGGCCGCCTCCTCGTCGAAGGCGTAGCGCAGCGGGTTGGACAGCACCGCCACGGTCGCCAGCGGGATCGAGGCGCCGGGGGTGCCCGCCACCCGCACCTCCCCGTCGACGATCTCCAGGTCGCGCGGGTCGGCCTCCAGCGCGTCGGCGGCGATCCGCAGCGCCTTCTCCCGCACCTTCCTGCAGGCCAGCGCGATCGCGTTGCCGCTCATCACCGCGGCGCGCGAGGCGAACGTGCCGACCGCGTAGCCGAACCTGCGGGTGTCGCCGGTGACGACCGAGACCCGCTCCATCGGCACGCCCAGCTCGGACGCGGCGATCTGCGCGAACACCGTCTCGTGGCCCTGGCCCTGGGAGGTGAGGCCGGTGGAGACGTGCACCCGGCCGTCGGAGGTGATCTGGACGTGCCCGCCCTCGTACGGGCCGACGCCGGTGCCCTCGACGTAGCAGCCGACGCCGATCCCGATCGTGCGGCCCTCCTCGGCGGCGCGGGCCTTCAGGGCCGGGAAGTCGTCCCAGCCGATCAGCTCCTTGAGCATCCGCAGCGACTCGGGGTAGTCGCCACTGTCGTAGATCAGCGGGCGGCCGTCCTGGAAGATCAGGCCCTGGTCGTAGGGGAACTCGTCGGGCTGGATGAAGTTGATCGCGCGCACCGCCGTGCGGTCGGCCCCGAGATGCTCGGCGATGTGGTCCATCGTCCGTTCCATGCAGAAGACCCCCTGTGGGCGGCCCGCCCCCCGGTACGGGGTGACCTGCACGGTGTTGGTGTAGATCGAGGAGAACTCGACCCGGTAGGCGCCGATCCGGTAGGGGCCGAGCAGCTGGGTGGAGGTGATGATCGGCACGATGATCCCGTACGGCGTGTAGGCGCCGTGGTCGTGCAGGATCTCGACGTCCAGGCCGAGCACCCGGCCCTCGTCGTCGAAGCCGACCCGGACCGACTGCACCTGGGCCCGCTCGTGCGCGGAGGAGACGAAGTGCTCGCGCCGGTCCTCGGTCCACTTGACCTCGTGGCCGAGCGTGATCGCCGCCCACGGGACGAGGATCTCCTCCGGCCACGGGTGCACGATCTTCACCCCGAACCCGCCGCCCACGTCGGGGGCGATCACCTCGACCTTCGGCAGCGGCAGGCCGAGCTTGGCCGCGATGGCCATGCGGACGCTCGTGGAGGTCTGGGTGCTGGAGTGGACGCGCAGGGACCGGTCGTCGGCGTCCCAGCGGGCGTGCACACCGCGCCCCTCCAGCGGCATGGACGCGCTGCGCTCGATGTCGAGCCGGAAGGACAATGTGTGCGGCGCGGCGTCGATCGCCTCGCGCGCGCCGAGCCCGGCGGCCGAGGGCACCTCCTGGACCAGGTGCGCGCCGACGTTGCCCGGCACGCCCTCGTGGACGAGCTGGGCCGACTGCGCGGCCTCCTCCACGCCGACCACCGGCTTGAGGATCTCGTAGTCGACCTGGATGAGCGCGCAGGCGTCCTCGGCGAGGTAGCGGTCGCGGGCGACGACCATCACGACGGGCTCGCCGACGTGCCTGACGATCTCGCGGGCCAGCGGGTACGCGGTGCGGCCGTGGGTGAGCGCCGGGTGCGGGATGAGCAGCGGCAGCGGCTGGGCGAGCGCGCCGGGCAGGTCCTCCCAGGTGTAGATCGCCACCAGCCCGTCGACCTCGATGGCGGCCGAGACGTCGATGTCGCGGATCCTGGCGTGGGCGTGCGGGGACCGGACGAACGCCGCCTCCAGCGCCCCGGCTCCCAGGTCGTCGACGTAGCGGCCCTGGCCGGTCAGCAGCCGGGGATCCTCGCGCCGGATGACCGGTTCGCCGAACAGTTTCGTGGTCATGATGATCGCCTCACCTGCCTCGCCCGCCCGGGTGTTCGCCACGCCCGCTCACGGGTCCTCCGCCATGATCTCGGCCGCGCGGTGGACGGACTTGACGATGTTCTGGTACCCCGTGCACCGGCACAGGTTGCCGGAGATGCCCTCCAGCACCTCCTCGTCGGTCGGCGCCGGGTTGTCGCGCAGCAGCGCGGTCACCGTGCACAGGAAGCCGGGGGTGCAGAAGCCGCACTGCAGGCCGTGGCACTCGGCGAAGGCCCGCTGCACCGGCGAGAGCGTGCCGTCCCCGTCGGCGAGTCCCTCGACGGTGGTGATGTCGCGCCCGTCCACGGTGACCGCGAACGTCAGGCAGGAGCGGACGGGCTCGCCGTCCAGCAGCACCGTGCAGCACCCGCAGACCCCGTGCTCGCACCCGACGTGGGTGCCGGTCAGCCCGAGGTCGTGCCGCAGGCAGTCGGACAGCAGCCGTCGCGCCGGGACCTCCGCCTGCCGCAGTACCCCGTTGACGGTCAGCGTGATCTCATGCATCCGCGGCCTCCCTGGCGGCGTCACGGAGTGCCTGCTCGGTGAGGACTCCGGCGAGGTGCCGCCGGTAGGCGGCGGTCGCGTGGATGTCGGTCTCGGGATCGACCCGTTCCCGTACGAGCCGGGCCGCCGAGTCCCAGTCCGCCGAGGCGGCCGGGCGGTGGCCGACGGCCTCGGTGACGTCGACGAGCAGCGGGACGAGGGCGAGGCTCACGCACGCCACCGTGGCCGAGGTGATCCTCAGGTCGTCGTCCAGGACGACCAGCGCCGCGATCCCGGCCAGGGCGTAGTCGCCGTGCCGCCGGGCGATCTCGCGGAACGCGGTGCCCGAGCGCGGGGGCGGCGCGGGGAAGAACGCGGAGACGGCCAGCTCGCCCGGGGCGAGGGCCGACTCCAGCGGGCCGGTGAAGAAGTCCCCCGCGTCGACGTCCCTGACCGCGCCGGGCCGCGCCAGCCGTACCGAGCCCTTCAGCAGGGCCAGGACGGCGGGCAGCTCGGCGGCGGGGTCGGCGTGGGCCAGGCTGCCGACCACGGTCCCCCGGTTGCGGATCACCGGGTGGGCCACCAGCCGGAGCGCCTGGCGCAGCAGCGGCTGGGCGGCGGCGGCCGGATCGTGCCGTTCCACCTGGGCGTGCCTGGCCAGGGCGCCGACCCGGACGCCCTCCGGGGCGACGTCGACGAACGCCAGCTCCGGCAGCCGGTTGATGTCGACCAGGTGGGCCGGGGCGGCCAGCCGCATGTTCAGCAGCGGGATCAGGCTCTGCCCCCCGGCGAGCACCTTGCCGTGCTCCCCGGCCCCGGCGAGGGCGTCGAGCGCCTCGCCGAGGGAGCGGGGGGCGTGGTATTCGAACGGGGGTGGCTTCACCCAGTGGCCTCTCGTTGCGGCTCGGACACCTTCGGACCGGCGCCGCCTCCGGTGCCGCCCCGCCCGGCGATGACCCGGAGCAGGTGGTAGCCGGCCACCACCACGATGGTGCCGAGGGCGATGCCCTCCAGCGTGAAGTCCGAACTGATCATATGCTTGACCGGGCCGATGGCGAGGATGATCCCGGCCCCGATCGGGACGAGGTTGACGGGGTCGGCGAAGTCGACCCGGTTCTCGATCCAGATCTTCGCGCCGAGCAGGCCGATCATGCCGTACAGGATGACGGTGATGCCGCCGAGCACGCCGCCCGGCGTGGCCGCGACCAGCGCGCCGAACTTCGGGCAGAGGCCGAACAGGATCGCGATGACGGCGGCGATGTAGTAGGCGGCCGTCGAGTAGACGCGGGTGGCGGCCATCACGCCGATGTTCTCGGCGTAGGTGGTGGTCGGGGAGCCGCCGAAGGCGCTGGCGACGACGGTGGCGGCGCCGTCCGCGGCGACCGCCCGGCCCATGTACGGGTCGACGTCGGTCCGGGTCATCTCGCCGACGGCCTTGACGTGGCCGACGTTCTCGGCGACCAGCGCGATCACCGCGGGGAGGACCAGCAGCACGGCGGAGAACTTGAAGTCGGGGAAGTGCATGCTCGGCAGGCCGATCCAGTCGGCCGACGCCACCGCGTCGAAGCTCACCCTCGGGTGCGTGTCGACCGCGCCGGTGCCCGCGTTGAAGGCGGTGATGTTCCCGAAGACCTTGTCGGCCACCCAGGAGAGCAGGAAACCGATGACCAGGCCGAGCAGGATGCCGATCCTGCCGATGAAGCCCTTGAAGAGCACGATGATGACAAAGGTGACGGTCATCGTGATCAGGGCGATCCACTGGTCCTGCGGCCAGTAGATGTCGGCGACGACGTACGCCAGGCCGAAGCCGATCAGCATGACGACGGCGCCGGTGACGACCGGCGGGAAGACGCGGTTGATGATCTGCACGCCGAGGAAGTGGATGGCCACGCCCACGAGCGCGAGGACGAGCCCGGCGACGAGGATGGCGCCGGTGACGATCGCGTCGGTGGCGGGCGTGTCGCCGCCCATGAGCGCCCGGATGGCGAGCACGCCGCCCACGAACGAGGCGCTGGTGCCGAGGTAGCTGGGAACCTTCCCCTTCACGATGAGCAGGAACATGATCGTTCCGACGCCCGAGAACATGATGGCGACGTTGGGGTCGAGTCCCATCACCAGGGGGAAGACGAAGGTCGCGCCGAACATCGCGACGACGTGCTGCGCCCCGAACCCGACCATGCGCGGCCACGACAGCCGCTCGTCGGGTCTGACCACCTCTCCCGGGGCGAGTGTCCTGCCGTCGCCGTGTTTCGTCCAACCTGCAACCATCGAGCCCCACCTTTCACCGGGCCGTCGGTCGGTGACCACCCCGCGGGCTTCCCTCCGGCGAATCCCCTTACAGCTGTTGCGGGCACGTTAGGACGGGAAGCATGCCCTTACACCGTCATGATCTGCCAAATCTGAGCGGCCGACCAGTGGACACCTCGCGCACGGCCTACCTACCCGCCCGGTGAGAATCGTGTACGTCGCCCCCGCGGGCCCGGCGAGGATCACGCACGGTGCGCCTGCCGGCCCGGCGGGAGGCACGCATGACGCGCGCTATTTCGCGACCACGTGGATCTCGAAGCCGTCGCCGGTCACCACCTGCCCGTCGCGGATCTTGCAGGTCTTGCGGAGCTCGACCTCGCCGTCCACCAGCACGTTGCCGTCGGCGATGAAGTGCTTGGCCTGGCCGCCCGTCTCGGTGACGCCGCAGTATTTGAGCAGGTCGCACAGCGGGATGTATTCGGTGTCCAGCTCGAAGGTCTCGTTCACGCCGAACAGCTTAGATCCCGCGTACGCGCCGGACGCGGCCGCTCCTCGCCGCCGAACACATCCGGGGTGAGGTCGTCAGATCCCGCGCATCCGCAGGACGTGCAGGGCGAGGGTGAGGTTCAGACGCAGGTGGGCGTCCTCGGTGAAGCCGCCGAGCATGCGCTCCAGCTTGCCGATCCGGTAGCGCAGCGTGTTGTAGTGGAAGTGCAGCCTGCGCGCCGTCTCGGCCACGTTGAGGTTGGTCTCCAGCAGCACCTGCAGCGTGCGGCGCAGGTCGGCGTTCTCCGCGTCGTCGTCCGAGGCGAGCGGCCCGAGGGTCTCGCGGACGAAGGCGTGCAGCTCGGCGGTGTCGTTGACCAGGGAGAGCAGCCGGTAGACGCCGAGCTGGTCGAAGTGCGCGACCGCGCCGTTGCCGTGGAGCTGGCGGCCCACCCGCGCGGCCTTCAGCGCCTGGCCGTACGCCTCGGGCAGCGCCTCGGCCCCGACGGCGACGCGGCTGGCGCCGGTGGAGAAGGTGGCGGGCAGGGACTCGGCGAAGGCCGCCGCGGCGTCCTTGGCCAGGCGGCCCGCGTCGACGGACGCGTCCACGACGGTGACGACCTCGTGGGAGAACCCGGCCACCGCGCCGCGCACGTCGTGGCGGCGCATCGCGCCGGTCCAGCAGGTGACCAGGCGGTCCTGGGCGGCCCGCTCGTCACCCTCGGGGTCGAGCTCGGCCACCAGTACGGTGACCGGGCGCTGCAGGTCCCAGCCGAAGGCCCTGGCCCGGGAGGCGACCCGTTCGGAGCCCCCGGCCCTGCCGGTGAGCACGTCGCGCAGGAAGTCGGCGCGGTACTTGCTCTCGACGGCGTTGACCGCCTCCTGCCGGGTCACCACCAGCGCGGCGACCGTGGCGGCACGTTCCAGAATGCCGACGTCGCCGTCGCCGATGGACCCGACCGGGCCGCAGGCGACGATCCTGCCGTGGTGGTGGCCACCCGCCACGACCGGCACCGAGGTGTGGTGCCCCTCGGGGGGCCCGGCGGCCCCGGGGACCTCGCGCAGCGTGGCCATGTGCTCGACGGGCCCGGCCGCGGCCAGCACGTGGCCCGTCCCGTCCAGCACGGCCACCCCCACGCCCAGCAGCCCGGCGACCTCGGCCGTCACCTCGCGCAGCCCGCCCCCGGCGAGCACGACCTGCACCAGCGCCCGGTGCGCCTCCTCGGCCCTGGCCAGCACGGCGGCCTGGCGGTTGAGGATGTCGGTCAGGACCTGGTTGAGGATGTCGTCGAAGCCGACGTTGTCGGGAAGCTGGATGAGCGGAAAGCCCAGCCGGTCGGCCTGCTCCACCATCTCCTCGGGCAGCTCGTCGAGATAGCGGCCGAGCTTGACGGCGAGCGCGGCCAGGCCGCGCTCGTCGAGGTCGGCCACCAGCCTGCCGAGCGACTGGGGGGTGTTGCGCAGCGGGTAGCCGGTGGTGAGCAGCAGCTCGTGCGGCTTGACCCAGGCCAGGACGTCGGGCACCTCCATCACGTTGAGGCGCTGCACGACGCGGTCCAGGCCCCGCTCCCCCGCGATCAGCCGGGCCCCCGCCAGTGTCGAGACGCCGAGGACCTCGCCGACGGCGACGCCATGGATGATCGTTCCGGTGCTCGCCGGGCGCACGGGGGGTTCCATGAGGTGATTGTGACTGATGGACCCGTCTGTCAGGAAGAGCCAACCTTTGGACAGACTGTTGGCAGCTTTCTCCGTACGGCCTGTGTCCGCGCCCGTTCTACCGTCGGCTCAACGGATGGGGGAGTTCGTGAGCGAGCGAACCGCTGGAGAGAGCGCCTTCACACCCACGGGGCCGGCCGAGGAGCGTTCATGAGCATCACGACGCGCCCGAGGGCGCAGCGCGTGCACGTACGGACGCACCGGACCGGCGCGGCCAGCACGGCCCTGCGCCGGATGCTGGAGGCGCCCCGCCGCCCGGCGCGGGTGCTGGCGGCCTTCCCCGCCGGCGTCTACCTTGAGGTACGCACCGAGCTGGAACCGCAGGTCATCGCGGTGGTGACCGGGGAGGCCACCCGCCTGCCCAACGCCATGGTGGTCACCGGCCCGATGCCGAAGGTCGCGGTGGGCGACGAGGCGTCCGTCGGCGACGGCTCGATCGACGTCGGGCGGCTCAGCCTGCGGGCCCACCGCTGGTGGAACCCGTCCCCGCCGCTCGGCGCCGTGGACGTCGCGCGGCTGGCCCGCTCGCTGCCCGCGATGGCGGAGCTGTGCGAGCGGTCGCCGAGGCGTCCGGGGCTGGAGGGCAACGGCGCGGCCGGCCTGCTGGCCCAGGGATGCGCCGAGGGCTCGCTGCTGAAGAGCGTGGTGGCCGCCGAGCAGCTGGTCGGCCTGGGTCCCGGGCTCACGCCGAGCGGTGACGACGTGCTCGCGGGACTGCTGGTCGCGCTGCGTCATCTGGGCGGGGCGGCGGGGGCGGGCCGGGCCGTCTGGCTGGCCGGCTGGCTGGCCGCGGCGGTCACCTTCGACGTGCTCGGCAGGACCACCCCCATCTCGGCGGCGCTGCTGCACTGCGCCGCCCGGGGCGAGGCCAGCGGCGAGGTGCTGGCCGTGCTGCGGGGCATGGCGGGACGGCAGTCCCTGGAGCCGGCGCTGCACCGCCTCCTGCAGCTGGGCCACACCTCCGGGGCGGACCTGGCGTGGGGGCTGCGGATCGGGCTCGCGGCGGTGATCGATCTGGAAGGCGGGGGCAATGGCGAGTACTGATGTGGTCCGGACGCGTACGGGGGTCTACCACGACTCCGTGAGCCTGATGCGGGTCAGCCGCGCGGCGTCCGCGCTTCCCGGCGTGGAGGTCGCGGTGGTGGCGATGGCCACCGGGCTCAACCTCGGGATCGCCGCCGAGCTGGGCTTCGACCTTCCCCGGGCGGATCCCGCCGACCTGCTGATCGCGCTGCGCGGCGAGGCGGACGCCCTGGAGGCCGCGTCCGCGGAACTCGACGGGCTGCTCGCCGCGCTGTCGGCCCCGTCCGCGGGCGGCGGTGGCGGCGGCGCCGAGCGCCCCCCGCGGACCGTCCGTGCCGCGGCCCGCGAGCGCGCCGCCACCCTGGCCCTGGTCTCGGTGCCGGGCCCGTACGCGTTCGCCGAGGCGCTGGACGCCGTCGAGGCGGGCCTGTCCGTGATGATCTTCAGTGACAACGTGCCGGTCGAGCAGGAGGTGCTGCTCAAGAGGCGCGCCGCCGAGCGCGGCGTGCTGGTCATGGGTCCCGACTGCGGCACCGCGGTGGTCGGCGGGGCGGGTCTCGGCTTCGCGAACGTCCTGCGGCCGGGCCCGGTCGGGCTGGTGGCCGCCTCGGGGACCGGTGCGCAGCAGGTGACCTGCCTGCTCGACCTGGCGGGGGTGGGGGTGTCGCACGTGCTGGGCGTGGGCGGTCGCGACCTGTCCGCGGACGTGGGCGGGCTGTCCACCCTGCGCGCCCTGGAGGCCCTCGACGCCGACCCGGCCACCGAGCTGATCGTCCTGATCTCCAAGCCTCCGGCCCCCGAGGTCGCGCGGGCCGTCGAGGAGGCCGTCGCGAAACTCGGCACACCGGTCGTGACCGCCCTGCTCTGTCCCGGCCAGGACGACCTGACCTCGGTGACCGAGGCCGCCCTGCGCGCCCTCGGCGTCCCGGTCCCCACCTGGCCCTCCTGGCCCGCCCCCGGGACGGCCGGCGCGACCCCCGCGACCCCCGGGACGGGTGGCGCGGGAGCCGGGGGGAACCTGCGGGGGATCTACTCGGGCGGGACGCTGTGCGTGGAGGCGCGGCTGATCGCCGGGCACGGCGAGTTCACCGACTTCGGCGACGACGCCTACACGGTCGGCAGGGCCCACCCGATGATCGACCCGACGCTCCGCCTGGAGGCCCTGGCCGAGGTGCCGCCCGGCGACGTCGTCCTGCTCGACGTGGTGCTCGGCCACGGCGCCGACCCCGACCCCTCCGCCGGGCTCGCGCCCGCGATCGCCGAGGCCGTCGCGAGAGGTGTCACGGCGGTGGTCGCGCTGGTCGGCTCCGAGGGCGACCCGCAGGGGCTGGCCGCGCAGGCCGGGGCCCTGAACGCGGCGGGGGCCGCGGTGTTCACGTCCAACGCCGGGGCCGCCGGGTACGCCGCGCGAGCGGCCGCCGGGATCGCCGCGAACTCCCGTTGACCGTTTTCAGGTTCGGGGAGAACCGTTGACGTCCTCCCCATGACTGAGGCCAGGGGATTCCGACCCTCACGGGCCGGGTCTCCTCCCCACATCCAAAGGCGGGGGTCTCCACGCCGAAAGGAACACGATGACGCTGTCCATGCTTTCCGGCGAGCCGGAAGTGATCACGGTGGGGGCCGACGTGCTCGGCGAGGCGCTGGACGCGCAGGCCGTCCCGCGGGTCCGGGTGGACTGGCGCCCGCCGATGCCCGGCACCGAGGCGGACCTGGCCAGGGTGCTGGCCGACCCGCGCAGGGTCGGCGCCAACGAGACGGCCGTGGGCCGCCTGGTCTCGGCGCGGCCTCAGCTCGTCGGGGTGCGGCCCGCGCACGAGGTGCTCGACCTGCCGAGGGGGACGTTCCTGCACGCGGGACCGCCGATCGAGTGGGAACGGGCGTCGGGCCCGATGCGGGGCGCGCTCATCGGGGCGATGCTGCTGGAGGGGCTGGCCGCCGACGCCGGGGAGGCCGAGGAGCGGCTGGCCGCCGGGCGGGCCCGGTTCGACTCCTGCCACCACCACCGGACCGTCGGGCCGATGGCGGGCGTGGTCACCCCGTCGATGTGGATGTTCGAGGTCCACGACGCCGAGCACGGCGGCACCGCCTACTGCTCGCTCAACGAGGGCCTGGGCAAGGTGCTGCGGTACGGCGCGTACGGCCCCGAGGTGCTGCGGCGGCTGCGCTGGATGGCCGAGGTGCTCGGCCCGGTGCTCCAGGCCACCCTGGAGCGGAGCGGGCCGCTCGACCTCAGGTCGCTGGCCGCGCAGGCCCTGCAGATGGGCGACGAGCTGCACAACCGCAACCGCGCCGCCACCTCGCTGCTGGTGCGCGAACTCGCCCCCGACGTGGTGGAGGCCGCTCCCGGCCACGCCGCCGAGGTCCTGCGCTTCGTCAACGGCAACGACCACTTCTTCCTCAACGCGGGCATGGCCGCGTGCAAGGTCAGCACGGACGCCGCACGGGACGTCCCCGGCTCCACGATGGTCGTCGCGATGGCCCGCAACGGCACGGACTTCGGGGTCCAGGTCTCCGGGTTGGGCGACCGGTGGTTCACCGGCCCCGCGGGCGTGCCTGACGGTCTCTACCTGGGCGCGTACGGCCCGGATGACGCCAACCCCGACATCGGCGACTCGACGATCACCGAGACGGCGGGGCTGGGCGGCTTCGCGATGGCCGCGGCCCCGGCGATCGTGAGGTTCGTCGGCGGCGACGTGTCGGACGCGATGGCGGCCACCCGGTCCATGTACGAGATCACCCTGGCCGAGCATCCCGCGTACCAGATCCCGGGGCTGGACTTCCGGGGCACGCCGGTCGGCGTCGACGTCACGCTGGTCGCCAGGACGGGCCTGCTGCCCACCGTGAACACCGGTATCGCCGGACGGGTCGCGGGGACCGGACAGGTCGGCGCGGGCCTGGTCAGCCCGCCCGCCTCGGCCTTCACCTCGGCCCTGGCCGCGCTGGCAGAGGCGGCCGCGGTGGCCGATCATGAACATACGGCATCTTAGTGATCTTTTGTCTATTAAGATTGGGTAAAGCTGACAATTCCGCCATCCGCCGGTAGCATTCGGCGACGTCAGAGCGCGGGCGCAGGCTCGGTGATCCGGAGAACACCGATCCTGACAAATACCGTCACGTGCTTTCTCAGCATGCAAACTTCCATGACCAAATGCCATCTCGCTATCGTGTCCACCTCACAAAAGCGCTGGTTATGGGGAACGGGGAACGATGACCGATCGCTTGCTCGGGAGAAACCCCCAGGGGCCTGAGGGCGGCGATTCCGCCGGCGGAACACCGGAGGGTCAGGGCAGGCTGGTGGGCAGGCGCTACCGCCTGGTGTCACCGGTGGGCCGTGGCGGCATGGGCATGGTGTGGCACGCACACGACGTCCTGCTCGACCGGGACGTCGCGGTCAAGGAGCTGATCCTCCCCTACGGGCTCGACCACGCGGGCACCCAGGGAGCCCACCGGCGGATGCTGCGCGAGGCCCGCTCGGCGGCCCGGCTCAGCCACCCCGGCATCGTCACCGTCCACGACGTCGTCGAGGAGGACGGCCGCCCCTGGATCGTGATGGAGCTGGTCCGCGCCTGGTCGCTGGAGCAGGCCGTGCGGCAGAGCGGGCCGCTGCCGGTGGTCCAGGCCGCCGAGATCGGCGTCCGGGTGCTCGACGCGCTCCGCCACGCCCACGCCGCCGGGATCATGCACCGCGACGTCAAGCCGGGCAACGTGCTGCTCACCTCCGACCGGGTGGTCCTCACCGACTTCGGCATCGCCGCGATCGAGGGCGACGTCGCGATCACCCAGACCGGCCTGCTGATGGGCTCGCCCGCCTACATCCCGCCGGAGCGGCTGTCGGGCCAGCCGGTCACGCAGTCCTCCGACCTGTGGTCCTTCGGCGCCACCCTGTACGCGGCGGTCGAGGGGCGGCCTCCCTACGAGGGTCCGGACGCGGTGGCCGTGCTCGGCGCGATCCTCACCCAGGAGCCCAGCCGCCCCCAGCGGGCCGGCGCCCTGATCACCGTCATCGAGGGCCTGCTCCGCAAGAACCCCGCCGACCGGATGAGCGCCTCGCAGGTGTCCGACCTGCTCGACCGCATACTGCGCAGCCACGGCTCCAGCACCCCGAACCGCGCGCCCACCCCGCCGCCCTCGTCGATGCCGGTCCCCGGCGACTCCATGCCGATCCACCTGATGCCCCCGCTGGACATGCCGTCGGGGCCGATGCCCTCCCGGATCATCGAGACGCCCTCCGGCCCGATCCGGGTGCCGTACGGCTCGGGCAACGACTCCTCCGGCGGCCACCCGCTCCCCTACGACGCGCTCTCCGGCCCGTCGGGATCCCAGCGCTCGGACCTGCTGTCCTTTCCCTCCTCCGCCTCCGGCGGGTTCCCGCGGGCGGGCGGGCCGCCCGCCGACGCGGCCACCGGCCTGACCGGCGGGCACCAGCGCGGCTACGACGCGCTGCGCATCCCGGCGACCGGGCCCGACGGCAACCCGTTCGACCCGCTGACCAGCTTCTCGGGCGACCTGCCCGTCGCAGCGCAGTCAGCGCCGTCAGCGCCGCTGTCCGCGCCACCGGCCACGCCGCGGCGCGGCGGGCAGAGCGAGGCGTCCCGGGCCCGCGAGGCGGCGCTCTGGCCCACCCCCTCCTCGCCGGAGGCGCCCTCCCGCGCCGCCGTACGGGACTCGCAGGCCATGACCTCTCCCAGCCGGAGCGCGGCGCGCGGGAGCGCGCGCCGCGCGCCGGGAAACGAGAGCGGCGGTCCTGACATCCGCCTGCTGATGTTCGGCGGGGGCGGCGTGCTGGCCATCGTGGTGGCCGGGCTGCTCGTCTTCCTGCCCGGCGGGAACCCCGACCCCGCGGCCCCCGCGACCCCGTCCACGGCGATCTCCACGGCGGCCGAGCCGCTGACCCCCGCCGGGCCGAGCGAGGTCCCCGAGGGCTTCAAGCGGGTGGACGCCGCCGGTGTCTCCGGCGCGGTGCCCGAGGACTGGACGGTGAAGGAGGGCGCCGGCGGAACGGCCACCTTCTCCGGGCCGAAGGGCGGCGGGCAGAACCTCGTCGTCGCCAAGGTGCCGGTCGCGGAGCCGGTGCTGGCCCTGAGCCGGGCGAGCAAGAAGGGCCTGGACGAATACACCGAAGTCGGCGTGACGACGGTGAACTACCGCACGTGGAAGGCCGCGGACTGGGAGTACACCTACGTCCAGTCCAACGGCGTCCCGATGCACGGGCTGACGCGCTACATCGCCGTCAACGGCCTGAACGCTTACCAGATCACGTTCAGGGTCCAGGATCTGGACTGGGAGAAGAACTCGGAGATCCTCCAGACGTTCTTCGCCACCTTCGTACCGGTCGACTGATCCCGCCTGTCGTCGTTTCCTCACCCCGTCGGCGAAATGACCTCGTGATGCGGTCATGAGTGATGGCAGACTTCGCTCGTGACCGCGAACCCCACGAACACCGCGAACCCCGGCGGCTCCCCCGGCGCCGAACGGATCGCCGCCGTGCAGCGGCGGACGCTCACCGTCCTGTCCGCCGCCCAGATCAGCGGCGGGATCGGTATCGCCGTGGGGCTCACCTTCAGCTCGGTGACCGTGGAGGAGCTCTCCGGCTCCACCGCGCTCAGCGGGCTGGCCGGGACCGCGACCGTGCTGGGCGCCGCGCTGCTGGCGCTGCCCACCGCGAGATCGTCCGGCAGGGGCGGGCGGCGGGCCGGACTCGCCCTGGCCTACGGGTGCGCCCTGCTCGGCTGCCTGGTCTCGCTGCTCGCCGTCGGCCTCGGATCGTGGCCGCTGCTGCTCGCCGGGCTGGTGCTGTTCGGCGCGGCCAGCGCGGGCGGCCTGGCCTCGCGCTACGCCGCGACCGACCTGTCCCCGCCGGGGCACTCCGCCCGGCACCTGTCGCTGGTGGTGTGGGCCACCACCGTCGGATCGGTCACCGGGCCGAACCTCGCGGGACCGGCCGAACGGTTCAGCGCCGGTCTCGGGCTGCCGGCGGGCAGCGGCCCGTTCGCCCTCGCCCTGCTGGGCTTCGCCATCGCCCTCGGCATCATCGTGATCGCCCTGCGCCCCGATCCGCTGCTCCTGGCCCACGCCGCCCTCCGGGCCCCGGACGCGCCTCCCGCTCCCGGCACCCCCGCGTCCGGCCCGGCCGGCTCTCCGGGGAAGGGCGGGGGGACGTTCCGTACCGCCTGGCGGGTGCTGCGCGAGACGCCCGTGGCGGGCCGTGCCCTGGTCGCGATCGCGGTCAGCCACACCGCGATGGTCTCGGTCATGTCCATGACACCGGTCCACCTCGATCACGGCGGCTCGACGTACACGGTCATCGGCATCGTGATCAGCCTGCACATCGCGGGGATGTACGTCCTGTCACCCGTGGTCGGCTGGCTGGCCGACCGGGCCGGCAGGACCCCGGTGCTGGTGCTGGGGATGGGCCTGCTGCTGGCCGCCGCCGTCCTCGCGGGCGGGGCCGGGGCGCACGACGTCCCGCAGGTGACCGCCGGCCTGTTCCTGCTCGGCCTCGGCTGGTCGTGCGGGCTGATCTCCGGCTCGGCGATGCTCAGCGAGGCCGTGCCGCTGGAACACCGCACCCCCGTGCAGGGCCTCTCGGACCTGCTGATGAACGTCTGCGGCGCGACCGGCACGGTGATCGCCGGGGTGATCGTCGGCAGCCTGTCGTACGGCGTGCTCGGCGCGGCCGTCGCGGTCATGGTGACGGTCACCGGTGCCTGGCTGGCCCTGGCCCGCTCCTGAGCGCGGTCAGGGCCGGAATGCGCGGGGCGCCGGGCGTCATTTGGCGTCGGCGTAGCACCTGACCGGGACGGCCTGCATGGGAAAGCGCACCGGGGTCGATCCGAACAGCAGCCGGGTCGCCTCCTCCGCGGCCTTGCCGACCGCCGCGACGACCTCGCCGGTCTGCTCGGCCGGGCAGTGCACCATCACCTCGTCGTGCTGGAAGAACACCAGCCTGGCCGGGTCGGGCAGCAGGCCGCGCAGCACGGCCATCAGCGCGAGCGCCCACTCGGCCGCGGTCGCCTGGACGACGAAGTTGCGGGTGAACCGGCCGCGGTCGCGGGCCGCGCGGGCTCCCTCGGGGCCGGAGACCAGCTCCCGCCACCTGGCGGAGGGCGGCGGCGAGGTGCGGCCCAGCCAGGAGCGGACCACCTTGCCCTCCTCCCCCGCCCGGGCGGCGTCCTCCACGAACCGGTGGGCGAGGGGGAAGCGCCCGCGCATCACGGCCAGCAGCTTGGACGCGTCACCGCTGGTGCCCCCGTACATCGCCGACAGCATGGCGAGCTTGGCGTTCTCGCGCTCGCCGCCGAACGCCTTCGCCAACGCCTGGTAGAGGTCGGCCTGCCCGGCGGCCCTGGCCAGGCCGCCGTCTCCCGCCATGGCGGCCAGCACCCGCGGCTCCAGCTGGGCCGCGTCGGCGACGACGAGTGTCCAGCCCTCGTCGGCCACGACGACCTTGCGCATCAGCTTGTGGATCTGCAGGGCCCCGCCGCCGTTGGTGGCCCAGCGGCCCGTCACCACGCCGCCCACCACGTATTCGGGGCGGAAGCGGTGGCCGCGCACCCACTGGTCGGCCCAGGCCCAGCCGTGGAAGCTGTAGAACCTGGCCATCTCCTTGTAGGCGAGCAGGGGCGCGACGCCCGGGTGCTCGACCTGCTTGATGTCGTGGGCGCGGGTGGAGGCGACCGGCACGCCCGCCGCCTTGAACGCCCTGACGATCTGCTGCGGGGAGTCGGGGTTGAACGACGTGCCGAAGGCCGCGGCCACCTGGTCGGCCAGGGCCTGGAGCTTGACGGGCCGCATGCCGTGCACCGGGCGCGGGCCGAGCAGGCCGGTCAGCAGCTCGTCGTGCACGTCCTCCCGCCAGGGCATGCCCTCCTGGGCCATCTCCGCGGCGATCAGCGCCCCGGCCGACTCGGCGGCGACCAGCAGCCGGAACCGCCGCGGATCGGCGGTGGCCTCGATGCGGCGCAGCTGGTCGGCGTACACCTCGGCGATCAGGTTCGCGTCCGGCGGGGGCGCCTCCTCCTCGAAGAGGGTGGCCTGCCGCGCCTGCCCCCCGGCGGGCCCGTGGTGGTCGTCGGGCACCGGCAGGCCGTGCAGCCGGGCGTAGGCCGCGTGGACGGACCTCGGCTCGCCGAACCGCCCCTCGTGGGCCAGGAGCAGGCCCTCGGTCAGCACCAGGTCGTGGCAGCGCGCCAGCCGCACCCCGGCGGCGAGCAGCGCGGGGTAGACCTCCCGCGTGTCGGCCCAGACCCAGCGCGGGCTCCGAGCCTCCAGCTCGCGGGCGGCCGAGGCCAGATCGGCGACGGCCCCGGCGGGCTCGCCGTCCACACGCAGCACGCCCCCACCCCCGGGAGCCGCCGCGACCGACACGTGCATGCCCCAACACTGCCATGCCGGTACGACACTCTCGATCAGACGAGCGGTATGGCGATCTCGTCCTCGATCGGGGGTTCGATCTCCTGCTGCAGGCAGCCGGTGGCGGCGAAGCAGCGGATCGTCAGGACCTCGGGGGTCACCGAGATGTGCAGGAAGCTCTTGAAGAACGGCGGGGTGTCCCAGTCGGACAGCTCCGACAGGTAGCGGTGGAAGGTCCTGCCCACGGGCAGCCGCAGCGGCATCGGCCAGCCGCCGAGGATCCGGGCCGCCCACCTCATCCGCCGGGTGATCGGCACGGCCGGGGTGTCTCGCACCGGGGTGTTGCCGATCCGGCGGGACATCAGCGCCGCGCTCTCGTCGGGCGTGAGGTAGAGCCAGCGCATGCGCAGCCGGTCGCTGTAGAGCCTGCTGTAGAACGACAGCGAGTCGCCGCGCAGCGGGTAACAGCGGTAGTCGTCCTCGTCCAGGCCGCCGACGGTGACCCTTGGAATGGTGTGGGTGGCGTGCATGAACGCCCCGGAGCCGCCCGCCACGAGATACTGGATGGTCCGCTCCCCGACCTTGATCGGGAAGCGCTGGTAGTTGTGCACGTCGCCGCCTATCGCCGCGACGTAGTTGTGCGCGGGATCGGTGACGATGTCGTCGATGGTGCCGCCGCCGGCCAGCTTCGACGGCTTGTGGTCGTTACGGGTGTATATGGGCTTCCCGGTGATCAGCACCTTGGGCCGGGGGTCGCGGGAGACCGTGCGCAGCCATTCGGCCTGCTCCCTGTCGATGTCACCGCGGATCCCGGTGTCCACGCCGACGATGAGCAGCCCCGGGGTCTCCATCGCCCAGTAGGGGGCGGGCTGCACGACCCGCTGCTCGGGCCGCGCCCGCCACTCGCGCGCCCTGGCCAGCCTGGCCTCGTCGATCTTCTCGGGCTTGCGCCAGAGCAGGCCGCGCAGCCCCGAGGGCGACAGCTTGAACCCCTCGTTCTCGGCCGCCAGCGCCGGGGCGTCGCAGAAGACGCGCATGAAGCCGCCGAGCCCGTCGTACCAGTCGTGGTTGCCGGGGATCGCGTAGATCGGCGCCCGGTAGTCCTGGTACGGGCGGAAGAACTTGTCCTCGTACTCGTTGCCCGAGCCGGTGGGGTAGATCACGTCACTGGCGACGACCGCGAAGGCGGTGTCCTCGCCGATCTTGAGCATGCCCGGCACCACGGCGTACTGCGAGGCGTCGCCCTCCCCCGTGTCGCCGAGGACCAGGAAGGAGAACTCGGGGCCGACGTCCATCGGGATGCGGAAGGAGGGGTCGACGCCCCGGTCCCGCTGGGAGCCCACCCAGCGCGCCCGTACCTGCCCCGAGGGGTCTCCGAACAGGATCGCGAGGACCTCGTTCCGCGACCGCCAGATGGTACGCGGGTTCAGCCAGGAGAAGGTCTCCTTGCTGGGCAGCAGGTCCTTGAAGGTGCCCGTCTGGGCGCAGGACCAGCCCGCACCCTCCTTCGACACCCGGGAGGAGGCCTCACGCCCGCGCTCCGCCGCCTGTCCTATGTCAACCATGTCCCATATCTTGGCAATGATCTTAAAGGGCCGCACGTCCTCTCGGGAAAGGCGGCCGGCCTCGAAGCCGTCGACGTACGTCCCCGCCCGAGCGGCCACCCTCTGGAATATGGTTCTACCGTGTACGCCTACTGGGAGACGGTTCCGACCAGGTGGAAGGACAACGACGTCTACGGCCACGTCAACAACGCCGTCCACTACTCGATGATGGACACGGTGATCAACACCTGGCTGATCAGGACCGCGGGCCTTGACATCCACGGCGGCGACGCCATCGGCCTGTGCGTCGAGTCGCACTGCGTCTACCGGGCCTCGGTGTCCTTCCCCGAGGCCGTCAGGGTGGGGCTGCGGGTCGGCCGTCTGGGCCGCTCCAGCGTCCGGTACGAGCTGGGGCTGTTCCGCGAGGACGGCGAGACGCTCGTGGCGGAGGGCCACTTCGTCCACGTGTTCGTCGACCGGGAGACACGCCGGCCGGCCGGGATCCCCGGACCGCTCCGCGAGGCCATGGAGAAGCTCGTGGTCGCCGGTTGACCTTCCGGGACGAGTTCGTCGGCCGGACCTTCCCGATCGCCCCTCCCCGGTCGAGCCTCCCCGGTCGAACCCGGTCGAGTCTCCCCGTACCCGTACCCGTCACCTCCCCGGAGGGACGAGAACGCCGGGGTTGAGGACGCCCTCGGGGTCGAGCCGGTCCTTGATCCCGCGCAGGATCTCCACGCCCAGGTCGCCGATCTCGGTCGCGTAGGCCTCCCGGTGGTCGCGGCCGACGCCGTGGTGGTGCGAGACGGTGCCCCCGGCGGCGACGATCGCCTCGTTGACCGACCGCTTGGCCTCCTCCCACTGCCCGACGGGGTCGTCGTCCTGCGCCGTGACGACCGTGAAGTACAGGGAGGCGCCGGTGCCGTACACGTGGGAGATGTGGCACATCACCAGCGGCGAGCCGAGCGAGGCGTGCAGCGAGAGCCGTACGGCGTCGTAGAGGCGGGGCAGGTTGGACCAGAACCCGGCCGTCTCCAGCGTCTCGACGGTCGCCCCGGCGGCGAGCAGCGAGTCGCGCAGGTAGGGCGCGGAGTAGCGTCCGCGGGCCCACGACTCCCCCGGCTCCGTGCCGAGGTGGACGCCGCCGAGGCCCGACAGCACGGCGGCGACCCGCTCCCGCAGCGCGGGCACCCCGGAGAAGCCCTCGTACCCGGCGATCGCCAGGCAGCCCGCGCCGGTCGGCGAGGCGCCGATCTCGCCGGGGCGGGCCAGACCGACCATCGTCTCGGTCTCGTCGGACAGGCGCAGCACGGTGGGCACGACACCCTCCTGGACGAGGTGTCGCAGCGCGGCCGTTCCCTCCGCGAACGACGCGAACCGCCACCCCTCGTAGACCCGCTCGGCGGGCGCGCGCCGGACGCGGAGCCGCAGGGAGGTGATCACACCGAAGGCGCCCTCGGAGCCGAGGATCACCTGGCGCAGGTCGGGCCCGGCCGCCGACTTGGGCGCCCGGCCGAGTTCCAGGGTGCCGCGCGGAGTGGCCACGGTCATGCCGACCACCATGTCGTCGAAGCGCCCGTACCCGGCCGAGGCCTGGCCGCTGGAGCGGGCCGCGGCGAAGCCCCCCAGCGTGGCGTACTCGAACGACTGCGGGAAGTGACCTAGGGTGAACCCGTGCCCGGCCAGAAGCCGCTCGGCCTCCGGGGCCCGCAGTCCCGGCTCCATCTCGGCGACCATCGACTCCGCGTCGACGGCGACCAGCCGGTCCAGCCTGGCCAGGTCCAGCGCGACGACACCGGCGAAGCCGCGCCGGTCCGCGACCAGGCCGCCGACCACGGAGGTCCCGCCACCGAACGGGACCACCGCGACCCGGTGCGCGGCGCAGGCCGCAAGCACCTCCAGCACCTCGCGGTGGGAACCGGGCAGCACCACGGCGTCGGGCGCGTCGGAGCCGTCTCCGGCGCGCATGCGCATCAGGTCGGGAGTGGACTTGCCCCGGGTGTGCCGGACGCGGGCCTCGTCGCCGGAGCGCACGTGGCCGGCGCCGACGACGCCGCGCAGCTCCGCCAGGACGGGCGGGGGGAGGGTCACGGCGGGCAGCCGCACCTCGCCGAGCTCGGCGGCCCGGTCCTGCCGCGGGCGCACGCCCAGCACGTCCTGGAGCAGTTTTCTGACCGGTTCCGGCAGGTCGGCGGCCTTGCCGGGGTCGCCCCAGCCGGACCAGAGCATGGGATCTGCGGCGCTCGTCGGATTTTCCACCCTTACACTGTGACACATGACGTCTATTCGTCACAATGCGGACGCGGAGCGCACCGACCGGGTTCTGGACGCCGCCCGGGAGACGGTCCTCGCCGTGGGGGTGCGGCGCACCACGCTCACCGACGTGGCGCGCAGGGCCGGGCTCTCCCGCATGACGATCTACCGCCGCTGGCCCGACGTGCGCACCCTCGTCGCCGACCTGATGACCCGCGAGTGGGTGCGCGTCGCGGACCGGTTCGCGACCGGGGACCCGGTCGCCTCGTCGGTGGCGGTGGTACGGGCGCTGCGCGACCACCCGCTCTGGCGGAAGATCGTCGAGGTCGACCCGGAGCTGCTCCTGCCCTACCTGCTGGACCGCAGGGGTGCCAGCCACGAGGCCATGCTCACGCTCGTCGAGGCCGCGATCGTCCGAGGCCAGCAGGGGGGCACCGTGCGCCCCGGTGACCCGGCGAGGCTGTCCAGGGCCGTGCTGCTGACCGCCCAGTCGTTCCTGATCTCCGGTCCGACCATGCTCGGCCCGGCCGGCCTGGACCACCTGGACGCCGAGCTCACCACGCTCCTGGAAAGGTACCTGCGACCGTGAACTCCTCTCTCAACGCCGCCCGCCGCGAACGCGAGCTGGCCGAGGTGCGCGACCTCGTGGTGGACGTGCTGGTGGTGGGTCTGGGCGCCACCGGCGCCGGGGCCGCGCTCGACGCGGCCTCCCGGGGCCTTTCCGTGGCCGCGATCGACGCCCACGACATGGCCTTCGGGACCTCCCGGTGGAGTTCCAAGATGGTCCACGGCGGGCTCCGCTACCTGGCCAAAGGGCAGGTCGGGGTGGCGTACGAGAGCGCGGTGGAGCGCGGCCACCTGCTCGGGCGCACCGCGCCGCACCTGGTCAGGGCCCACCCCTACCTGCTGCCGCTGGTCCCGGAGGTCTCCCGCCGCCACGCGGCACTGGTGATGACCGGGTACCGCGCCGGCGAGGGGTTGCGCATCGCCGCGCGCACGCCCCGCCACCTCCTGCCCGGCCCCTCGCGGATCTCCGCCGCGCAGGCCCTCGCCCTCGCCTCGCCGCTGACCTCGCGAGGGCTGCGCGGCGCCCTGCTGTCGTGGGACGGCCGGCTGGCCGACGACGCCCGCCTGGTGGTCACCGTGGCCAGGACGGCCGCCGCCCAGGGGGCGAGGATACTGACGCGCTGCCGGGCGCTGGAGCTGTCCGGCGACGGCGCGCTGGTCCGCGACGAGCTCGGCGGGGACACCTTCACGATCCGGGCCAGGACGGTGGTCAACGCCACCGGCGTCTGGGCCGCCGAGCTGCACCCGGGCATCCGGCTGCGCCCCTCGCGCGGCACCCACCTGGTGCTGCGGCCCGAGACGCTGCCGGGCCTGGCCGCGGGACTGCACGTGCCGATCCCCGGGGAGAGCAATCGCTTCGCCCTGGTTCTCCCCCAGCCCGACGGACGGGTCCACGTCGGCCTCACCGACGAGCCGGTGGACGGCCCCGTCCCGGACGTCCCCCCGGTGCCGGAGGAGGACGTGACCTTCCTGCTGGCCGTCCTGAACTCCGTGCTGGAGGAGCCGGTCCGGCGCGAGGACGTCGCCGGGACCTACGCGGGACTGCGGCCCCTGCTCGCCGCCGACGGCCGCACCGCCGACCTGTCCAGGAGGCACGCGCTGCTGACCACGCCGGACGGGATGGTGACGATCGTGGGCGGCAAGCTGACCACGTACCGGCGAATGGCCGAGGACGCGGTCGACCGGGCCGTGTCACTGGGCCGGCTCGACGCGGGACGCAGCCGCACGGCGGAGCTGCCCCTGGTCGGGGCCGTCCCTGTGGACGGCCCCGAGGACGCGAACGGCACGAAGAGCGGAAAGGGCGTTGACAGCGAGAAGGGCCGGGAGGCGGACCGGCTGCTGGAGCGGTACGGGAGCGAGGCGGGCGCCGTACGAACCCTGATGGCGGAGGACCCCTGGCTGGCCGAGCCCGGGCCGACGGGGGTCACCGGGGCCGAGCTCGTCTGGGCGGTCAGGCACGAGGGCGCCCTGGACGTGGACGACCTCCTCGACCGGCGGACCAGGATCGGCCTCGTCCCGCAGGACCGCGCCGCGGCCCTTCCCCTGGCACGCGCCGCACTGGCCTACTGACACCCGCGCCCGTCCACCGGCGGCCGGGAGGCCGCCGAACCCACCGGGTCCCTCCCCGCGGGCTGCCTCCCCGCTCTCCCGCGAACGCCCGCCTCCCGCGAACGCCGGCCGCCTTTTGCGGATGCCGGCCGCCTTTTGCGTACTCCTCGCAGCGGGCGCGCGGCCTTTACATCCCTGTGATCGTTTTACTCTTCGCCACCTCGATCAGACTGTTAGGTTAGTCTTACCTAAGTCAGAGCGAGGAGAGAGCGTGAGCGCGGGGAGTGTCGTGAGCAGGGCGAATACGACGGCCAAGGGGTGCACGCACCCACCGGGCTGTCACACCGGCGAGCTTCCGGTCTACGCCAGCGCGACCGTCGGAGCCCGTTTCTGGCTGCTCATCGAGCACTCCGGCCCCTGGGCCTCCCACCTGGAGGACTGCAGCCTCCCCGAGGACGTTCACATCCTTATCAAACGCGCCACGCGGCTCGGCATCCGGCCCCAGCTGATCCGTCGTCCCGGACGCAGGAACGTCGAGGAAACCGGCATTCACGTCATGGTCGCCGACTCCGGCTCCGCCGAGCCATGGATCGCCGAAGGCGTCATCGCAGGTCCGGACGATCTTAACCTTGACAGCGTGGTGGCCGGAGTGGTCCCGGAGTCCTGCATACTTGTGAGTGAGCCGGTTTTTCTGGTCTGCACGCATGCCAAGCGCAACGCGTGCTGCGCCCGCATTGGACTACCCCTAGCTCGGTCCTTGGCAAAAACATTGCCGGACACAGTATGGGAAACATCACATGTTGGCGGCGATCGATACGCCGCCAACCTCGTGTGCTTGCCACACGGGCTTTACTACGGCAGCATGTCTCAGGCTGCTGCGATCGCGGCAGCCGATGCGTACCGGTCCGGCGAGGTCATCCTCGACCGTTTCCGGGGACGCGCAGGCATCCCTGAGCCACTGCAGGCCGCTGAGCATTTCATCCGCATTCATACGGGTGATCTCTCGGTTGGCGGAGTGGCCGTGGAATCCTCCAGGTTGGACGGCGCCGTCACCGAGGCATTTGTGCGCGGTAGTGGCGCTCGTTTTCGGGTAGTGGTTGAACCCATGACGCTGACAACGCCATGCGGTACGGCTTGCGCCGATACGATCACTACCTACCGGCTGGTCACGCTGGACAGGCTCACCCCTGTGCGGTACGCCACGTCCGCCCTGACCTGACCTGAGGGAACATCACGGCCAATCCAGGCGTTGGACCCAGGGACGTCACAAGCGTCCAATGCGGCATTAACCAGAAATACCTCTCACTATAAGGTGGTTTTCTCATGTCTCAGGTACGTCGGCAGACCGCCCGGCCTCGGCCCAGCTGGGGCTGGCAGGATGACGCCGCGTGCCGGGGCGAGGACCTCGTGCTCTTCTTCGGCCCCGACGGCGAGCGCCAGCCCGAGCGTGACATCCGTGAGCGTAAGGCCAAGGCCATCTGCGCCCAGTGCCCCGTTCGCGCAGAGTGCCTGGACTACGCGCTTTCCCGTCCGGAGAAGTACGGCACCTGGGGCGGTCTGAACGAGGACGAGCGCGCCTCCGAGCGTCGCCGTCGCATGCGCCGCGCCGCCAGCGCCGGCATCAGTGCCGTCGCCTGAGCAGTACCTCCACCCGGCTTCCCCCGCACGTGTGATCTCGCGCACCCCCTGCGAGATCACACGTTGTCGTGTCGGGCCCCGCGCGTGCGGCCCCCGGGACGGGCGACCGCACGGCGGGCTTCCCCCGCATGTCAGGGCCTGTTACGGCCCGCCTTCCGCATCTCCTTGGTGATGCTCTTCCACTTTCCCTGCAGCTCCTTGCGGAGCCGCGCGTCGCTCCTGGACGCCATCCACGCGGCCTCCCTCTGGAGCTTGTTCCAGCTTTCCAGCCGCCGCTCGGGAAGCGTGCCGTCCTCGATCGCGGCGATCACGGCGCAGTCCGGCTCGCTGTCGTGGCGGCAGTCGCCGAACCGGCACCGCTCGGCGAGCTCCTCCAGGTCCGAGAAGACCATGTCCACGCCCTCGCCCATGTCGTACAGGCCGACGCGGCGGATACCCGGGGTGTCGATGATGAGCCCGCCCCCCGCGAGCGGGATGAGCTCGCGGTGCACGGTGGTGTGACGGCCCCGGCCGTCACCGGCCCTGACCTGCTGGGTCTCCATGACCCCCTCCCCCGCCAGGGCGTTGACGAGCGTCGACTTGCCCGCCCCCGAGGCGCCGAGCACCACCGCGGTGCGCGTGCCCCCCAGGTATCCGCGGACGATGTCGACGCCCTCGCCCGTGACGGAGCAGATCGGGTGCACGTCCACACCCGGCGCCGCCGAGGCGACCTCGTCCATCAGGAAGCCGAGGCCCTCGCCGATCAGGTCGGACTTGGTGACGAGCACCACGGGACGGCCACCGCTCTCCCAGGCGAGCGCGAGCAGCCGCTCGATCCTGCCCAGGTCGGCGGTGTCGGTGGCGTGCAGGGCGGGTTCGGCGACGAAGACGACGTCGACGTTGGCGGCGAGCACCTGGCCCTGGGAGTCTCCGGAGAGCCCGCCCCTGGAGACCCTGGCGACGCCGCCGCGTACGAACGCGGTGCGCCGGGGCAGCAGTGCCTCCAGCTCGAAGCGGCCCTCGGCCAGGCGGCGGAGCCCGGCCCAGTCCCCGACGCAGGGCAGGGCCACGGGGTCGGCGGCGGCGTCGCGCCGCACCCTGGCGCCGTAGTTGGCCCGGAGATGGCCGGAGGCCGTCAGCACCTCGGCGGCACCGCGATCGACGCGGGACACCCGGGCGGGAATCAGGCCCTCGGGAAGCTCGGCGGCGAAGGAGTCGTTCCAGCCGAGCGCGGTGAGAACGGATGAAGAAGAGACGATTGGCGAAGACAACGTAAGCACCCTTGTGGAAGGCCGGGTGCCCTGTCGCGAATCGGCTAGGCGGGCACCCGGAGGTTGACGGACGGCAGGCTCACCAGAACAACCCGCATGGTCCCCACCTCCTGTCGCCTCGTGGCCGCGCGTCTCTCGAACGGCGTCTTCGGGAGAACTTTAGCGCAGTGCCGCCCCCATGGCGCAAACACATTTGGCGCGCCTCCCGCGGCCGAGGCCCGGAAATCCCGGGCGGCACGGGCGCCGCCGGCGCCCGGCGCGCCCCGGTCCCGGTGCCGCGCGGCGAGTTCCGTCCCCGAGGTGGACCTTCCGGCCGCCACGGCGCCCGGCGACGCGAGAACGCCCGGCCGGGGAGTCCCGGCCGGGCGTCTCGTCCTGCTCGTCCTGCTCGTCCTGCTCGACGTGGTCGATCGGCGCGTCACGGCGCCCCGGAGACCTCGCGAACCGCGAAAGTCATCCGGACGGCGGTCCGGACGCCACGGACACGGTCACAGGCCGGGGGCGGGGAAGTGGGAGGTGAGCTCCCTGACCTCGCCGTGGACGCGGGTGATCACGTGCTTGGCCTCTTCCTCGTCCTTGGCCAGCGCGGTGACGACCTGGTCGATCCAGGCGCCGATCTGCCGCATCTCCGCGACGCCCATGCCCCGGCTGGTCACGCCCGCGGTGCCGATGCGGATGCCCGAGGGGTCGAACGGCTTGCGCGTGTCGAAGGGCACGCTGTTGTAGTTGGTCTCCAGCCCGGCCTTGTCCAGGGCCTGGGCGGCGGGCTTGCCGCCGATGCCCTTGGGAGTGAGGTCGAACAGGATGAGGTGGTTGTCGGTGCCGCCGGAGACCAGGTCGAAGCCCCGGCCCAGAAGCTCCTCGGCCAGCGCCTGCGCGTTCAGGACGACCTGGCGGGCGTAGTCCTTGAAGTCGTCGGTCGACGCCTCCTTGAGCGCCACCGCGATGGCCGCGGTGGTGTGGTTGTGCGGCCCGCCCTGCAGGCCGGGAAAGACGGCCTTGTTGAGGGCGGTGGCGTGCTCGTCGGAGGTGGCCATGAGCATGGCGCCCCGGGGACCGCGCAGGGTCTTGTGAGTGGTGGTGGAGATGACGTCCGCGTGGCCGACCGGCGACGGGTGGGCGCCACCGGCCACCAGGCCCGCGATGTGCGCGATGTCGGCGGCGAGCACGGCCCCGACCTCGCGGGCGATCTCGGCGAAGGCCGGGAAGTCGATCGTGCGCGGGACCGCGGTGCCACCGCAGAAGATCAGCTTGGGACGCTCGCGGAGGGCGATCTCGCGTACCTCGTCCATGTCCACGCGGCCGGTGTCCTGCCGCACGCCGTAGCGGACCGGGTTGAACCACTTGCCGGTGGCCGAGACCGACCAGCCGTGGGTCAGGTGGCCGCCGAACGGCAGGCCCATGCCCATCACGGTCTCGCCCGGCTTCAGGAAGGCCAGGTAGATGGCGAGGTTGGCGGGCGAGCCCGAGTAGGGCTGCACGTTGGCGTGGTTCACGCCGAACAGGGCCTTGGCCCTGTCGATGGCGAGGGTCTCGACCTGGTCGATGACCTGCTGGCCCTCGTAGTAACGCTTGCCGGCGTAACCCTCGGAGTACTTGTTGGTCAGGACGGTGCCCGTGGCCTCGAGGACGGCCTTGGAGACGTAGTTCTCCGAGGCGATCAGCTTGACGGTGTCGGACTGCCGCCGCTCCTCGGCCCTGATGAGCTCGGCGATCTGCGGATCCACGCTGGAAAGAGCGCTCATGCGCCTTCACTCCCCTGTCATCGTCGACATCGCGCGAAGACCCAGGCGCTCGGCCTCCTCGCTTTTTCGCTCCCCGGTGGTCTCTCCCACCTTATGCGCCAGTCGCGCTTAGACGATAGCGGACTGGGCTCCGCGCCCGGCGCGACCTGCGCCCTCGACAGGCCATAGCCGGTCGACCTCGGCGTTGAGCGTGGCGCCGATGAGCACGGCCAGCGCGGTGATGTAGAGCCACAGCAGCACGGCGACGGGGGCGGCGAGCGAGCCGTAGATGGACACCGGCGAGAACCAGGCGGCGAGGACCGCGCGCAGCACGGCCGCGCAGATGATCCAGATGACGAGCGCGAGCAACGCCCCGGGCAGCTCGCGCCACCAGCGCGTGCGTACGGGAACGCTCACGTGGTAGAGCAGGGTGAGGAAGATCACCGAACCGATGATCACCACCGGCCAGTAGAGGATGTCGACCAGCACGGTGTAGTCGGCCGGCAGGGCCCCGCGCAGCGCGGCCGGGCCGAGGACGAGCACGGGCATGACCACCAGCCCGATCAGCAGGCCCGCGAGATAGAACCCGAAGGACATCAGGCGGGTGCGGATGATGCCGCGCTCCTCGCCGAGGCCGTAGGCGACCGAGATCAGGTCGACGTAGACGAACAGCGCCCGCGAGCCCGACCAGAGCGCGAGCAGGAAGCCCAGGGAGATCAGCGAGACCTGGTTCTCGGGCTTCAGCACGTCCTGGAGAAGGGGGGTGACGACGGTGTCCACGGCGCTGTCGGTGAACAGCAGGTGGGCCTGCTGGTCGATCCAGACGCTGACGTTCTTGACCGTCTCGGGGCCGAACACCCGGGTCAGCTGGCTGAGCACGCCGATCAGGCCGAGCATGAACGGCGGCAGCGACAGCAGCGCGAAGAAGGCCGCCTCGCCCGCCAGGCCGGTGACGCGATAGGTGATGCCCGCGTTCGTGGTGGCGACGATCAGGGTCCACACGTCGGTGCCGCGGACCCACGCGCGCAGCGCCCGCAACCTGGCCCAGACGTCCGTACCGCGGATCCACGCGATACCGGCGCGCCAGCGAACCCCGGGCCCGCGCGGAGGGCGCCGCTCGGGCCCGGGCCGATGGGCCGGGGCATCAGTGGACGTCATGCCACACAACGGTATTCCTAGCCGCGCTTGATCACGAGTCGGGCGGGCAACGATCCAATCTCACGCCCCTGCCCGCACCGCCTGTGGCGAAACCTACCCCCGGTGGAACGCCCCGGCGTCGCCGACGTCGACGATGCGCGCGCCCAGCGGCAGCAGGGAGACCGGGATCAGCTTGAGGTTGGCCAGGCCCAGCGGGATGCCGATGATCGACAGGAAGAGCGGGATCGAGGTCAGCAGGTGCCCGATCGCCAGCCAGATCCCGGCCACGACGAACCAGATCACGTTGCCGATGGTCGACAGCGCCCCCGCCTCGGGGTCGCGCTCCACGGTCCGGCCGAAGGGCCACAGCGCGTAGGCGGCGATCCGGAACGACGCGATGCCGAACGGGATCGTGATGATCAGGACACAGCACACGATTCCCGCGAGGACGTAGCCGATCGCCAGCCAGACTCCCGCGAAAACCAGCCAGATGACGTTCAACAGCGTCCGCATATTTACGAGCATGTCAGGCGAGACGAGACCGGTTCCATCCGGCATCCCCCTGAACCGCCCCCGATCCAGGCTCTTATCCGGGCTCTGATCCAGTCCCTGGTCCGGGCTCTGACCCACGCCCTGATCCGGGCCCCGGCCCGAGTGGGGCCCGCCCCTTGCCCGGGGGCCCGGCGAAGGCCTGGGCGATCGCGGTCCACGTCCGGGCGGTCTCGCCGCGCACCAGCAGGGACGTGTCGGCGAGGTGGCGGCGCTGGACCACCAGGAGGCAGAAGTCGAGCATGGGGCCGCGGACCACGTCGGCGGCGGCCGGGGGCCCTGCCTCCCACAGCGACCCGTCGGGCATGGTCAGCTCCACCCGCACCGGGCGCGACGGCGGCTCCAGGCCGCGCACCGCGAAGCCGTACGGCATGGCGCGCACCCCGAGCGTCGCCACGTGCCTGAGCCTGGCGGTCGGCACGCGTTCGACTCCGAGCGCGTCCGCCACGTCCTGCCCGTGGGCCCAGGTCTCCATCAGGCGCGCGGTGACGAAGGACGCGGCCGACATCTCGGGCCCGTACCAGGGCAGCCTGGCACCGGCGTCCAGCCGGGCGAAGGCCTCCAGGCAGCGGGCCCTCGCCTCGCGGAACCACTCGTGGAGCCGGGCCGCGGTCAGCCCGCGCGAGACGGCGGCGAGTTCGTCCACCGCGGAGTCCCCTCGGGCGAGGAACGCGGACAGGGCGGCGCGGAACGCCTCGGGGTCGACGGCGGAGAGGGAGGCTGCGTCGTCGAACCAGGCGAGATGGCCGACCTGGTCCCGGACCGCCCAGCCCTCGGCCGGGGTGGGCAGTTCCCACTCGCCGGGGCCGAGGCCTCCGATCATGGCGTCGAACTCGGCCGTCTCGGCGCGCAGGTCCGCCAGCAGCTCGTCCATCAGCCCCATGACGCCTCCCTGTCGCGACCCGGACAAGGATAACCGAGTAATATTCTAGAAGGAACAGCGCAGAATGGACTCATGATCTGCGAGGACTGCACGTGATCTGCGAAGACTGCAAGGAGCGGCGGCACGAGAAGTGCCGGGGAGGTTCGTGGTGCGACTGCCAGCACCAGCCCGCCCCCGAGCCCAGGGAGTCGGCGCTGGACTGGCCGCGCCAGGGATGACCCGCGACCCGGCTCGTCAGGAACGTCCACCCCCTGCCGGGCCGGCGTTCCGGGCGGGCCGGCGTTCCGGGCGGGCCGGTCTCTGCATCGGGCCGGTCTCTGCATCGGACCGGTGTCCCCGCCGGACCGGCCCCCTTGCCGGACCGGCGCTCCAGGCGGGCCGGTGCTCCGCGCTACGGACGCTCCCGGCCCCCGCGCTCCGGCGCGGGTCCGGATCACCGCGTCCGCGACCGGATGTCCACACTCACGTCCAGATAGTGGACCTGACATTGGACATCCACGACGCCCGGGGTATCGTCGTATACATGCCAGCGGACCCGTTGCTCGTCGTGCGACGCCACGTCGACCTCCTGCGTGTCCGCAGTGCCATCTGTTGTGACGTCCGTTAACCGTCGCCCCCTGCTGATTTCACCCAGCTCGGCCGCGTAACAGGCGTCCTCTTCTGAGTAATCAACCCCCGCACTCGACGATGAGGCGGGAGGTGCCGCCGGTGCGCGTCCGGAAATCATTCCATCGAGCCACAAAAAGGACGCGCACATGACGACCCCAGCCCGGTCGGCGAATCGACATCACAAGCGCCCGCGCGGCGAAGGTCAGTGGGCTCTCGGCTACCGCGAGCCCCTGAACAAGAACGAGGAGAACAAGAAGAACGACGACGGCCTCAACGTCCGTCAACGGATCATCGACGTCTACTCCAAGCGCGGCTTCGACTCCATCGACCCCGCCGACCTGCGCGGCCGGATGCGCTGGTTCGGGCTCTACACCCAGCGCAAGCCCGGGATCGACGGCGGCAAGACCGCGATCCTGGAGCCGGAGGAGCTCGACGACCGCTACTTCATGCTCCGCGTCAGGATCGACGGCGGCCGGCTCAACCTGGCCCAGCTGCGCGTCATCGCCGACATCTCCAACCTCTACGGCCGCGGCACCGCCGACGTCACCGACCGGCAGAACATCCAGCTGCACTGGATCGAGATCGAGGCCGTCCCCGACATCTGGGAGCGCCTGGAGTCGGTGGGCCTGTCCACCACCGAGGCCTGCGGCGACACCCCGCGGGTGATCCTGGGCTGCCCGCTGGCCGGGATCGACACCGACGAGGTCATCGACGGTTCCGCGCTGGTCCAGGAGATCCACGACACCTACATCGGCGACCCGGCCTTCTCCAACCTGCCGCGCAAGTTCAAGTCCGCGGTGAGCGGGTGCCCGGCGCACTGCACCGTGCACGAGATCAACGACGTGGCGTTCGTGGGCGTCGTGAACGAGAACGGCGAGCGCGGCTTCGACCTGTGGGTGGGCGGTGGCCTGTCCACCAACCCGATGCTGGGCAAGCGGCTCGGCGTCTTCCTCACCCCGGACCAGGTCGCCCCCGCCTACGGCGGCGTGATCGGCATCTTCCGCGACTACGGCTACCGCCGTCTGCGCCACCGGGCCAGGATCAAGTTCCTGATCAACGACTGGGGTGTCGAGAAGTTCCGCGACATCCTGGAGAAGGAATACCTGGGATACACCCTGCCCGACGGCCCGGCGCCCGAGCAGCCGCGCGGCGGCCGCAGGGACCACGTGGGCGTCTTCCCGCAGAAGGACGGCAACTTCTACGTCGGCTTCGCCCCGAAGGTCGGCCGCCTCGACGGCGACAAGCTGCACCTGATCGCCGACATCGCCGAGCGGCACGGCTCCGACCGGGTGCACACCACGGTCGAGCAGAAGATGGTCATCCTCGACGTGGCGCCCGACAGGGTCGACAGCCTCGTCGCCGAGCTGGAGGCGGGCGACCTGCGGGTCAACCCCTCCACCTTCCGCCGCCAGACCATGGCGTGCACCGGGATCGAGTTCTGCAAGCTCGCCATCGTCGAGACCAAGGTCACCGCGGCCAACCTGATCGACGAGCTGGAGCAGCGGCTGCCCGACTTCAAGAACCCGCTGACCATCAACGTCAACGGCTGCCCCAACTCCTGCGCCCGCATCCAGGTCGCCGACATCGGTCTCAAGGGCCAGCTCGTCGTCAACGACAAGGGCGAGCAGGTCGAGGGCTTCCAGATCCACCTGGGCGGCTCGCTGGGCGTCAACCCCGGCTTCGGCCGCAAGGTCCGCGGCCTGAAGGCCACCTCCGAGGAGCTTCCCGACTACGTGGAGCGCGTGCTCCGCAACTTCGAGAAGCAGAAGGACGAGGAGGAGACCTTCTCCGAATGGGTGCAGCGCGCCGACGAGGCGGACCTGAAGTGAACGGCCGATACGCCGTCCTCCCGGGAACGGGCCGGACGAGCCGGACGCGTACCGGGACGAGGAGGAGCGGATGAGCGAGCGAGCCGTTCCCTTCCACTGCCCGTACTGCGGCGAGGAGGACCTGGAGCCCTACGAGGGCGACGGCGGCTGGTACTGCCGGTCGTGCGTGCGCGCCTTCAAACTGAAGTTTCTCGGAATCGGGGTGCGCTCGTGACGCGCGGCGAATCCGGCGCGGCGAACGCGATGACCGCGGTGACCTCTCCGACCGGCGAGGTCACCGCGATCCGCGCGGCCCGCACGGTGAATTCCGGCACGACGACGAGCGCAGTGGTCCGCGCGGCACGACCTGCCCGCGCGGCGAACGAGGATTGGGTGAGCGAGCGATGACACTGGTGGACATCGAAGTCGGATTACGTCAGCAGCGAGGGACGCTCGATCTGCAGGAGATCGTCGAGTCCGCCGCGCGGTTCCTCGAGGACGCCTCGGCCCTCGAGATCATCCGCTGGGCGGCGGCGACCTTCGGCGACCGGCTCTGCCTGACCGCCTCGATGAGCGACGCCCTGCTGATCGACCTGGTCAGCCGGGTCAAGCCGGGCGTGGACGTGTTGTTCATCGACACCGGTTACCACTTCGCCGAGACGATCGGCACCCGTGACGCCGTCCAGCAGGTCTACGACGTGAACGTGATCGACGTGAAGCCGTCCCGCACGGTGGCCGAGCAGGAGCGCGACCTGGGTCCGCGCCTGTTCGGGCGCAACCCCGACCTGTGCTGCTACCTGCGCAAGGTCGAGCCGCTCAACCGCGCCCTGGAGCCGTACCTCGCCTGGGTCTCCGGCATCCGCCGCGACGAGGCCGTCACCCGCGCCGGCGTCAAGGTCGTCGAGTGGGACGCCAAGCGCCAGATGGTCAAGATCAACCCGATCGCCCGGTGGACGCAGGAGGACGTCGACAACTACATGGCCGACAACGGGGTGCTGATCAACCCGCTGCACTACGACAACTACCCCTCGATCGGCTGCGCCCCCTGCACCCGCCAGGTCGCCCCGGGAGAGGACCCGCGCAGCGGTCGCTGGGCGGGCATGGGCAAGACCGAGTGCGGGCTGCACGTATGACGTGGCGTGCCCCCGGCGCCGCCGTCGGGACACCGCTGGTCGCGGTGGCGCACGGGTCCCGCGACCCGCGCGCCTCGGCGACGGTGGAGGACCTGCTCGACCTGGTACGGGGCGCGCGGCCCGAGCTCCTCGTACGCACCGCCTACCTCGACCACACCACCCCGACGCTTCCCATGGCGCTGTCGGGGCTGGCCGAGGCGGCGGTGCTGCCGCTGCTACTCACCGAGGCCTACCACAGCCGGGTCGACATCCCCGGCGCGCTGGCCGAGGCGACGGCCCGCAGGCCCCTTCTGCGCGTGCACGCGGGCGCCACGCTGGGCCCGCACCCGCTGCTGGTCACCGCGCTGGAGCGGCGCCTGGCCGAGGCGGGTGTGGAGCCGGGCGAGCCCGGCACCGCCGTGGTGCTGGTCTCGGCCGGTTCCAGCGACCGGCGGGCCAACGCGACGGTCGCCGGGATCGCCGGAGACTGGGCGAGGGCGCGCGGCTGGCGGTCGGTGACCGCCGCCTACGCCTCGGCCGCCGGCCCCACCCCCGAGGAGGCGGTGCTGCGCCTGCGACGCTCGGGAGCCTCGCGGATCGTGGTCGCCCCCTACCTGCTCGCCCCAGGCCACTTCGCCGACAAGATCCGCCGCGAGACCCTGGCCGCGGGCGCCGACGCCGTCGCCGACGTGCTGGGCGCCGCCCCCGAGGTCGCCGCGGTGCTGCTCGAACGCTACGAGCGGGCCACGCACCGGCATCCGGCGCTCGCCACGGCCTGAATCCCGACGGGAGCCGAGCCGCACGGATCTCAGGGACCACTCGAGGGGGTGGTCCCACCCTGGCAGGTCAGGCGGACCATTTCCTCGGTGCGCGGATCCACCTGGCGTACGTTGTCCCGGCAGACCGGGTGGATCATCTCCCGCACCGTGACCGACCACTTGAGGGGGAAGGGCTCCGCTCCGGCGAGCTGTTCCTCCCAGCCCTCGAAGAGGCCCTCCATCCCCTCGACCAGCTCACCGGCCGTCCTGCCCGCCCTGTCGACCTCGCCGGGCAGTACGGCCGCGGACACGACCCGTCCCCCGGCCAGGCGATCCTCGCCCTCGATCACCGTGCCGCCCACGTTGTCCCAGTAGATCTCCATGGTGTACCCGTCGGGACCGGTTCCGCAGAGGTGCCGTTGGGGAGGACCGTCCCCGATCCAGACGAGCGCCCGCCGTAGCGGCCCGGAGCAGTGGACGGTCACCTTCAGCGGCTTGCTCCCGGATCCGATCCGGAGTCGCTCGCGTTTCCCGCCGGTCCTGTAGTCACCGCTCGCGACCTCGTCCCCGGGGTACGGTCCGCCCAGCGGCTGCGACGTCGTCGGGACGGTGGGGGACGGCCGGGCCATGACGCCGGTCCAGACGTCCGGGTCGTCGGCGGCGCCACCCGCGGGCGTGTTGAGGGCCATCGCGACGGTGAGGGCGACCGCGACCGCGCCACCCGCCGTCCAGCGGCGGCGGCGCCTGATCGCGCGGACGCGCCGGTAGACACCGGCGACGGTCACGCCTCTGGTCTGGTCCTCGCCCCCGTCCCCGTCCCCGTCCCCGTTCAGGATCTCGCGCAGCTCGGATTCGGTGATCGTCATCTCAGCTCCCCGTGGTGATGGCGGCGACGGCCGCGGGATCGACGCGCAGCTTGCGCAGCGCCCGGCTGGCCTGGCTGCGTACGGTCGCCACCGAGCAGCCGAGGATCTCGGCGATCCGCTGGTCGGGCAGGTCCGCGAAGTAGCGCAGGACGATCACGGCCCGCTGCCTGCCGGGAAGCCCGGCCAGGACCTGCCGGACCGCCTCCCGCGTGGCCAGCGCGTCCGTCGTGTCACCGTCAGGCGCCTCGGGGAGGATCTCGCTCGGCACCTCTCCACGCCACCTGCGGCGCCACCAGGTGGCGTGGGTGTTGACCAGGATGCGGTAGACGTACGGGTCCGGATCGTCGCCCACCCTGCGCCAGGCGAGCCACGCCTTGGCCAGGGCCGTCTGCAACAGGTCCTCCGCCGTGCCCCAGTCGCGGCACAGCAGGTAGGCGGCCCGCAAGAGACGGGCCGAGCGTTGCTCCACGTAGTGCTCGAAGTCAGCCCGATCTCGCATCGGGGGAATCCTCACTGTTCGGTGTATGTCACCGATCACTACGCTCCGAGGGTCCCGGGACGTTGCACATGTCTCGGGGTTCGGTCGCGGAGGGCACGGAAGGAGCCCTCCGCGCGGAAGAGCGGGAGAGGGAGGGCAACCCAGACCGCGGTCTGGTCCTGATCAAGCCAGCTAGCTCTCCGCGCGGGAAGGGATGGCTGAGCCCCGTTCAGTGGCGGGGCGGCTGCGGGGGCTGGGGCGGCGCCGGAGGCCACGGGTGCGCCTGCGGGTGCCGCGACCATTCCTGGTGGGAGGGGTGGATCTGGTGGGAGCCCGGTCCGACCTGGTGGGGGCCCGGCCCGCCGGTGAGCTCGCCGCGCAGCTCGTTCCACTGCTCCCGCCAGGCGGCCCACGCCTTCTTGAGGGGCTTGGCCTTGGCGTCCCCGACCACCTTGACGTCTCCCATGAGGACGTAGGCCCTGACCCTGACCAGCGGCGCGTTCGTGCCCGGGGGCGCCTCGATGACCTGGACCTTCTTGTCCCCCATGACGGCGATGCCGTCGAGCTCGACGTCCACCCCGTCCGGGACGATGATCTTCACGTCGCCCATGACCGCGGTGGCCATGATGTCGACCACTCCCCCGGTGCGGACCTCGGCCTGGCGCAGGTCCAGCACGACGTCACCCATCACGGCGACGGCGCCGAGCGGCTTGTCGATCTTCCACGAACCGCGCCGCTTGGAGCTGCCCAGCACCGCGACGAACCAGCGACGCGCCTGGCCGCTCCGCTCCGCCGGGGGCGGGGGGTAGGCGGGTGCGGGCACCGGGTGGCCGCCGGGCAGGTCGGAGGTGACCACCGCCAGCTCGGCCTGGGTGCGGGCGGTGTAGGCCGCCTCGGTGCGCTCGGTCAGCTCCCCGAGGGTCAGGCGGCCCTCGACGGAGGCGACCCGCAACCACTCGACGGCGGCTTCCCGCTCCGCGTCCGAGACCCGCATATCCCCGGGATCATTCATAACTCACAACATATCGCGAGTTGCCCCAATAGAGGATCCCTCAGAAGGAGGAAGCCCGGTAAACACATCGGATGACGCCTCGTCGCCGGGCGCGAGGCCGGCGTACGGCCGAGCCGGGGAGGCACGCCATATGATCCGGAGACATGTACCGAGAACTCCTGGACGCGGTGGCGGCCAACGACGCCGAGCGGGCCGAGCGGCTGCTGCAGGGCGGCACGAGCGCCGACCCCGAGGGCGCGGAAGAGCCCACCGCCCTTTACCTGGCATCGAACCAGGGCCGCGTGGCCGTCGTGCGCGCGCTGCTGGCCCACGGAGCCGACCCCAACCGGATCAGCGGCGGTGAGGACGGAGGGCTGCCCCTGTCCGCCGCCGCCGCCCTGGACCGTGTCGAGGCCCTGGAGGCGCTGCTGGCCGCCGGTGCCGACGTGTCGGGGCGGGAGGCCGGCGGGTGGACCGCCCTGCTCTGGGCCGCCGCCAACGGGCGGGCCGACGCGATCCAGACGCTGCTCGCCGCCGGGGCGGACCCCGAGGACGCCAACGAGACCGGCGACACCGCGCTCACCCTGGCCACCCGGCGCGGCGCCCTGGGCGTCGTGCAGGCGCTGCTGCGGGCGGGCGCCGAGGCCGACCGGCCCGACGGCGACGGCGACACGCCGCTGTCCATCGCCTACGACTGGCTGGGCACCCAGCTGGAGAGCGCGCTCCTGGAGCAGATCACCGAGCAGGTCCCCGAGGACTCGCAGTTCGTCGTGGGCCGCAGCAGGGCGAAGGACGGCACCGACCTGGTGACCGTCGCGGCGGTGGGCCCCGACGGGACCCGCCTGGCCGAGCTCACCTGCCAGCGCGGGCACGCGGCCGTCGCCACCCTGCTGGAGGACGCCACGGGCGAGCGGCTGCCGTTCGACGAGATGGTCGAGCGGGCGATGCCCTACCGGGACATCGACGAGGAGGCCGAGACCTGGTGGACCGTGGCGAGCTCGCTGAGCGGGCGCGGTGACGGGGAGACCTTCGACGCGGCGGCGCGGCTGTGCTCCAACGAGGACCCGCGCAAGCGGGAGTTCGCCGTCGACGTGCTCGCCCAGTTCGGGTTCACCGGCGACGAGAAGCCCTACCTGGAGGAGGCGCTGCCGATCCTGCGCCGGATGGCGGCCACCGAGGGCGACGAGCGGGTGCTGCGCTCGGTGCTCGGCGCGCTCGGCCACCACGCCGACCCGCGCGCCCTGCCCGAGGTGCTGGAGATCATCAACGCCGACGGCTGGACCCGCACGCAGGCCGACCCCGCCGCGCTGGCCGCCGTCCTGCCCCCGGGCGACGCCGAGGGGCTCGCGCTGCTCATCTCCATGACGCAGGACCCCGACGCGGAGGTACGCGACTGGGCCACCATGGGCCTGGCGGGCCTGTCGGAGGCCCCGCAGGACAGCGAGCGGGTCCGCGACGCGCTGGCCGCCAGGCTCGACGACGAGGACCTGAACACGGTCGCCGAGGCCACCCGCGGCCTGGCCACCCGGGGCGACGCGCGGGCCCAGCGGGGCGCCGACCGCGTGCTCGCCGAGAGCGACGAGGACGACGACTACATCCGCGATCTGGTCAAGAACCCCTGACCCGCGAGCCGGCCGCTCCGCGCTCGGGCTCCGTTTCCGCTGTCCCCGCTGTCCCCGCTCCGTCCCCGCCCCGGCGTCGTCGGGGCGCGGACGGGCCCGTCCCGCGTACGGCGGGGTGAACTTCCGGGGGCCGGTGTCCAACTATGGACGAAAATCGGATATAGCCCCCAATAAAGGGCGCTCCCCCTCCGGAAGGGTGTTGAGATAGGCACAGAAGCCGGCGACGAGCCGGATGATTCACCGGAGGCCGCACGTGACCCATGACGTCTTCAACCAGGCTCATCCGCTCACCGGGCACGACGTGTCCGCCGACGCCGCCCTGATGGAGGGCGTGGCCCGCGAGGGTGCGGGGTGGGCCACCGGGGAACTGCGCCGGCTCGGCCTCCTCGCCGGTTCCGAGCAGGCCCAGGACTGGGGGCGGCTGGCGAACGAGCACCCGCCCGTCCTGCGTACCCACGACCGGTACGGGCGGCGGATCGACGAGGTGGAGTTCCACCCCGCCTGGCACGAGCTGATGACCGTCGCCGTCGACAACGGCATGCACGCCACCCCGTGGTCGAGCGCCAGGCCGGGCGCGCACGTGGCCCGCGCCGCCAAGTTCTACGTCTGGAGCCAGGTCGAGGCCGGGCACGGCTGCCCGATCTCGATGACCTACGCCTCGATCGCCGCGCTGCGCCACAGCCCGGCGCTCGCCGCGGACTGGGAACCCCTGCTCGCCGCCCGCAGCTACGACTTCGGGCTGCGCCCGCCGCTCGGCAAGCGCGGCGTGCTCGCCGGGATGGCGATGACCGAGAAGCAGGGCGGATCCGACGTGCGCGCGGGTACCACCCGCGCCGAACCGCAGGGCGACGGGAGCTACGTCCTGGCCGGCCACAAGTGGTTCAACTCCGCCCCGATGTGCGACGTGTTCCTGGTCCTCGCCCAGGCTCCCGGCGGGCTGTCGTGCTTCCTGCTCCCCCGCGTCCTTCCCGACGGGACCCGCAACGCCGTCCACCTGATGCGGCTGAAGGACAAGCTGGGCAACAGGTCCAACGCCAGCGCCGAGGTGGAGTACCACGGCGCGACGGCCTGGTTGGTGGGCGAGGAGGGCCGGGGGCTGCGGACCATCCTGGAGATGGTCAACATGACCCGGCTGGACTGCGTGATCGGCTCCGCGGCCGGCATGAGGTACGGCGTCACGCAGGCCGTCCACCATTCCAGGAACCGTGGCGCGTTCGGCAGGAAGCTCGCCGACCAGCCGCTGATGCGCAACGTCCTGGCCGACCTGGCCCTGGAGTCGGAGGCGGCGACCGTCCTGATGACGCGGCTGGCCGGGGCCACCGACCGGGCCATCGCCGGCGACCAGGCCGAGGCCGCGCTGCGCCGCACCGCGCTGGCCGTGAGCAAGTACTGGGTCTGCAAGCGCGCCCCGGTCCACGCGGCGGAGGCGCTGGAGTGCCTGGGGGGCAACGGCTACGTCGAGGAGTCGCAGATGCCGCGATTGTTCCGCGAATCGCCGCTGAACGGCATCTGGGAGGGGTCGGGGAACGTCGCGGCGCTGGACGTGCTGCGCGCCCTGGGCCGCGAGCCCGAGGCCCAGGAGGCGTTCTTCGCCGAGGTCGCGCTCGCCGCCGGAGCCGACCGGCACCTGGACGCCGCCACCGACCGCCTGCGCAAGTCCCTGGACGACACCACCGACTTCGAGATCCGGGCCCGGCGCGTCGCCGAGGACATGGCGCTGGTGCTGCAGGGCTCTCTGCTCGTCCGGCTGGCTCCCGCGGCCGTGGCCGACGCCTTCTGCGTCTCCCGCCTGTCCGGCGACGCGGGCCGCGCCTTCGGCACCCTGCCCACCGGCCTGGACCTGGACGTCCTCGTCGAGCGCGCCTCGTTCTGAACCCCGGCCCCCCGGGTTCCGGCGCAACGGGCGCTCCGGGACATGACGGGGACACGGCCGGGACATGACGGGGGACACGCGGGGGACACGGCGGAGGACGTGGCCGGGACACGGCGGGGTCACGGCGCCGAGTAGGGTCGGTCATGGCCAACGGTTCATGATCGAAAGGACAATCGCCATGGCGACGACACGTACCGCGACGACTCAGTGGAAGGGCGCGCTGCTCGACGGTTCGGGCAGCGTCTCCCTCGACTCCTCCGGGGTGGGCACGTTCGACGTGTCCTGGCCCTCGCGCGCCGAGCAGGCCAACGGCAAGACCTCCCCGGAGGAGCTCATCGCGGCCGCCCACTCCTCGTGCTTCTCGATGGCCCTCTCCCACGGGCTGGCCCAGGCCGGCACTCCGCCCCAGACCGTGGAGACGAAGGCGGACGTGACCTTCCAGCCGGGCGAGGGCATCACCGGGATCGTCATCTCGGTCCGCGCCCAGGTTCCCGGCCTGACGGCCGAGCAGTTCCAGGAGGCGGCCGAGACCGCCAAGGCGAACTGCCCGGTGAGCAAGGCCCTCTCGGGCACGACGATCAGCCTCAACGCCGAGCTGCTGAGCTGATCGCGGCCCTGCCTCCGCGATCGGGCTGACCGCGGCCGAACCGTCCCTCCGGGCGCTCACCCCGGGTGGGCGGCCCGGAGTGGACGGTCGCCTCGAACCGGTCACCGAGGGTGGTCGGCGGCGGCCGATCACGACGCCTTCGCGGCCACGCGTACCTCACCGGTCACGCGTGGTCGCGCGGCGTGCACGGAAAGGACAGGTACGGAAAGCACTCCAAACCCCGGATACGAAACTCCTCGATACCACCTTAAAGTGACAGGGGCGAGATACAGCCTGCACAAGGGAGCCGGACCAGAGGAGAACGGGGTCACATGCGCGCAGTCTGGCCGGGAGAGTCCTATCCGCTCGGCGCCACCTGGGATGGCGTGGGTACCAACTTCTCACTGTTCTCCGAGGTAGCGGAGCGTGTCGAACTCTGCCTTTTCGGAGACGACGGCCGCGAGGAGCGCGTCGAGCTGACCGAGGTCGACGGGTTCGTCTGGCACGGCTACGTCCCGGGGATCATGCCGGGGCAGCGGTACGGCTACCGCGTTCACGGCCCCTACAACCCCTCCCAGGGGCACCGGTGCAACCCTTCCAAACTGCTCCTCGATCCCTACGCCAAGGCCGTCGAGGGTGACCTGAAGTGGAACGAGGCGATGTTCTCGTACCAGTTCACCGATCCCGGCAACCGCAACGACGAGGACACCGCCCCCTTCATGCCGAAGAACGTGGTGATCAACCCGTTCTTCGAGTGGGGCAACGACAGGTCGCCCCGGACGCCGTACCACCAGACGGTGATCTACGAGGCGCACGTGCGCGGGCTCACGATGCGCCACCCCGCGGTGCCCGAGGAGCAGCGCGGCACCTACGCGGGGCTGGGCCACCCGGCGGTCATCGACCACCTGCTGAGCCTGGGCGTCACCGCGGTGGAGCTGATGCCGGTGCACCAGTACGTGCCCGAGCACGCGATGGTCGCCCGGGGGCTGACCAACTACTGGGGCTACAACACGATCGCCTACCTGGCCCCGCACGCCGCCTACTCCGGCTCTGGCCAGCGCGGCGAGCAGGTGCTGGAGTTCAAGGCGATGGTGCGGGCGCTGCACGAGGCGGGGATCGAGGTCATCCTCGACGTGGTCTACAACCACACCGCCGAGGGCGACCACATGGGGCCCACGCTCGGCTTCCGCGGCATCGACAACCGGTCGTACTACCGCCTGCACGACGGCGACCGGCGCTACTACCTCGACTACACCGGCTGCGGCAACTCCCTCAACGTCCGCTCGCCGCACGCCCTCCAGCTGATCATGGACTCGCTGCGCTACTGGGTGCTGGAGATGCACGTGGACGGCTTCAGGTTCGACCTGGCCTCCGCCCTCGCCCGCGAGCTGCACGACGTCGACCGGCTGAGCGCCTTCTTCGACCTGATCCAGCAGGACCCGGTGATCTCCCAGGTGAAGCTGATCGCCGAACCGTGGGACGTGGGGCCCGGCGGCTACCAGGTGGGCAACTTCCCGCCGCTGTGGATGGAGTGGAACGGCAAGTACCGCGACAGCGTGCGCGACTTCTGGCGCGGGAGCGGGTCCGCGCTGCCGGAGTTCGCCTCCCGGCTGACCGGGTCCGCCGACCTGTACGCCACCTCCGGGCGCCGCCCGGTGGCCTCCATCAACTTCGTCACCTGCCACGACGGGTTCACCCTGACCGACCTGGTCTCCTACGACCGCAAGCACAACGAGGCCAACAAGGAGAACAACCGCGACGGCACCGACGACAACCGGTCGTGGAACTGCGGCGCCGAGGGCCCGGTGGAGGACCCGGAGATCGTGAACCTGCGCCGGCGCCAGCGCCGCAACCTCCTGGTCACCCTGTTCATCTCCCAGGGCGTGCCGATGCTGCTGGCCGGTGACGAGTTCGGCAGGACCCAGCGCGGCAACAACAACGCCTACTGCCAGGACAACGAGATCTCCTGGATCGACTGGTCGCTGGTCAACACCGAGGGGGAGCTCCTCGACTTCGTCAGGAGCCTGTCCAAGCTGCGGCGCGAGCACCCCGTCTTCCAGCGGCGCCGTTTCTTCCACGGCCACAAGGCCGACGACGGGACCCGCGACATCGTCTGGCTCACCCCGGCCGGCGAGGAGATGTCGGCCGGCGACTGGCACACCGGCTACGCCAAGTCGCTGACCGTCTTCCTGAACGGCGACGCCATCACCGAACCGGGCACGCGCGGCGAGCGGATCACGGACGACTCCTTCCTGCTCCTGATCAACGCCCACCACGAGGACATGTCCTTCAACCTGCCCGAGGCGAAGTACGGCAAGCGGTGGCAGCGCGTGCTGGACACCGCGGACGACGGGCCGGCCGAGGCCCCGTTCGCCGAGGAGTCATGGCCGGCCGAGGCCTCGGTGGAGGTGACCGCGCGCTCGGTGCGGATCCTGCGCTGCGCGCGCCTGTAGAGCGCTTCGAGGTCTCTCGCGCGGCTTGAGATCCTTCTCCCGCGCCCTGAGATCCCTTGGGCTGCCTGAGGCCTTTCGGGCGTCTTCCAGGTCTCCTGGGCGTCCTCGAAGGTCCCTTGGGCGCCCTTGAGGCCTCTCAGGCGCCGGACGCGACCGCGGCGGTGAGCAGGACGAGCACGAACGTCACCACCCCCACGGCGCCGTGCAGCAGGACGGCGACCGTGGGGAAGCGCTGCTCGGCGCCGCGGGCGTGGCGGCCACCGCCCAGCCAGCGGGTGAACATCGTGAAGCCCAGCAGCGCGGAGGCCGAGAGCACGCCGAACGACAACCAGGCGAAGAGCGGATCCAGGGTGAGCACGTGGACGACCCAGCAGGCCAGGGCGGAGACCGCCAGGACCGGATGAGCGAAGATCAGCAATGTCGGAAAGCGAGTGACCTTGGTCGCCTGCTGGCGCAGCCCTCCCCCGGAGAGCCACAGGTACAGCAGATAGATCCCGACCATCGCGGTGATCAACCATGTCACGATCGCGACAAGCCCCACACAGCCCTCCCCGTGTCTCCAAGGATGAATCATGTATCGGGAGCCGTCCGAAGTCACTACAAGCCGTCACAACCGTTATCGACCATGCCGGGAAAGCTCACAGACCGCCTTCGTGCGAAGGTAGGGCGATGCGCCTCATCCATCCCGAGACCTCTGCCGAGGTCGACCTCGCGCGGGCCTACGCCTACCCGGCCGGCCCCTGCCTCCGGATCAACATGGTCGCCAGCGCCGACGGCGGGACCTGGCTGAAGGGGTTGTCGGGCGAGCTCTCCGGCCGGGGCGACCGCCACGTCTTCTGGGTGCTGCGCGGGCTGGCCGACGTCATCGTGGCCGGGGCGGCGACCGTACGAGCCGAGGGGTACGGCCCGGCGCGGGCCAGGCCGTCGTGGCGAGGGCTGCGCGAGGGCCGCCCGGCCGTCCCGCCGGTGGCGGTGATCACCCGCGGGCTCGACCTCGACCTGTCGGGCCCGCTGTTCGCCGAGGCGGAGCCGTACGCCCGGACGATCGTCATCACCTGCGAGGCCGCGCCCGGGGAGCGTCGCGAGGAGGCCGCCAGGCACGCCGACGTGATCGTGGCCGGGGACGAGCGGGTGGATCCGGCGCTGGCGATGCGGGAGCTCGCCGAGCGCGGCCTGACCCGGGTGCTGTGCGAGGGCGGCCCGAAGGTCAACGCCCAGCTGGCCGCCGCGGACCTGGTCGACGAGCTCTGCCTCACGGTGAGCCCGGTGCTGATCGGCGGGGACGCCGCCAGGGTCCTCGACGGCCCGTCCACGCTCGCGCGCCTGCGCCTGGCCCACGTCCTGGAGGACGAGGGGTTCCTCTTCACCCGGTACGTCCGGCAACGCGGCGAGGAGGCGGGGACCGTCTAGCTCCGGGACTCCGGGGACTTTTCGGCTCCGGGGACTTTTCGGCTCCAAAGCCCCGTGACTCCAGAGTTCCCTGACATCGGGGCTGCGGGACACCGGGACTCATGACGCCGGGGTCCCGCGACCTCGCGACGGGGTTCGGCGGGTTCCGGAGGTCCGCGAGGCCAGACCGCATTCGTCTGGACATCTCGGCAAAGAAACGATATATCTCGAATATGCCACGAGCTTCTTCCTCCGGTGACGACCTGCGCGCCTCCCTTGAGGCCCGACGACACCTCGGGCCGGAATACGAAGACTCCCTCGTCGAGGGTTTCCTGGAGAAGGTGGACCAGGAGATCGACAAGCGGGTGGACGACCGGCTCGCCGCCCGCGCCCGCGGGGAGAGCCCCGGAGTCCGCCCCTCCCTGGACGCCGGGCAGCGGCTGGCCCTGGCGATCATCTCCCTCGGGCTCGGGGTGCCGGGAACGATCGCGGTGTCCTACACCGGCCTGAGCGAATCGCTCCTCGGGTTCATCCTGGTGCTCATGTGGGTCGGGATCATCAGTGTGAACGTGACGTTCACCATCGCGCGGCGCCGCCGGAGCTGACCCCGGCCGGCCGCTCCCGCTCTCACGCCAGGTAGGCATGGGCCCGGGAGGCTTCCCGGCACGGCCGGGCCCCGCTCGTCCATGCCAGGCTTTTTTGATCTTTGCCACAAAGATCGAGAGACACCTGCAATGTTGGCTATTCTCCTGGTTTACTCCTCGTTCATGGACAGGAAACCCGGAGTCGTGCCACGGGGGTGCGGCACGCGTGACATCCAGGAGGCCGGTGCGCAGTGGTCGACGTCAACACCGAGGCACTCAAGGCCGCGACGCAGAACTTGATCAGTGTCCTCCGCCCCATCGCGGAGCAGGTCAGCACCCTGGCCGAGGGCACCCACCTCCACCCCTATCAGTGGGGTGCCATCGGCGCGGCCACGGTGGCCAACAACTACACACCGGCCCGCGAGTACCAGGCCAAGCAGGCCGCCGACTTCGTCAAATGCCTCGACGGCATCCACGCGGGACTGCTCAGCGTGGTGCTCCACTACCGGGAGGCCGAGCTGGCGACCGCCATTCGCGTACAGGACGCACAGAAGATGGCGGACCTCCCGGGCAAGATCGCGCTGGACAGGTCCGCCCTCGAAGGTGCGACAAAGGGCAAGGCCTTGGGGCCCACCGACTGAACAGGAAGGAGGCACCATGGCGGGCGAAGAGGTCTTCATCGGTGCCGTAGCCGGGGGTGCCGTCATCGGCGGCATGAAGGTCCTGGGCAAGATCGGCCCCTCGTGGGCCGCCAGCCTGGCGAAGATTCAGCTGGCCGGGACGCTGGCCAAACCCGCGGCGGGCGCGGCGGCCGTCTGGTTACTCGCCCAGCCGTGGGACGACGATGCGATCACCAAGGTCTTCAACGACTGGCGCACGATCAACCTGAAACTCCTGCACATGCGGATCAGGGAGTGGGACAACGAGCTCAAGGCGGTCCAGGCCGCCTGGCCGGAGGGCGAGGACCGCAAGGCCTTCGACAGGTTCATGGCGGTGGTCCACCAGGAGGCCCTGCAGACGGAGACGGCCGCGACGCAGATGGCCAACGCGGTACAGGAAGCCCAGTCGGACATCCGGAAGATCGTCAGCAACGCCGGGGTGATCGTCGACAGCCTCCTGGGCATCATCATCGCCTCGGAGATCGCCGAGCTGATCGGCAAGCAGATGATGGCCTCGGCCGTGCCGCCGATCGCCGCGAAGGGCGCCGTGGTGGTGGCGATGGCCCAGGCAACCCAGGCGTCGTCCGGGCTGTTGCTGATGGGCACGGCGGTCAACGCGATCGTCGGCGCGACGGCGGCCGTCATCTTCAGCATGGGCAATCTGACCGCCCTGATGAGCGCGGACAACCAGTTCCCCCTGCCGCAGGCCAACCTCAACAGCGACGGTACCGACGGCAAGACGGACTTCGACGACATCACGCGCAGGAGCGCGGTCAGGTCGCCGGGGGAAGGCTGGTCCTACACCTGATCGCGAACGTGGGGGCGGGACACGGCGTGCCCCCGCCCCCACGTCGGACCACCCGTCGCGCACCACACCGGCGCCGATCCGGCGCGGGGCCGCGTCAGCCCTCGTACTTGTCGCGCAGCTCCCGCAGGCTCCGCAGTGCCTCGGCAACCCGCGGATCCGCGGAGACACCGGCCCCCGGGTCCAGGCTGGGCATCCGACCCTGCAGCGCCTCGCTGAACCCCGTCATGTCGCCGAGCAGGGGCGCCAACACCTCGTCCATCCGGGCGGACGCCACCTTCGTGGCCTCCCCGACGGCCTCCATGATCGCCTCCCCCAGCGCCTCGGAGCCCAGCCTCATGGCCCTGGGATTGATGTCGACGCCCAGCAGGGCCCCGCCGGGAGCGACCTCCACCTTCACCAGCCCGTCGGCCGCCTCGCCGTGGGCCCGCATATCGGCCAGTTCCTCGCGCATCCCCTCGTACTGCGCCGAGAGCTTGTCAAATCCCTCCGCCAGCCGGTCCACCTCAGGGTTGCCAGTCCGCCCGAAGCGGCCGTCAGCCGTGGTCATCCGATCCTCCAGGAAACGACTCAAGATCAAAGAGTGTCATGTGCACTCTATTACCCCATCCGGCCCCAACACGGGCGTATGGCCCTCATCAGGTCACAGGAGGACGTACGGCGATAGGTCCGGCCGGACACCGTTCAGACGTGCGCGGTCGACCAGCCGATATGGGGTGCCGCGTGGGCGAGAAGGCCCGGCAGCGCGGGGTGAAGGCCGGTCGGCAGCTCGCCCTCACCGAACCAGGTCAGGTTCCCGATGCGGTCCGGCTCCGACGGCGTGACCTCCCGCGGATCGACCAGCACCGCGAACTGGACGGACACCCAGTGCGTCGGCAGCTCGCCCGAGGTCCGCCTCACGTTGGCCACCCCCACCTGGATCAGGTCCAGGGCGGTGGCGCCGAACTCCTCGCCGACCTCGCGCCGGACGCACTCCTCGAAGTCCTCGCCGAACCCGAGCTCGCCCGCCCCGGAGTCCCACACCTCACGGCTGTCCCTCGCCCCGGGGCCGCGCCGGTGCAGGAGGATCCGGCCCTCGCCGTCGTGACAGACGAAGCTGCAGCTGACCCCGATGTGGGAACGGCCGGCCGGGCGGGGGTCGACGGGGGCCGGATCGTGGTCACGGTCGTGGTCACGGTCGTGGTCACGGTCGTGGTCACGGTCGTGGTCACGGTCATGGTCACGGTCATGGTCGCTCAAGGGAGCCCGTCCTGGGTGAGGGGGAGGCGCGGGCGTCCGCCCGCCGGTCGGGACCAACCGTAGACCAGCCGGGAACCGGGCCGTCGCCGCGGGACCTGGATCGCTCGCATGCGGTGATGGGTGTCGAGACGCGCGGTCCGAAGCCCTCGGAAACGACGGGTGCGAAAGCGGGAGGTGTCCTCGGAACCGGCCGCGCGGGGACGGGTAGGTCCGCCCCGGAGCCGCCACGGCGGCGGGACCGGGCACTCGACGGGACGGACCGCACAATCACCTGCCGTACCCACCGGTGTCCGGGCGCTGGCGCGCCACCCGGACGGCGGCATTGTGACCGATCCGCGTTACGCGGACGACCGGCAGATGATTTCACCCCTCAACGGGAAGGTGAACCACCCTCCACACCCTTAAAGACGCCAAAACGGTCACCAAAGGATGCTTCGCCCATCAAGATTTTTCCGGGCATATCAGCCCGGGTACGTACCGGCCGCCCGACGCCGGGACTCGCTCCTCCGCCCGCTTCCGCGACCGCATAGGCTGGTGGAATGGACAAGGTGGTAAAGAGCGACGCCGAATGGCGCGTCCAGCTCTCTCCCGAGGAGTTCCGCGTGCTCCGCCAGGCGGGGACCGAGCGTCCCTTCACCGGCGAGTACGTCGACACCAAGACAGTGGGCGTCTACAGCTGCCGGGCCTGCGGCACCGAACTGTTCCGGTCCGATACCAAATTCGACAGCCATTGCGGCTGGCCCAGCTTCTACGAGCCGTCGAAGTCCGAGGCCGTGACGCTGATCGAGGACCGCTCGATGGGCATGACCCGCGTCGAGGTCAGGTGCGCGACCTGCGACTCGCACCTCGGCCACGTGTTCCACGGCGAGGGCTACGGGACGCCCACCGACGACCGCTACTGCATCAACTCCATCTCGCTGAGGCTGGAGCCCGTCGAGTAGGCTACCGGCTCACCTGTGGAAGGCCCCGCCGGACCGACCTCCGGCGGGGCCTTCCCGCGCTCGGACGGTCACCTCGCTCCGTCCGGGAGGTTAACCGCCGCCAGGAGGGGCAAAGTGAGATGACGCGTAGTGCTCGGACACATCCGTAGCGTGCTCACCCTAAGGAGCTCCCGTGCATCTCCGCCACAGATGGGAGATCATCGAGACCATCGGCCGGGTGGTCACCCAGCGCTGCTCGATCTGCGGCAGGACCAGGGTCCGGGTGACCCGGCGGCCCCCCGCGTCGACTATCGCGGACTCGGATAGGTGAGGCGGCAGTCGGCGTCGTCGGGGCCGAGGACGTTGGCCAGGACCGGGTTGCCGTTCTCCCCGAACTCGGCCTGGACGAAGACCACGGGGCTGGGCATGCCGAGCTCTCCGACGAGATAGTCGACGCCCGCCTCGCAGAGCTTGATCGCCTGCTTCGAGTTGTCCGCCGTCTCCGGCAGGTCTGTGTATATCCGCAGATAGCCGCCGACCATGCGGATGTCCTTGATCCGCTTGGTCACCTTACGGCTCTCGAAGTAGGCCACCGCCTTCTTGTCGGTGTGCTTGGAAGGCCCCGACGCCTCGGTCTCCCTGTCCTTCTGGCGTTTCTTCTCGGCCTTGGCCCGCTTCTCGGCCGCCTCCTCGCTCCCCTTGCCCTTCCCGTCCACCTCGGCGGCGACCACCTTGCCGGCCGCCGGGGCCCCGGGAGGCGCCAGGGCGGCCACGCCGCCGGGAACCGGCGCCCGAGCCGTCCCGCCCACGGGGGTCGCCCCACCGGAGAACCACCCGCTCACCGCGAGGGCCCCCACTGCGAAGGCGACGACGGCCACCGAGACCTCGAGAACGCGCGAGCGAGACTTCTTCCTCCGGCGCCCCCGAGCACGCCGCCTGGACCGTGCCAGACCTTCGCCCCTTTTCACCCTTGGCCTCACATAGACAGGTGATTTTCCCCGAGTATGACAAAGCCAGGGAGCGGTAAAGAGACCTTCACGGGATTATTTTTCGCGGGGTCGTCACAGGAGACACACCCTTCACCTCGCGGAACTCCCGAACCTCCCAGAACCCGCGGAATCCCCAGAGTCCGCGGAGTCCGCGGGGCTCACGGCTTTCGCGGGGCTCCCGGCGCCCGCGGAAAGCGGGTTTCGCGAGGCTCTCGGGAACCGCGCCTTCGCCGGGCCGGACCCGGCGGTGGCGCGGGAACGCGCGAAGGCCGCGCAGGAAGCCTCAGAGGTGCCGCTCGACGCGGCACGGACCGAATCCCCCGCTTCAGGCCGGGGAGCGCGTCAAGGCAGTGCCGCGATCAGCTCGCTCGGGGGCTTGCGGACCCCCGTGTAGAAGGGGATCTCCTCGCGGGTGTGCCGCCGGGCCTCGGCGCCGCGCAGGGCGCGCATCAGGTCGACGATGCGGTGCAGCTCGTCGGCCTCGAAGGCCAGCATCCACTCGTAGTCGTTCAGTGAGAAGCAGGCGACGGTGTTGGCCCGCACGTCGGGGTAGTCGCGGGCCATCCTGCCGTGCTCGGCGAGCATCCGGCGGCGGTCGGCGTCGTCCAGCAGGTACCACTCCAGGGAGCGCACGAACGGGTAGACGCTCACGTACGCCCGTGGCTCCTCCTCGGCCAGGAAGGCCGGGATGTGTGACTTGTTGAACTCGGCCGGGCGGTGCAGCGCCATCGCCGACCAGACCGGCTCGGCCAGCTGCCCCAGGCCGGTGCGGCGGAAGCGCGAGTAGGTCTCCTGCAGGTCCTCGGCCGTCGGGGCGTGCCACCAGAACATGAAGTCGGCGTCGGCGCGGAAGCCCGCCACGTCGTACAGGCCGCGGGTGACCACGTCCTTGCGCCCCATCTGGGCCATGAGCTCCTCGACCTCGGCGGCCATGCCCTCGCGGTGTCCCGGGCAGTGCTCCTTCATCCTGAAGACCGACCACATCGTGTAGCGGATCACCTGGTTCAGGTCGCGCGCCTTGGGCCGCGGGTTCCCGTCCGTCATCGTCACCCCTTTGTCAACGAATCGGTGCTGTTCTGCCATTCTCCCGTGGGGTCCAGGTGGTCGAGAATCCGGGCCGCCGCAGTGCGGGCGGTGGCGACGCAGGCGGGGATGCCGAGGCCGTCGTAGGCGGCACCGCACAGGGCCAGGCCCGGCTGGTCGGCCGCGGCGGCCCGGATGCGGGCCACCCGGTCGAGGTGGCCCACCTCGTACTGCGGCAGGGAGCCTCCCCAGCGGGTCACCCGGGAGTCGCGGGGCAGCCCGCGCACGCCCATGACCTCGACCATCTCGGCCATCGCCAGCGCGACCAGCTCCGCGTCCTCGCGCTGGAGCACGGCCTCCTCGCCGATCCTGCCGATCGAGCAGCGCAGCAGGACCAGGTTGGGGTCGCTCTCCGCCAGGTGCGGCCACTTGACCGAGCTGAACGTGGCGGCCTTGATCGGGCGCCCGTCGACGGCCGGGACAAGGTAGCCGCTGCCGGTCGGCGGTTTGGGGAACGCCTCGCGCGGATAGGCCAGGGTGACGATGGCCATGCTGGCGTACTCGATCCTGGCCAGTTCTGCGGCGGCCCGGGGCACCTCCTCGGCGAGCAGGCGGCTCGCCGCGGGGGCCGGAACGGCGACGATCACCGCGTCGGCCTCGACGGTCTCCGGCGCGGGGACGGGGCCGGTGACCAGCAGCCAGCCGTCCTCGGTCCTGCGCAGCTCCCTGACCGTGACACCGGTCCTGATCTCGGCCCCCGAGGCGGCGGCGACGGCCTCGGGCAGGCTGCCCATCCCCCGGCTCAGGGTGGTGAAGACGGGCCCGGCGTCCTTGGGGGCGTCGGCGGCGATCTCCCTGGCCGCGGTGAGCAGCGACCGCTCGGACCTGGCCGCGATGGCGATCCTCGGCATGGTCGCGTCCAGCGAGAGCCGCTCGGCCCTGCCCGCGTAGACGCCGCCGAGCAGCGGCTCGACGAGCCGGTCGACCACCTCCTCGCCCATCCTGGCCCGGATGTACGCCGCCACCGACACGTCGTTGGTGACGCGCGTGGCCGGCAGGACGTGGTCCAGCGGCACCCGGGCCAGGCCCGCCGGGCTCAGGACGCCCGACCTGGCCAGCGCGAGGACGTCGGAGGGGACGCCCATGACGTGCCCCTCCGGCATGGGCCGCAGCACGCCTCTGGTCAGGATGCCCGCCTTGGTGGTGCCGGGGAGCCTCAGCTCCTCGCCCAGCCCGGCCATCCTGGCCAGTTCCTTGCCCTCGGGCCGCCTGGCGAGCATCGCCTCGGCCCCCGCGTCCATCGCGACACCCGCCACCTCGGTGGCGTGAAGCTTGCCGCCGATCCGCGAGGCACCGTCGAGGACGGTCACCCTGAGGTGCTCGCCGTGCCGCCGCAGGTGCCACGCGGCGGCCAGCCCGGCGATCCCGCCGCCGACGACCACCACATGCCTCCGCTTGCCTTCCATGACCCGACCGTATCGGTCCCCCCGCCCGCCCGCGCATCCCGCCCGGCGCCCCCGTGACCCGACGGCGCGGAGAACGTGACGCCATCGTGACTGCCCTTCGCCGAACTCCTCCGCCGCGCCCGCCGTCATGATGTTCATGAGCAGATTCCGGTACGGCCCGCGCCTGGCGGTCCCCCTGGTGGGCCTGGCGCTGTTGGTGTCCGCCTGCGGTGGCGGCGAGTTACAAAGCACGTCCGGCGCCGCGGCACCCGCCGCCGACTCCGACATGCGGGCTCCCGAGGGGGAGTCGGCCGCCAGGGAGGCCGCCGCGTCCTCCGCGTCCCCGGTGTCCCCGGTGTCCCCGGCGTCCAAGTCCGACTCCCAGAACACCGCCCAGGTGAAGGTGTTCCCGGAGGACCGGGCGATCGTCTACACCGCGGAGATGACGGTGAGGGCCAAGGACGTCACCGCCGCGGCGGACCGCGCCAGGCAGATCGTCACCACCGCGGGCGGCTACCTGGCCAGGGAGAGGTCGGACGCCCACTCCAACGGCGAGGGCTCCGCGACGCTGGTCTTCAAGATCCCCCCGGGGAACTACCCGGGAACGCTCGACCGCCTGGGCAAGGACCTGGGCACTCGCGAGTCGCTGCAGCAGAACACCAAGGACGTCACCGAGCAGGTGGCCGACGTGGAGAGCCGGCTGAAGTCGGCCAAGGCCGCGCTCGACTCGCTGCGCACGCTGCTGAAGCGGGCCAACACCATCGGCGAGGTGCTCGACGTGGAGCGGGAGGTCTCCAACCGCGAGAGCGAGCTGGAGTCACTGCAGGCCAGGCAGAGGACCCTCGCCTCGCAGACGAGCATGGCGACGCTGACGCTGAACCTGGTCGGCCCTGCGGCGGTGGTCCAGGAGGAGGAGGACGAGCCGTCCGGCTTCTTCGGCGGCCTGGAAACGGGGTGGAGCGCCTTCGTCGCCGCCGTCAAGATCGGCCTGACGCTGCTGGGCGTGCTGCTCCCCTGGCTGGTCCTGATCGGCCTGGTCTGGCTGGTGCTGGCCTTCCTGCTGCGCCTGCGCCGCGGCGGGCGGGGCGACAGGCCGCTCGCTCCCGCGCCGGCGGACCCGGACCCCGCGCCGGTCGAGGACAGGGAGGTCGCCGGCGACGACGCCGACGACAGGGTGGAGGACGACGACGAGGGGCCCGTCCCCATGAGCCCGCGAAGGAACGACACCCCCGGGTGAACGCCTCCGGGGAACGGGGCCGGGAGGACGAACCCCGGCGAGCGGTCCTGGCGAGCGGTCCTCGATGAGCGGGACGGTCAGCGGGCCGAGGCCTCGTGGACGAAGTCGGTGAGACGGGCCAGCTGGCCGGGATCGGTGCCGGGCAGCACTCCGTGCCCCAGGTTGAACACGTGACCCTCGATCTTGGACGCGCGGGCGAGGATGTCGCCCGCGCGGCGCTCCACGACCTCCCACGGGGCGAGCAGGATCGCCGGGTCCAGGTTGCCCTGCAGCGCCTTGCCAGGGCCGACCCGCGGGGCGGCCTCGTCGAGCGGGACCCGCCAGTCGACGCCCACGACGTCGGCCCCCGCCTCGCCGAGCAGGCCGAGCAGCTCGCCGGTGCCGACGCCGAAGTGGATGCGCGGGACGTCCAGACCGGCCAGGCCCGCGAAGATCCGGCTGGTGTAGGGGAGGACGAACTCTCGGTAGTCGTTGGGCGAGACCGCCCCCACCCAGGAGTCGAAGAGCTGGACGGCGGAGGCCCCGGCGGCGAGCTGCACGCGCAGGAAGCCCAGGGTGATCTCGGTCAGCCTGTCCATGAGGGCGTGCCACAGCTCCGGCTCGCCGTACATCATGGCCTTGGTGTGGTCGTGGTTCTTGGAGGGGCCACCCTCGATGAGGTACGACGCCAGCGTGAACGGCGCTCCCGCGAAACCGATCAGGGGGGTCGCGCCCAGCTCCTTCGTCAGCGCCTGGACGGCCTCGGTGACATAGGAGACGTCGTCCGGCTCGATCGGGCGCAGCGCCCTGGCCGCCTCGGCGTCCCTGATCGGCGTGGCCACCACCGGCCCGACACCGGGCTTGATGTCGAGGTCGACGCCGATCGCCTTGAGCGGCACGACGATGTCGCTGAAGAGGATGGCCGCGTCCACGCCGTAGCGGCGGACCGGCTGCATCGTGATCTCCACGACCAGCTCGGGGGTGGCGCAGGCCGTGAGCATCGGCACCCCCTCGCGGAGCGCCCGGTACTCGGGCAGCGAGCGCCCTGCCTGGCGCATGAACCACACCGGGGTGTGGGAGACGGGCCGGCGGCGGCAGGCGCGCAGGAAAGCGGAGTCGGCGGGCTCGGAAGTCACCCCACCAGGGTGCCATGTCGGGGGACCGGTCGGCTCACCAAGGCCGCCGACCGGTGAGACCGATACGAAATCACCGACCATTCAATGAGATCCCACCTCACACCACCCAGGCACGACCAAGTGATGACAATGATCGCGTCTTACCGGTTTTGAGAGCTTCGTCCACTGAAATCCGATGTTGGTACGCGACAAGTGCCGTCGCACGGAGCGAAGCGATCATGTTTCCGGGTACAGTTCCTCCCATCGGCGATCCTGGCCCGGCCCCCGGCTGGTCCAAATGTTCGCCAACTCACCGCGCGGCATCGATTCCCGCACCACTTTGGGGACACGCCGAGCACGCTGCGCGGAAATGTCGGCGCGACGTGCCAACGTCGGACCACGACCCGACGAAAGGCCCGTGCGATGTCCACCATGTGGAGTTCACCCGAACATCGCGGTGAGCACCGTGCCTCCTGCGCCCGCGGACGGGTTCCCCGACCACGACCCCACTCCGGCGACCACGGCCGAGACGGGCGCCCGGAACGGCCCCGCGCCGCACGGGCCGGCGCCACGCGCGGTCGCGCGCTCTTTCTGGGAGTTCCCATCGGCGGGGTCGTCCCCGCCCTCCGCAGGCCGCCGGCAGCGGCTTGATCGGCTCCAATGGCTCCTACACACACCCCAGTGGTCCCCATGCGCTCAGTTTCGACCTACGCTTCCGATATGACCGTCGGTGACGCGCCGCCCGCTCCCGCCGCCTTCAGGCGCGCGGTGGCGAGCATGCGCCCCGCGGAGGTCAGGCCGGAGATCGAGCTGGAGGACATCCCGGCCCCGCAGCGCCTGGCCCCCTACTCGGCCGCGATCGGCGCGTCGGTGTACCGCGACGACGACGAGCTCGCCGTCGGCCGCCTCATCGTGCTCTTCGACCCCGACGGCCAGCGCGGCTGGGACGGCCAGTTCCGGCTCGTCGCCTACGTGCGGGCCGACATGGAGCCGGAGATCACCGAGGACCCGCTGCTCGGCCCCGTCGCGTGGAGCTGGCTCACCGAGTCGCTCGACGCGCACGACGCCGGCTACGCAGCCGCCGGAGGCACCGTCACCCGGGCGGTCTCCGAGGGCTTCGGCAACAAGGCCGAGGACCCGGTGACCACCGAGCTGGAGCTGCGCGCGTCCTGGTCGCCGCTGCAGGAGGACCTCTCCGGCCATGTCGCCGCCTGGTGCGACCTGATGTGCCTTGCCGCGGGCATACCACCCCTGCCACCCGACGTGGCGGCGCTGCCGCCGCGCCGTCGCGAAGATCCGGAGCCCTTCAGAACGTGACCGATGAGACGACCGTAGTCCCGCTGCTGGAACCTCGCGAGGGAATCCCACCCGTCATCGAGGACCCGGCCGCTCTCGCACGCGTGGTGCGCGCCTTCGCCGAGGGCACCGGCCCCGTCGCCGTCGACGCCGAGCGCGCCTCCGGCTACCGCTACAGCGGCCGCGCCTACCTGGTCCAGCTGCGCCGGGCCGGCGCGGGCAGCGCCCTGATCGACCCCATCCGCTGCCCCGACCTGTCGGGGCTCGACGCGGCGCTGGCCGACGCGGAGATCGTGCTGCACGCCGCCTCCCAGGACCTGCCGTGCCTGGCCGAGGTGGGCTTCCACCCGCGCGAGCTGTTCGACACCGAGCTGGCCGGCCGGTTGCTCGGCTACGAGCGGGTCGGGCTCGGCCTCATGGTGGAGAACGTCCTCGGATTCAGACTGGAGAAGGGCCACTCGGCCGCGGACTGGTCCACCCGCCCGCTGCCGGAGGACTGGCTGCGCTACGCCGCGCTCGACGTCGAGGTGCTGATCGAGCTCCGCGACGTCCTGCATGAGGAGCTGGTCTCCAGCGGCAAGCTGGCGTGGGCGCGTGAGGAGTTCGCCGCCGTGCTCGCGCACAAGGCCCCCGCCCCGCGCTCCGACCCGTGGCGGCGCACCTCGGGGATCCACAAGGTCCGCTCGCTGCGCGGGCTGGCGGTGGTACGGGAGCTGTGGACACTGCGCGACGGGCTCGCCCGCGAGTCCGACGTCGCCCCCGGGCGGGTCCTGCCCGACTCGGCGATCGTCACGGCCGCGCTGGAGCTGCCCCGCACCACCAAGGCGCTCACCGACATCCCCCCGTTCACCGGCCGCAGCGCCCGGCGGCACCTGCGCGACTGGCTGACCGCGATCGGCACCGCCCGCTCGCTGCCCGAGGCGGAGCTGCCGCAGCCCAGCACCCCCGGCGACGGACCGCCGCCGGCCAACCGGTGGATGGACCGCGACCCGGTGGCCGCCCGCCGGCTGGCCGCCGCCAGGGCCGTGGTGGCCGCGCTCGCCGACGAGCACCACATGCCCGCGGAGAACCTGATCCAGCCCGACGCGGTACGCCGGCTGACCTGGGAGCCTCCCCCGGTCATCGACGACGAGGCCGTGATCGCCCGGCTGCGCGAGCTGGGCGCCCGCGAGTGGCAGATCGGGCTGACCGCCCATCCGATCGCCAAGGCGCTACTCCGCCTGGAGATCAAGGGACAGGCGTGAGGCCCCCGCCCTTTACAAAGTAGATCACTGCTTCCGGGACCCGGGCGGGCCTGGCCCGCTCCGGCCCGGCTTCCCCGACCTGGCTCCCCGGCCTGGCTCCCCGGCCTGTGGGAACGCTCCGGCTCAGTTCCGGCAGGCCGCCGAGAGGGTCCACGACGAGAACCGCTCCACCTCGTCCTCCTCCGCCGCGAGCGGCTCCGGCCGCACGTAGGGAACGGCGCACCACACCGTCCGGCCCAGCCCCGGGCCGTGCTCGCGGGTCCCCCAGCGCCCGCCGGAGAGCCGGTCGACGATGAACAGGCCGCGCCCGCGCCCGGCACCGGGAGGCAGGTCCCGCGGGATGTACGGGGCACGGGAGGCGGAGCCGGGATCGGAGACCTCGACGTGGACGGAGTCGAGGGTGGCGGTCAGCGTCAGGCCGATCAGGTCGCCCACCAGCCCGCGGTCGGCGTGCTCCACGGCGTTCGCCAGCAGTTCCGAGACCACCTGGACCACGTCCGGCAGCAGGACGTGGTCCGGGCCGAGGGCCTCGCGCGTCTCGCGGCGCGCCCGCCCGACCGATTCGTAGGCACTGTCCAGAAATACCTCCGCGAGCTTTCCCGTCTCCATGCCCGAAGCCCTCCACCTGGTCGCACGAATCGCCGTCGTCACATCCGCCCTCGCGGGAATCCTTCAAAGAACGACTACCCTTCGTGTCCGGCTCGACACGCGCGGGTACGCGCTTCCGCGCGCTTTTCACGCGACCGGCGAAGAACCCGGGACATTCGCCCCGCGGGGACGACGGCGGGCACCTCGTCCCCTGACCAGGGGGACGAGACGCTCAGCAGGTCGCGAGCATGCCCTGCAGGGCGCTCTTCTCCGAGCTCTGCAGCGTCAGCTTCCAGTAGTACTTCACCTGGATCCACGCCCTGGCGTAGGTGCAGTCGAAGCCTCCCAGCGGCGGCTGCCACGTCGAGGGGTCCTGGTCGCCCTTGGCCTGGTTGACGTTGTCGGTGACCGCCCACAGCTCGGGACCGCCCAGGTCGTTGGCGTAGGCCTGGCGCTGCGCGCTGGTCCAGGCGTAGGCGCCCGAGCGCCACGCCTCGGCGAGCGGCACCATGTGGTCGATGTCGACGTCGCTCGCGGCGGTCCAGGTGGCGCCGTCGAACGGGGAGTACCAGCTGCCGGAGGTGGGCACGCAGCTGGAGTTGACGACCACTCCCGTACCGTCCCTCTTGAGCACCGTCTCGCGGGTGTTGCAGGCGCCGCTGATGGTGATCCAGTGGTTGAACAACGACCGGTCGTAGGAGGACTGGTTGGTCTCCGGGGCGACGGTGAGCGTCGCCAGCCTGCTGGCGGCGGTGGACGCCGAGGGGATGTTCGGCGGGGTCGCCGACGCCGTCCCCGTCGTCAGGGAGACGGTGAGGAGAATTGCCGTGAGGGCAGCGGAAACCCCGGTGACGACTCGTTTCACGAGTGGCCCCTTCTGTCGTTCCACCTCGGCCAGTCGGGGGGTCTGGGCACGGCGAGAGGACGACAGACGGAACGTCTCAACTCATGACAAATGCTGAAATGTCATGGTTTGACGACGAGTCAGGGCGCGCTTGGTCGGATACTGCCTCGGTCCATGATCGGATGTGTTTGATCTGCGACGACACCGCGCGCGGAAAGGCGCGGACCTCCCCTTCCCCTGCCAACGCGGCATGAAGATCTGGTGAACGCCGTAATCCTCGCGAGGCTCAACCGGCCGACAGGACCGCCTCGATGTCGTCGGCGCCGGCCAGCGAGTCGGCCAGCCGTTCCCGCTCCGCGGCGTCCAGGGGGATCGCGCGGACGCGGGCCAGCAGCTCGCCCGCCCGCTCGCGGTCGGAGAGCGCCAGGGCCATCTCCGCGCGGTAGACGAGCGCTTCGACGAGGTCCGCGTTCGGCGCGTCCCCGGCTCGCGCCAGCGCGCCGTCGAGAATCTTGGCGGCCTGCCGGTGGTCGCCGTGGGAGTCGCCCATGACGACGGCGTTCCGCACCGCCGTGGCGAGCCTGCCCGCCGGAGGCTCCTCCCGGTCCGCGGCCGCGGCCGAGGGGAAGATCCGGATCCAGTTCCCTCCCGGGTCGACGATCGTGAACCCGGCGAGGTTGTCGGCGTTCTTCCGTTTCCTGGGCCTGGTCATCCGGGGGATCCCGGAGATCAGGAGCTTGCCGTACGCGGATCGCATGCCCTCGGCGAAGGCGCTGAAGAGAGCTCCGGTATCGGGGACGGTGATGATGCAGGTGCCGTAGGAGTCTTCCGGGTTGAAGCCCGGGATGGTGAAGAAGTGCAGATGGATGTCCTCCCGCCGTAGGGCGAGGTACGGGTTCGGGCGAACCTGGTGATAGGTCCTCGTGAAACCCAGCGCGGTGTAGAACTCCTCGATCTCGTCGATCGATCGGCAGGGCAGTGCCGGCACGGTCGTCTCGTTGGCCATGTCACTCTCCGGATGAACACTAGTCAAATTGTACTATTGCCGGATTCGAGGGTATCGGCGAATGAACGGCGGCGCTCTCCGAATTGTCGTGTATCCGCGCGGGAACCCCGGCGAACGAGGATCCGTGGCCGGCCGCGCCGGCCACCCGCGCCAGGGGCGGGCCGGTGGCCTCGTGGGAGCCGACGGCGCGACGCGGCCTCCCTCAGGAGGTGTGTGCGCCTCTTTCCAGGCGTTCGATCAGGCCGCGGGTCCACTCGGCGCCGCTGCCGGAGAAGTGCGTCCACAGGCGCATGATCTCGGCGATCGGCTCCCAGTCCCGGGAGTCGGCGTCGTCGGACGTCCAGTGGCGGGCGACCTCCGCCCGCCAGCCGTCGAGTGCCGCCAGCCGCTCCTTCAGCAGCGCGACCACCTCTTCCCTGGGCAGGCAGGTGAGGAAACCCACCCCGGCCGTCAGCTCGTCGATCTTCTGGTCGTGCCTGGCCAGGGCCTTGCGCAGCATGTCCAGGAACTCCGCGTCACCCGCGTCGGTGAGCTCGTACTCCACGCGCGGCGGTCCGCCCGCGGCGCTCGGCGCCATCTCGTGGGCGCGCAGCAGCCCCTGCTTGGCCATCTGCCTGAGCGCGTGGTAGATCGAGCCGGGCTTGGCCGTGGACCACTCGTGCGCGCCCCAGCTCTCCAGATCTCCGCGCACCTGGTAACCGTGCGCCCGGCCGCGTTCGCGGACGGCCCCGAGCACCAGCAGCCGGATGGCCGACACCCCAGCCCCCATCTTCGAACAATCGGTGACCGGAGCTTACCGGTCCCGCGCCGCCGGGAGGGCGAGGAGCGCACGCCACCCTCGGACCGGCCGCCGGCGCGGCCCGTCCGCCGCCCTCGCGGACGCCCTCCAGCCCACTCCTCCTTTCCCCCGGCGCTTGCAGCAGGCGGGACGGCTGCCGTACCGTGGAAAGGAAAGCGCTTTCCAATCGGAGGTCGGAGAAAAGATGTCCCCGCAAAGCATCGGCGTCGTGATGAACGGTGTCACGGGCCGCATGGGCTACCGCCAGCACCTGGTCCGATCGGTCCTGGCGATCAACGAGCAGGGCGGCGTGACGCTGTCGGACGGCGGGAGGGTTCTACTCAGGCCGGTGCTGGTGGGCCGGAGCGCGGAGAAACTGGAGAGGCTGGCGAGCGGGCACGGCATCGCGGACTGGACCACCGACCTCGACACCGCCCTCGCGGACGACGCCAACCTGATCTACTTCGACGCCCAGGTCACCCAGGCCCGGGTGAAGGCCGTGCTCGCGGCGATCGAGGCGGGCAAGCACATCTACGCGGAGAAGCCGACCGCCGAGACGTACGGGGACGCGCTGGCGCTGGCCGAGGCCGCGACCGCGAGGGGCGTGAAGAACGGCGTCGTGCAGGACAAGCTCTTCCTGCCGGGCCTGCTCAAGCTCAAGCGCCTGATCGACGGCGGCTTCTTCGGCCGGATCCTGTCGGTGCGCGGCGAGTTCGGCTACTGGGTGTTCGAGGGCGACTGGCAGGACGCGCAGCGCCCGTCGTGGAACTACCGCACCGAGGACGGCGGCGGCATCGTCCTCGACATGTTCCCGCACTGGGCGTACGTGCTGGAGAACCTGTTCGGCCGGGTCACCTCGGTCTACGCCCAGGCCGTCACCCACATCCCCGAGCGGGTGGACGAGCGGGGCGAGAGCTACCGGGCCACCGCCGACGACGCCGCCTACGGGGTGTTCGAGCTGGAGGGCGGGATCATCGCGCAGATCAACTCCTCCTGGAGCGTCAGGGTGAACCGCGACGAGCTGGTGGAGTTCCAGGTGGACGGCACGCACGGCAGCGCCGTCGCGGGCCTGCGCGACTGCCGGATCCAGCACCGCGCCACCACCCCCAAACCGGTCTGGAACCCCGACCTGCCCGCCACCGCCCGCTTCAGGGACGGCTGGCAGGAGGTGCCCGACAACGCGGAGTTCGACAACGGCTTCAAGATCCAGTGGGAGCTGTTCGTCCGCCACGTGGTCGAGGACGCGCCCTTCCCCTATGACTTCGCCTCGGGCGCGCGCGGCGTCCGCCTCGCCGAGCTGGGCCTGCGCTCCTCCGCCGAGGGCCGCCGCCTGCCGGTGGAGCCCTGATGACCGCCCTGAGGATCGCGCTGCCCGGCGGGGAGCACACCCTGCGCGAGCGGGTCACCTGGACCAGGCCCGCGGGCCCGGCGGTGAGCCGCGTCGTCTACGCCGCCGCCCACGTGGTCGCCGACCCGCTCGGCGACAACACCCCCGGCTCCCCGGCCACCGTCGACTGGGACGCCACCCTGCGCTTCCGGCACCACCTGTGGTCGTACGGGCTGCGGGTCGCCGACGCCATGGACACCGCGCAGCGCAACATGGGTCTCGACTGGGCGGCCACCCGCGAGCTGATCCGGCGCAGCGCCACCGAGGCGAAGGCCTTCGGCGACCCGGCGGAGCTGGTGGCCTGCGGCGCGGGCACCGACCAGGCCCCGCACGCCCGGACCCTGGACGAGGTCGTGGCGGCCTACACCGAGCAGATCGAGACCGTGCGGGACGCGGGCGCCGGGGTCATCGTGATGGCGAGCCGTCAGCTGGCCGCGATCGCGCGGGGCCCGGAGGACTACCACCGGGTCTACGGCGAGCTGTTCTCCCGGGTCGACCGGCCGGTGATCCTGCACTGGCTGGGCGAGATGTTCGACCCGAACCTGGCGGGCTACTGGGGCTCGCGGGACGTGCCCGAGGCCACCGCGTCGTTCCTGTCCCTGATCCGCGACCACGCGGCGAAGGTGGACGGGGTCAAGGTCTCGCTGCTGGACGCCGAGCACGAGATCGGGCTGCGCGCGGCGCTGCCCGAGGGCGTGCGGCTCTACACCGGCGACGACTTCAACTACCCCTCGCTCATCAAGTCGGGCAGCCACGCCCTGCTGGGCATCTTCGACGCGATCGCCCCCGCGTCCGCGGCGGCCCTGGAGGCGCTCGACGCGGGCGACCTCGGACGGTACGACGAGATCATGGAGCCCACGGTCCCGCTCTCGCGGAAGATCTTCGAGGCCCCGACGTACAACTACAAGACGGGCATCGTCTTCCTGGCGTGGCTCAACGGCCACCAGGACGCCTTCGCCATGGTCAACGGCGCCCAGGCGGCCCGTTCCCTGCCCCACCTGGCCGAGGTGTTCCGCCTGGCCGACGGGGCCGGGCTGCTGGCCGACCCCGAGCTGGCGGTCTCCCGGATGCGCTCCCTGCTGGCGGTGAACGGCCTGTGAGAGCGCGCACGAGCCGGTTCTCGCTGAACCAGTGGACCACGAAGCGGTGGTCGGTGGCCGAGGCCGTCGACGGGTGCGTGCGGCACGGCGTCGAGGCCATCGGCCTGTGGCGGCAGGACGTCGCCGCGCAGGGTCTGGAGCAGACCGTCAAGCTCGTCGCGGACGCCGGGCTGCGGGTGTCGTCGCTGTGCCGGGGCGGGTTCCTCACCTCCGGCGGGCCGGAGGCCCTGGACGACAACCGCAGGGCGATCGACGAGGCCGCGGCGCTGGGCGCCGCCTGCCTGGTCATGGTGGTCGGCGGCCTGCCCGGCGTGGTGCCCGGCGAGCCGCTGGGCACGATCTCCCGCGACCTGCCCGCCGCGCGGGAGCGGGTCGCCGAGGCGCTGGCCGTGCTGGCCCCGTATGCGGGCGAGCGCGGCGTGCGGCTCGCCCTCGAACCGCTGCACCCGATGTACTGCGCCGACCGGGCCGTGCTGTCCACGCTCGGCCAGGCGCTCGACCTGGCCGAGGCGCACCCCGCCGAGCAGGTGGGCGTCGTCGTCGACACCTTCCACGTGTGGTGGGACCCGCGGGTGCTGGAGGAGATCGCCAGAGCCTCGGGCCGGATCGCGAGCTACCAGGTGTGCGACTTCCTGTCGCCGCTCCCCGCCGACGTGCTGCTCGGCCGGGGGGTGATGGGCGACGGGGTGATCGACTTCGCGCCGCTGACCCGGGCGGTGGCCGAGGCGGGCTACACAGGGGACGTCGAAGTGGAGATCTTCAACGCGGACGTGTGGGCCGCCGACCCCGACGGGATCCTGTCCAGGGTGAAGGCCGCCTTCGCCGAGTTCGTCGGCGATTGACACGCGGTCCCCCGCCACGGCGTTCCGGGGGCGGGGGACCGTTCCAACACGCGGGAAAACACGTTGGCAGGGCCCGGATTACCGCTTCACGTTGGAGTGACATGGCAGGTACTCGTACGGTAGGGGTATGACGACCGCAGAAAGCGAAGCCAGCCCCGCCGTACAGCGGCCGCCGGAACATGTGATGGCCGTACTGGAAGCGATCCGGGAGTGGGAGGCGGCCAACCCCGACTCGGCCCCCTCCGGTCAGGGAGAGGCAATTCTCTGGGCCCTGGGCAAGCGGGAGCAGGCGCCGATCAGCGGCCGCCCCTCCTCGGGATCCCCGCCCACCCTCGCCGAGGCACGCGCCGAGATCGACGCCGCCGAGCGGGTTCCGCGCGAGGGCCGGGTCGTGCCGGCCGACGGGGTCATCAGCACCCTGAACTGGTTGATCGGCGCCAAGGACGGCCTGCCCATTCCCGGCCGTAAGTCCTCGGAGGGCTGGGGACACCTGGTCGGCGGGCGCGGTGTGATCCTGCGCACCGAGGCCGAGATCGCCAGGATCGCCGAGCTGGCCGCCGAAGGCCGGCCCAACGCGGCGGGCGAGTGGGAGAAGGAATGGTGCGCGGGCACCATCGCCGTATGCGAGTGGGTTCTCGGCACGCGCAGGAAGTCCCCGGTCCGTAACACGCCTCGCCCCATCCACGGACCGACCGGCCTCAACCTCGGCATGGAGGAGAGCGCGGCCGAGGACGTGTCCCGGCAGCTCGGCCGGGGACGCCAGCACTCCCCCGGCTACGGCGACGGGGTCATCAGGACGATTCGCTGGCTGCGCGGCCAGATCATGGTCCCGCCGGTCAACGAACAGGGAAACCCCGTTCCCGGCATGCGCTGACCCCCGCCACTCCCCTCTCTTCCCGGCCCCCGCCTTCCCCTACGACACGATCGGCCCGGACACCCCGGAAGGTGTCCGGGCCGATCGTCGTGCCGGCCTCACCGCCTCCGGCCTCTCATGACGACCCCGTGGCGGCCGGACCCCACATCAGGCCTCTCATGACGACCCCGTGGCGGCCGGGCCACCGGATCCGGCTCGCCGTGACGGGCGGCGGACCGGCTTCCCTGGACGGAGGCGTGTCACCCCAGGCCGCGGGTGCTCTCCCGGAGGATCACCTCGCCGGTCACGATCTCGGCCCTGGACTCCTCGGAAGGGTCGAGGGCCAGCTCCAGCGCGCGGCCGCCCATGGCGGCGAGCGGCAGCCGTACGGTGGACAGCGAGGGAACCAGGTCGCGCAGGGTGAAGATGTCGTCGAAGCCCGCCACGGAGACGTCCTCGGGAACCCGGATGCCCCGGTCCCTGAAGGCGGCCAGGGCGCCCACCGCCATCACGTCGTTGACGGCGAAGACGCACGTGACCCCCGACACCTGGGTGGCCGCCGCGTAGCCGCCCTCCCGGTCGAAGGAGCCGTTCAGGACGCGCGGCGCGGGCAGGCCGAGCTCCTCCAGCGCGCCGGTGAACCCCTCCACCCTGTCCCTGGGCGCGATCAGCCAGTCCGGCCCGGCGAGGATCGCGAAGTTGCGGTGCCCCAGCCCGGCGAGGGCGCGGGCCAGTTCGGCGGCGCCCAGGCGGTTGTCCGGCACCACCGTGTCGACGCCGAGCAGGTTCTGGCCCACGCAGGCGACCCGGCCTCCGGACTCCCGGTAGTGGTCGAGTTCCGTCCGGAGCCGCCGGGTCGTCTCCGGGTCGGTGACCCGGGAGCCGACGAGCAGCACGGCGCGGACCCGCTGGGCGTTGAGCGTCGAGACGTAGGCGATCTCCCGCTGGGGGTCGCGGTGGGTCGTGCCGATCATGACCATGAGCCCCTGGCTCTCGGCGACCCGCATGGCCCCGTCGGCGATCGCGGCGAAGTAGGGGTCGGTGAGGTCGTGGACGACCAGGCCGATCACGTTGCTGGCCCCCCTGGCGAGGGTCTGCGCGGCCACGTTGGTGCGGTACCCCAGCTCGGCGGCGGCCAGTTCCACCTTGGCCCGCAGGGAGGCGCCCACCTGCCGGGTGCTGCCGTTGAGCACCCGCGACGCCGTGGCGAGCGAGACGCCCGCCTGCCGGGCGACATCCTCAAGCGTGACCACCGACAACCTCCCGGAAAGCGTTTTCCAAAGTCTGCCAGAGTTACCCCCGCCCCGCATCCCGGGACACGGCCCGCGAGGTGGGGCCGTAAGCCCGCACACCCTTGGGGACAACTTACCCACCTCGCGCGCGCCCGGCCGCGCCAAGCGTTGTTACTGACGAGTAGCATGGTGGGGAAGCCATCCAGCAACGAGGAGCGAACCCCGTGCCTTCGTCTCGTGACGTCGTATTCGTCGACGGTGTGCGCACACCATTCGGCAGGTCGGGCCCCAAGGGCCTGTACGCCGAGACGCGCGCCGACGACCTGGTGATCCGCGTCATCCGCGAGCTGATCCGGCGTAACCCGAATCTGCCTCCCGAGCGCGTCGACGAGGTGGCCATCGCGGCCACCACGCAGATCGGCGACCAGGGCCTGACCCTGGGCCGCTCCGCCGCGATCCTGGCCGGCCTGCCCAAGACCGTGCCCGGCTACTCGATCGACCGCATGTGCGCGGGCGCGATGACCGCGGTGACCTCGGTCGCCGGCGGCATCGCCTTCGGCGCCTACGACGTCGCCATCGCCGGCGGCGTCGAGCACATGGGCCGCCACCCCATGGGCGAGGGCGTCGACCCCAACCCCCGCTTCCTGGCCGAGCAGCTCGTGGACGGCTCCGCCCTCGTCATGGGCATGACCGCCGAGAACCTCCACGACCGCTACCCCTCCATCACGAAGGACCGCGCGGACGCCTTCGCCCTCGCCTCCCAGGAGAAGGTCGCCAAGGCGTACGCCGACGGCAGGATCCAGCCGGACCTGGTCCCGACGGCGATCAGGTCCGCGGAGAAGGGCTGGGGGCTGGCTACCGCCGACGAGGCGCCCCGCCCGGGCACCACGCTGGAGGGCCTCGCCGGGCTGAAGACCCCGTTCCGCCCGCACGGCCGGGTCACCGCGGGCAACGCCTCCGGGATCAACGACGGCGCCACCGGCTGTGTCGTGGCCGCCGCCGACGTCGCGGAGGAGCTCGGCCTGGCGCCGAAGATGCGTCTGGTCTCGTACGCCTTCGCGGGCGTGGACCCCGAGGTGATGGGCGTCGGGCCGATCCCGTCCACCGAGCGGGCGCTGCGCCTGGCCGGGCTCTCCATCTCCGACATGGGGCTGTTCGAGATCAACGAGGCGTTCGCCGTGCAGGTGCTGGCGTTCCTGGAGCACTTCGGCATCGCCGACGACGACCCCCGGGTCAACCCCTACGGCGGCGCCATCGCCTTCGGCCACCCGCTGGCCTCCTCCGGGGTGCGCCTGATGACGCAGCTCGCCCGCGAGTTCGGCGAGCGCCCCGACGTCCGCTACGGCGTGACCACGATGTGCGTGGGCCTGGGCATGGGCGGAACGGTCATCTGGGAGAACCTCGGCTGGGAGGGCGAGAAGTGACGGACACCAAGACTGGCAGCGCGGGCACCACCGACATCGCGGAGCTCTTCGCCGACGAGGTCGTCACCCGGGCGGCCGTCCGCGACGTGGAACTGCCGTACGGGGCGGGCACCATGGCCCTGATCACGCTGGACAACGGTTTCGACCACACCAAGCCGTCGACGTTCGGCCCCGGCGGGCTGACCTCGCTGGGCGAGGCCCTGGACGCGGTCGCCGGGCGAAGCGACCTGGCGGCGGTGGGCGTCGTCGGCAAGCCGTTCGTCTTCGCCGTCGGCGCCGACCTCAAGGGGGCCGCGCTGGTCACCGAGCGGGAGCAGGCGCTGCGGATCGGCAAGCTGGGGCACGACGTGTTCCGCCGCCTCGGCGAGCTGGACGTGCCCTCGTTCGCCTTCGTCAACGGCGCGGCGATGGGCGGCGGCCTGGAGGTCGCGCTGCACTGCACGTACCGGACCATCTCCTCCGGGGTGCCCGCCGTGGCGCTGCCCGAGTGCTTCCTCGGCCTGGTCCCCGGCTGGGGCGGCACCCAGCTGCTGCCCCGCCTGATCGGCCCGGCCGCGGCCGTCAAGCTGATCGTCGAGAACCCGCTCTCGCAGAACCGCATGATCAAGGGCAGGGAGGCGTTCGCGCTCGGTGTCGCCGACGCGATGTTCGAGCCCGCCGACTTCCTGGAGGAGTCGCTGCGCTGGGCCGCCCAGGTGCTGCGCGGTGACGTGACGGTCTCCCGTACCGACCACAGCGGGGACGACTGGGCCAAGACGGTCGCCGACGCGCGCTTCCTGCTCGACATGAGGCTGCACGGCGCCTCCCCGGCCCCCTACCGGGCGCTGGAGCTGGTCGAGCTGGCCCGCACCGCCTCGCGCGACGAGGGCTTCGACGCCGAGGACCAGGCCCTGGCCGACCTCCTCATGGGCGACGAGCTCCGCGCCGGCCTGTACTCCTTCGACCTGGTACAGCGGCGGGCCAAGAAGCCCGCGGGCGCCCCCGACAAGGCGCTGGCCCGCAAGGTGACCAAGGTCGGCGTCGTCGGCGCGGGCCTGATGGCCTCGCAGATGGCTCTGCTGTTCGCCCGCCGCCTGGAGGTCCCGGTCGTGCTGACCGACCTGGACCAGGCCCGGCTGGACAAGGGCGTGGGCTACGTCCACGCCGAGGTGGACAAGCTGCTCGGCAAGGGGCGCGTCTCCGCCGACCAGGCCAACCGGCTCAAGGCCCTGGTGACCGGCTCGCTGACCAAAGACGCGTTCGCCGACGCCGACTTCGTCATCGAGGCCGTGTTCGAGGACATGAAGGTCAAGCGGAAGGTGTTCGCCGAGGTGGAGGAGGTCGTCTCCGCCGAGTGCGTGCTGGCCACGAACACCTCCTCGCTGTCGCTGACCGAGATGGCCTCGGGGCTGCGCCACCCCGAGCGCGTGGTGGGCTTCCACTTCTTCAACCCGGTCGCGGTGATGCCGCTGCTGGAGATCGTGCGGGGGGCGGAGACCGACGACGCGACGCTCGCCACGGCCTTCTCCGTCGGGCGGTCGCTGAAGAAGTCGTCGGTGCTGGTCAAGGACGCGCCCGCGTTCGTGGTCAACCGCCTGCTGACGCGCTTCATGGGCGAGGTCATCGGCGCCGTTGACGAGGGCACCCCGCTGGAGGTCGCCGACCACGCGCTGGACGGGCTCGGCCTGCCGATGACCCCGTTCGCGCTGATGCAGCTCGTCGGCCCCGCCGTGGCGCTGCACGTCGCCGAGACGATGCACGAGGCCTTCCCGGCCCGCTACGGGGTGTCGGAGAACCTCGCCCGGCTGGTCGCGGCGGGCAAGCCGGGCGTCTACGCGCCGGACTTCTCGCTGGACCCCGAGGCGGTGGCCCTCTTCACCGGCGGCACCTCCCCGTCGACGGCGGAGGAGGTGCGGCTGCGGGCGCTGCGGGCGCTGGCCGAGGAGATCCGCCTCATGCTCCAGGAGGGCGTGGTCTCGGCCCCCCAGGACATCGACCTGTGCATGATCCTCGGCGCGGGCTGGCCGTTCCACCTGGGCGGCGTCACCCCCTACCTCGACCGGACGGGCATCGCCGAGCCGCGCTTCCTGCCGCCGGGCGTGGCCTCGGTCCCCGCCTGACGGTCCGTCCCCCGTACGGCTCCCCCTCCCTCCCGCGGCGGGGGAGCCGTACGGCGGTCACCGGGAGTGTTCCGACAGCCGGCTGTGCCGGTAGCCGTACCCGAAGTAGATCAGGACCCCGAGGAGCATCCACGCCACGAACCTGAGCCAGGTCTCCACCGGGAGGTTGAGCATCAGGTAGAGGCAGGCGAGCACCGACAGGATCGGCACCAGCGGCACCAGCGGGGTGCGGAAGGAACGCGGCAGGTCGGGGCGGGTGCGGCGGAGGATGATCACCGCGATCGAGACCACCACGAACGCGAAGAGCGTGCCGATGTTGACCAGCTCGGCGATGGTGGACAGCGGCACCAGCCCGGCCAGGGCCGCGACGACGAGGCCCATCATGATGGTGATGAGGTACGGGGTCCGGTACTTGGGGTGCACCTTGGCCAGCCCGCGCGGCAGCAGGTTGTCGCGGCACATGGCGAACATCACCCGCGACATGCCCATCATGAGGATCATCACGACCGTCGTCAGGCCGGCCAGGGCCCCGATGCTGATCAGTGACGCGGCCCAGGTCTGGCCGACCGCCTTGAATGCGTCGGCCAGCGGCGCCGCCTCGCTGAGCTGACCGTAGGGCTGCATGCCCACGACGACCAGGGAGACCGCGACGTAGAGCACCGTGCAGATGCCGAGCGAGGCCAGGATGCCGATGGGCAGGTCCCGCTGCGGGTTGCGCGTCTCCTCGGCGGCGGTGGCGACCACGTCGAAGCCGATGTAGGCGAAGAACACGATGGCCGCGGCGCTGAAGATGCCCAGCACCCCGAACGCGACCGGGGTGATCCCGAACAGCACCTGGATCAGCGGCGCGGACAGCCCCTCCACCGCGGGGGTCGGCTTCGACGGCGGGATGAACGGGGAGTAGTTGGCGGCCCTGACGAAGAACAGCCCGGCGACGATGACCAGCAGGATGACCGCGAGCTTGATCGTGACGATGACCAGGTTGAACCGGGACGACAGCTTGATCCCGACGACCAGGACGGCGGTGAGGATCAGCACGATCAGCGCGGCGGGCAGGTTGAACGCCGCCCCCTCCCCCGCGATCGCGCCGGGCAGCGTCATGCCCAGGGACGCCAGCAGCGAGGTCAGGTATCCCGACCAGCCGACCGCGACGACCGCGGCGCCGAGCATCATCTCCAGCATCAGGTCCCAGCCGATGATCCAGGCGGGGAACTCACCGAGGGTGGCGAAGGCGAAGGTGTAGGCGGACCCGGCCGCCGGGACGGTGGAGGCGAACTCGGCGTAGCAGAGCGCCGCCAGCGCGCAGACGACGCCCGCGGCCACGAAGGACAGGGCGACCGCGGGTCCGGCCGTCTCCCTGGCGACCCGGCCGGTGAGCACGAAGATGCCGGTGCCGATGACGACGCCGATGCCGAAGACGGTGAGGTCCAGCGCGCTGAGGTCCTTGCGCAGCCGGTGTTCCGGTGCCTCGGTATCCGAGATCGACTGCTCCACCGACTTGACGCGCAAGACACTCATGGTCCCTCCTCGGCCGCCGGCACTGTGTTTCAGGTCACATGCCCAGCCGATCGGCGGCCGAACGGCGAACTCGGGGTTGTTTGGGGGGAGGTCCCCGATGCGGCCCGCCGCTCGCGGCGGCGATCCTGGGGGCATGCTCCTGGACATGCTGCAGTCGTCGTCTCCGTACCTGGTCGGTTCGGTACTCCTCGCGGTGCTGGCGTTCGCCGGATCGCTGATCCCCGGTGTCGCGGCGATCCTCGTGGCGGGGGCGACGCTGGCGGATCCCTGGGACGTCGCGGTGGTGGCGCTCGCCGGGTGCGCCGGGTGTGTCCTGTACGCGACCGGCGGCTGGCTCGTCGGCCGCCGGTACGGGTCGCGGCTGCGCCACGGCGGGGCCGGGCGCCGGATCGGCGAGCGGCGCTGGTCGCGGGCCGAGCGACTGGCCACGGGTACGGGTACGGGCGGCGGCCCGGCCCTGGCGGCCGCCTGCTTCCTGCCCGTGGTCGGCTCGCTCACCCCGGTCGTCGCCGGGGCGTCGAGCGTGCCGTACACGCGCCTCGTCCGCTGGGCCCTGGCGGGCGGCGCGGTCTGGGTGACCGTCTACCTGTCGCTGGGCGCCCTGGCGGGCCAGGCCCTGCGCCAGAACCAGCACCTGCTGGTGCCGATCTTCGCGTGCATGGCCGTCGTGGTCGCGGGCCTCCTCGTGATCAACCACCGCGCCCGCCCGCCCCGGGAGGGGGCGGGCGCCGGAGACGCCGTCAGCGGGCCGGGTGGTTCTCCAGGGCCGGGGAGCGCTTCGCGATCGCCTCGGTGATCTGGCGGGCGATGTCCTGCGAGGTCAGGCCGATCTCGCCGAGGATCTTCGGGCGCTTGGCGTGGTCGAGGAAGCGCTGCGGGATGCCGTAGGTGCGGATCGGGACGTCCACGTCGGCGTCGCGCAGCATGCGGGCCACCGCGTCGCCGACCGCGCCCACCCGGCCGTTGTCCTCGACCACCACGACCAGCTTGTGGGCGCGGGCGGCCGACACCAGGGCCTCGTCCAGGGGCTTGACCCAGCGCGGGTCCACTACCGTGGCGGAGATGCCCTGGGCGTCGAGCAGGTCGGCGGCCTCCAGGCACAGTCCGGCCATCGGCCCCACGGCCACGAGCAGCACGTCGGGATCGCCCGCGCGCAGCACGTCCATCTCGCCGAGACGGCCGACCGCCTCGATCTCGGCGGTCACCGCTCCCTTGGGGTAGCGCAGGACGGTCGGGCCGTCGTCGATCTCCACGGCCTCGGCCAGCAGCTCGCGCAGGCGGGGCTCGTCGCGGGGGACGGCGACCGACAGGCCGGGGACGACCTGCAGGATCGACAGGTCCCACATGCCGTTGTGGCTGGCGCCGTCGTCGCCGGTGACGCCCGCCCGGTCGAGCACGACCGTGACGGGGAGCCGGTGCAGGGCGACGTCCATCAGGAGCTGATCGAAGGCCCGGTTGAGGAAGGTGGCGTAGACGGCCACCACCGGGTGCAGGCCGCCGAGCGCCAGGCCGGCGGCACTGGTCAGAGCGTGCTGCTCGGCGATGCCGACGTCGTAGAGGCGGTCGGGGTAGGCCTCGGAGAACGGGATCAGGCCGGTGGGGCCGAGCATCGCGGCGGTGATCGCCACGATGTCGCGCCGCTCGGCGCCCAGGCGCACCATCTCCTGGCCGAAGACGTTGGTCCAGCCGTGCGGCTTCGGCTTCTCCTCACCGGTCAGCGGGTCGAAGACGCCCGGTGAGTGGAAGCAGTCCTCGTCGTGGTTCTCCGCCGGGGAGTAGCCGAAGCCCTTCTTGGTGAGCACGTGCACGATGACGGGGCGGCGGAAGTCGCGGGCCCTGCGCAGCGCGGACTCCACGGCCTGCTCGTCGTGGCCGTCGACCAGCCCGATGTACTTCAGGCCGAGGTCCTCGAACATGACCTGCGGGGCCAGGACGTCCTTGAGGCCCTTCTTGACGCCGTGCAGGGCGTCGTAGACGGGGGCGCCGACCACCGGGACCTTGGTCAGGTTGCCCTTGACGAAGTCGAGCACGTCCTCGTAGCGCTGGTTCGTGCGCAGGGAGGCCAGGTGGGAGGCGAGCCCGCCGATGGTCGGCGAGTAGGAGCGGCCGTTGTCGTTGACCACGATGATCAGCGGCAGGTCCTTGCGCGCCGCGATGTTGTTGAGCGCCTCCCAGGCCATGCCGCCGGTGAGCGCCCCGTCCCCGATCACCGCGACGACCGTGCGGTCGGCCTCGCCGCGCAGCCTGTACGCCTTGGCCAGGCCGTCGGCGTACGACAGCGCGGTCGAGGCGTGGGAGTTCTCGATGATGTCGTGCTCGGACTCGGTCTGGCTCGGATAACCCGACAGGCCGCCCTCCTGGCGGAGCGTGTCGAACTGCCCGGCCCGGCCGGTGAGCATCTTGTGGACGTAGGCCTGGTGACCGGTGTCCCACAGGATGGGGTCGCGTGGCGAGTCGAAGACCCGGTGCATCGCGATCGTCAGCTCGACGACGCCGAGGTTGGGACCGAGGTGGCCGCCGCTGCGGGCGGTGGAGGAGATCAGGAGATCCCTGATCTCGGCGGCGAGGACCGGTAGCTCGTCCACCGCCAAGCGCTTGAGGTCTCCTGGCCCCTTGACCGACTCCAGAAGATTTCCAGGCTGCCCGGTCCGCTCGCTCACGGAATCATCCTCTCTGTCCAGTCAACGTCACGACGAGTCTAGTTGCGATGGAGGACGCAACCCCCGAGAGCGGTGATTCTGCACGTTTTATCCACACTTGCAATAACCTTTGCCCCACCATGAAAACTCTCCCCTATAGGCAACTATCATCTCTTGTTGCCGCCTCGTTGACGTTTGCGCTGGTGACGGGCCTGGCCCCGGCCGGCGCGTCCGCCTCACGGACCATCGCGCCCTCCGCCTCGCAGCAGGTCGCGCCGGTCACCGGGACGACGTCGGGTACGACCACCCCCTCCAGCTCCGCCGCCTCCGTCAAGGAGCAGGCACCCCCGCGCGGCCGGGCCGCCGCGACGGCCAGTCCCCTTTACCGCACCGGCACCCTGCCCACCATGCGCTGCCAGGCCGGACAGATCCGCGCGGGGAGCGCGGCCTCCTACCGGACCTTCGTGACCAAGCTCATCCGCTGCCTGAACCTTGCCTGGAAGACCCAGTTCAGGAAGACCAACCTGGGGTTCTCCCACCCGAAGCTCCGTTTCTCCACCACCAAGGTGAACACCCCCTGCGGCCGGTGGCCCAGCAGCGCCGGGGGGCTGTACTGCTCCAGCAACCGCACCATCTACATCGGTGTCACGCGTGATGTCCTGAAGAACGCCCACCCGGCCAACCACGCCCAGTTCATCGCCCACGAGTACGGCCACCACGTGCAGCGCCTCGCGGGCATCATGGACTACTACGGCCGCAGCATCTGGCGCGCCTCCTCGTCCACCAAGCTGGCCTTCTCCCGCCGCCTCGAACTGCAGGCCGACTGCCTGGCCTCCGCCTTCCTGCGCCAGGCCGCCGACGACCTGCCGGTCGAGCAGGCGCAGTGGGAGGCGATGGTCAGCTGGGTCAGCGCCAACGGGCACAAGAACTGGCCCAAGAACGACCACGGCAAGGGCCGCAGCCAGGCCTACTGGATGGAGCGCGGCTTCAACGCGGGCTCCCCGTCCGGCTGCAACACCTGGACGGCCCCGGCCGGCCGCGTCGCCTGAGCCGCCCGACCCGTCGCCCGATCTCCGGCACGCCTCACGCCGCCCGACTTCCGGCACGAAACCGCGATATGCGGCCGCGCTTTCCAAGCGTGGCCGCATATCCGCTTTACCCCCCGCTTTAACCTCCCCTAGGGTTGAGGATCATGCGCATCCCCCTTATCGCACTGCTCTCCGGCGTGCTCGTGAGCACCCTGCTCGCCGGTACGGCGGGCGCCGCGGTCACCACCGGACGACTCGCGCCGGTACCCACGGGCCAGGCCGCCCTGACCGCCAACCCGATCTACAAGACGGGCAAGCTCGAACCGGATGCCTGTCCTGAGCAGCCGGTCTACAACGACGACCTGGACACCGCCGAGACCTATCTCAGCTTCGCTCTGGACTGCCTCAACGAGGGCTGGGAGTACCAGTTCTCCAAGGCGAAACTGCCGTTCTCCAAGCCCAGGTTCGCGGTCACCACGCGCCTCGGCGTCCCGACCGGCTGCGGCAAGTTCCCCAAGGGCGCCCAGGCGGTCTACTGCTCGCTGAACAAGAAGATCACCTTCTACCTCGACAAGGGGATCCTCTCCCAGGCGACCGAGCTGTTCCTGCTGCAGACCCTGGCCCACGAGTACGGTCACCATGTCCAGCAGCTCTCCGGGATCCTGCCCACGGTCTTCAAGCGGAAGTACAAGAACGACAAGGCGTACCTGCCCGAGCTGCGCAAGGTCGAGCTCCAGGCCGAGTGCCTGAGCGGCGCCTTCATCGGCAGCATCTGGCGTTCCCTCGGCCGCCGCGAGTCGGACTTCAGGTACGTCCTGAACGCCGCCTACAGCACGGCCAGCCACGGTACGACCAAGAGCATCGCCTACTGGGTGACCCGCGGCTTCCAGCAGGAGACCCCCGGCGCCTGCAACACCTTCTCCGCCCCCAAGTCCAGGGTCGCCTGACCCTCCCGACCGCGCCGACCCCCGCGACCACCCGCCGCCGTCCCACGGACGCGCGACGGGTGGTCGTTCTTTCCACCCGGTGTAAGTCACATCCCCCCAGGGGTGCAGGACTCATCCCCGCCCGGCGCGAGCGGTCTCCCCCGAAACGCGAACACGAGTGGCGACCGCTTCGTGACGTTGGGTAATCTGGCGACGCTGACTGAACATCCCTCCCCGTGAGCACCGTCCACGCCACGGAACCAGGCTCGGTCCCCCCGCTGGTCGACGGCAAGGAGAAAGACGGACATGAACGCCACAGACATTCGCCTGCGCGTCCTGGAAACGGACGTCGCCAAGCTCCGCCTGGAGAACGAGGAGAGCAAGGTGATCAACGCCGGGATCTTCGAGGTCCTGACCGACCTGCGAACGGAGATGTCTGGAATCCGGACGGAAATGGACAAACTCCGAACCGGGCAGGACGAGCTGCGCGCCGGGCAGGACGAGCTGCGCATCGGGCAAGACGAGCTGCGCGCCGAGATGCGAACCGGGCACGCCGAGCTCCGCGAGGAGATCTCCGTGGTCAAGCGCTCCGTCGGCAACCTGGAGCTCTCCATGAAGCGCGTCGAGGGTGACGTCGCCGAGCTCAAGGCCGGTCACATCGAGCTGCGCCACCTGGTCGCCGGTCTCGTGAAGTAACCCCGCACCACCGCCGGCACCCGCGGCTCCGGGTGTCGGCGGCGCGACAGCCCACGGATCGCCACGACGCACCGATCGCCCGAGAACCCGGATCGCCGCAGGCCACGAACCGCCGCGGATCAGAACGCCCCACCCCGGGCAGCGGGGCGGTCCCCGCCCCTCACCACAGCCGGACGGCGCGGGAGGATCAGGAGCCCGCGCGGGCGAGGACCTCGAGAGGGTCGGCAAGGACCTGGGAGAAGGCCAGCTCGGCGGCGCCGACGAGAGTGGCGTCATCGCCGAGGGCCGAGGTGCGCAGGCGCAGCTGCTCGCGACACGGGGGCAGGGCGTCGAGGGCGAGGCGGCTGCGGACCTGCGCGGCGGAGCCGAGGTAGATCTCCCTGAGCGTGCCCCCGAAGACGACCATCTCGGGGTTGAACAGGTTGACGAGGTTGGAGACGCCCAGGCCGAGCCAGTCGCCGACGCGGCTCAGGGCCGCCTGCGCGACGACGTCTCCCCGGTCGGCGGCGTCGACCGCGGCGCGGACGGCGTCCCTGCCGACCCGGGAACCGAAGCGGCCCGCGGCCTCCAGCAGGGCGCGCTCCCCGACCTCCGCCTCCAGGCAGCCGTGCGAGCCGCACCCGCAGAGCCGTCCCTTGTCAGGGTTGACGATCATGTGCCCGACCTCGCCGCCGAAGCCCAGGTGTCCGCCGAGCAGCTGGCCGTTGACGATCACTCCCCCGCCGATGCCGACGTCGCCGTGGAGGTAGACGAGGTCGCGGCAGCCGACGCCGACGCCCCTGGTCTGCTCGGCGAGGGCGGCGAGGTTGGCGTCGTTGCCGACGGTGACCGGCAGGCCGAAGGCCAGCCGCCGGGTCATCTCGTCGGCGAACGGCACGTCGTCCACGGTGACCATGTTGGGCCCGAACCTGACGACCCCGTCGCCGCGTCCCACTCCCCCGGAGAAGGCCGCCGCCACCCCGACGCACACCGTGTCGGGCCGGGTCCTGCGGTGCATCTGCCGGGCGAAGGCGGCGAGCGGGCCGACGATCTCCTCCAGGGAGAAGTCGCCACGCCGCCGTACCGTCTCGCGGCGGTCGAGGATGGTGCCGCCCAGGCCGACGCGGGCGGCGACCAGCCGGTCGACGCCCACGTCGAGGGCGAACACGTAGACCCGCGCCGACTCCGGGCGGACCACCAGGGACGGACGCCCGGCCCTGCCCGTCTCCCTGGGGAGCTCCTCCCTGACCAGCCCCGCGGCGGTCAGATCGGCGGTCAGCGCCATGATGGTGCTGCGGTTGAGGCCCATCCGGTTGGTGAGTTCCGCACGCGAGGTGGGGCCGCTCAGATGGACGTGCCTGAGCAGGGCCCCAAGGTTGTGACGCCTGATCTCCTCCTGGGAGGGGCCTGCCCGCATGACGTGATGTTCCTTCGGTGGATCGGAGTCGCTGATCACCTTAGACCAGTGGCGGCCGCCCGCTTGCGGGACAGCGCGTCCACCATGGCGGCCAGCAACAGCACCGATCCGGTCACCATGAACTTCACTCCGGAGCTGTAGCCCATCAGGCCCATGCCGTTCTCGATGACCGCGACCACGGCACCGCCGAGGATGGCGTCCAGCACCCGGCCCTTGCCACCGAACAGGCTGGTGCCGCCGATGACGGCGGCGCCGACCGCGTAGAGCAGCACGTTGCTGCCGCCGGTGTTGGGGTCGACCGAGCTGGCCCGTGAGGCGGCGATGATGCCGCCGACCGCGGCCATGGAGGAACAGATCACGAAGGCACTGATCTTCATCCGGTCGACGTTGATGCCCGCCCGGCGCGCGGCCTCGGCGTTGCCGCCGACCGCGTACAGGTGGCGCCCGTACGCCGTGCGGCGGAGCACGAACGTCAGGATCAGCAGCAGGACCACGATGATGGGCACCACCAGCGGCACGCCCGCCAGGGAGACGACGGCGACGTTGCGGCTGCGCTCGATGTTGAGGAAGTAGACGGCGAGACCGCCGAGCAGCGCGAGGGCGCCGACCCTGACCGCGATCAGCGAGAGCGGGTCGGAGGTGAGGCCGCGAGAGGCGCGCTTGCGGGAACGCAGCAACTGGAGGCCGGCGTAGGCGGCGACGCCCACGACCAGCAGGATCCAGCCCAGCGTGGGCGGGAGGTTCTTGTTGGCGATCGACAGGATGGTCTCGTCGCGGATGGCGATGATGGTGCCGCCCTTGACGAGCAGCAGGACCAGGCCCTGGAAGGCGAGGAAGGCCGCGAGCGTCACCACGAACGACGGGATGCCGAGTTTCGCGACGATGGAGCCGATCGCGGTGCCGATCACCACGCCGGTGAGGATCGCCGCGCCCACCGCCACGTACCAGGGCAGTCCCTGGCTGCTGAGCATGATCGCGAGCACCGCCGCGCAGACGCCGCTGGCGAAGCCCGCCGACAGGTCGATCTCGCCGAGCAGCAGCACGAAGACCAGGCCCATGGCGATCACGGTGACCGCGGCGCCCTGGGTGAACAGGTTGGCGAAGTTCCCCGCGGTCAGGAAGGAGGGACGCAGGATGGCGAAGATCGCGCAGAGCACCACGAGGCCGAACACCGCGGGCAGCGCGCCCATGTCGCCGCCGCGTACCCTCTCGGCGTAGCCCCGGACGTTGGTCCTGATCGAGGGTGCCTCGTGTACGGTCTTCGGCGAAATCGTGGCGGTCATACGGTGACTCCGTTGGTGAGGCCGAGGTCCCCGCTGCGGCCGGAGGTGATCAGTTCGACGACCTGCGCGTGGGTGACGTCCGAGGTCTTGACCTGGGCCGCCATCCGGCCGAGGTAGAGGGTGGCGATCCGGTCGGACACCGCGAAGACGTCGTTCATGTTGTGCGAGATCAGGACGACGGCCAGGCCCTGGTCGGCCAGGCGCCGGACCAGTTCCAGCACCTGCGCCGTCTGGGCGACGCCGAGGGCGGCGGTCGGCTCGTCGAGGATGACGACCTTGCTGTTCCACAGCACGGCCTTGGCGATGGCCACCGTCTGGCGCTGGCCGCCGGAGAGGCTGGCGACGAGCTGGCGGATGGACTTGACGGTCCTGACCGACAGGCTCTCCAGGGTCCTGGCCGCCATCTCCTCCATCGTGTCCTCGTCGAGGACGATGCCGCGCTTGTGCTCGCGGCCGAGGAACATGTTCTGGACGATGTCGAGGTTGTCGCAGAGCGCGAGGTCCTGGTAGACGATCTCGATGCCCAGGTCGGCCGCGTCGCGCGGGCTGCCGATCTGGACGGGCTTGCCGTCGAAGAAGTACTCGCCGGAGTCGATCGCGTGGATGCCTCCGACGCACTTGACGAGAGTGGACTTGCCTGCGCCGTTGTCGCCGACCAGCGCGGTCACCTCTCCGGCGTACGCGGAGAGGGAGACGTCGTGCAGGACCTGTACGGGACCGAAACTCTTGTCGATCCCGCGGAGTTCCAGTGCGGGGGTCATGGGGTTGTGCTCCCTGTGTTCATTTCGCGCGGCGAAGCTCGCGCGGCTCGGGCGCCTGCGGGCGGCGTCCCGCCCTGCGACGCCGGGAGACGCCCACCTGCCGCGTCTCCCGGCGTCACAGGGTGAGGTGTGCCGCGATCGAGCGCGAGGGGACGGCCGGCCGGGGGGAACGACCGGCCGCCCCCTCCGCGCCTTACTGGATTCCGGCCTCGGTGCACTTGTCGGCGAACTCGCCGGTGCACAGCTCGTCCTTGGTCACGAAGCCGTCGGCGACGACGTCCTTGACACTGTCGAAGAAGATCGGCTGCGGGTCGAGGAGGACGGAGGGCACGTCGGCGCCGCTCTCGGTGTCCTTGACCGTCCCGGTCGCCGCGGGCTTCTCGCCCTTGGCCAGGCCGATGGCGAGCGCGGCGGCCGCGTCGGCCTCCTTCTTGATCGCCTTGTAGACGGTCATGCACTGGTCGCCGGCGAGGATGTTCTGCAGGCCCTGCACGGTGGCGTCCTGGCCGGTGACCGGGACCTTGCCGTTCAGGTTGTTCTTCTTCAGGACCGAGATGGCGGCGTTGCCGAGACCGTCGTTGGCGGCCAGGACGCCGGCGATCTTCGGCTGCTCGGTGAGCATCTGCTCGAAGATCGTGCCCGCCTGGGTGTTGTCCCATTCGGGGACGGACTGGTCCGGGCCCTTGACGTACTCGCCGGAGTCGTACTTGGGCTTGAGCACGCCGTCGTAGCCGTTCTTGAACAGCGTGGCGTTGTTGTCGGTCGGCGAGCCGTTGAGCTCGGCGACGATCGGCTTCTCGGCCTTCTTGTCGGTCAGGCACTTCACCAGGCCCTCGCCCTGCAGGGTGCCGACCTTGGTGTTGTCGAAGCTGACGTAGTACTGGGCGCCGCCGTTGAGGGTGAGGCGGTCGTAGTCGATGGTGGCCACGCCCTGCGCCTTGGCCTTGTCGAGCACGGCCTTGCCGGTGCCGCTGTCGAGGTTGACGATCATCAGGACCGTGGCCCCGTTGGTGATCATCTGGTCGGCGATGGTCTGGAACTGGGTCTTGTCACCCTGGGCGTTTTGGATGTCGTAGGCGACACCCGCGGCCTTGAAGGCCTCCTCCAGATACTTGCGGTCCGCGGTCTCCCAACGGGCGGAGGACTTGCTGTCGGGAAGGATGACGCCGACCTTGCCCGCGGCCGCCGCGCTCTCCGTGGGGGCGGCACCGCTCGAGGCGCTGGTTTCGGGGCTGTCGCTCCCGCAAGCGGTGAGGCCGAGGGTCATCGCCGCGGCGGCGGCGGTAAGGCTGAGGATCCCCTTGCGCATGGTGCACGGGTCCTTTCTTCGAAATTGGGGGGTACGGACGTGCGGCATGCCGGATTCGCGGGTACAGCTCTGCCGGGTCTCGGCTCACCGTTCCGTTGAATGTTGTTTGCGGCAACGTATTCCGCCGTTGGCCTGGAGCGCCAGACCCTCCGTAGGTAAAGTTTGTTGTGGCCGGTAACAATCCAGAAACGCGCCCTTAACCGTCCCGGGTCCGACCGGCCTTTCACCCTCCCGATACCCCCGCAGTTACCGGGATCGCGGCTTTGAGCTGCCTTTTCCCGGCGCGGTGCGGCGCTCTCCCCGCCCGCCCCGGCCCCCTGCCCGGCGCCGCCCCTCGGAAATCCCCGGAATCCCGGGGCCTCGGGACGCGTGAAAGTCTCCGGAAAGCACGGAACCGCCCGGCGGGATGGTGTCCCGCCGGGCGGTTCTCGTCTGGGGTGTGCCCCCATGCGGGCGAGGCTTACGTGCGGCCTCGCCCCCCTGCTCAGCTCTTGGCGAGCAGGGAGCGCAGGACGTACTGCATGATGCCCCCGTGCCGGTAGTAGTCGGCCTCTCCGGGGGTGTCGATGCGCACGACCGCCTGGAACTCCTTGCCGTCGGCCCGGACCGTCACGGTCTGCGGGACGCCGCCCTCGTTGAGGGCCTCGACCCCGACGACGTCGAAGGTCTCCTCGCCGGTCAGGCCCAGCGACTGCGCCGTCTCGCCCTCGGGGAACTGCAGCGGCAGCACGCCCATGCCGATGAGGTTGGAGCGGTGGATGCGCTCGTAGGACTCGGCGATGACGGCGCGGACGCCGAGCAGCGCGGTGCCCTTGGCCGCCCAGTCGCGCGAGGAGCCCGAGCCGTACTCCTTGCCGGCCAGCACCACGAGCGGGATGCCCGCGGCCTGGTAGTTGGCCGAGGCGTCGTAGATGAAGGACTGCGGCCCGCCGTCAAGGGTGAAGTCGCGGGTGTAGCCGCCCTCCACGCCGTCGAGCAGCAGGTTCTTCAGCCGGATGTTGGCGAAGGTGCCGCGGATCATGACCTCGTGGTTGCCCCGGCGCGAGCCGTAGGAGTTGAAGTCCTTGACCCCGACGCCGTGCTCCTTGAGGTAGTCGGCGGCGGGGGTGCCGACCTTGATCGCGCCTGCCGGGGAGATGTGGTCGGTGGTGACCGAGTCGCCCAGCTTCGCGAGCACCCGGGCCCCGGAGATGTCGGTCACCGGCTGCGGCTCGGGCGGCATGCCCTCGAAGTAGGGGGCCTTGCGGACGTAGGTCGAGTCCGGGTCCCACTCGAAGGTGTTGCCGGTCGGGATCGGCAGCGAGCGCCAGGTCTCGTCGCCCTTGAACACGTCGGCGTAGTCGTGCAGGAACATCTCCTGGTCGATCGAGGAGGCGACGACCGCCGCGATCTCCTCGGGCGCCGGCCAGATGTCGGCGAGGAACACCGGCTCGCCGTCCGAGCCCACGCCCAGCGGCTCGTTGTTCAGGTCGAGGTCCATGGTGCCCGCGAGGGCGTAGGCGACGACCAGCGGCGGCGAGGCCAGGTAGTTCATCTTGACGTCGGGGTTGATCCGGCCCTCGAAGTTGCGGTTGCCGGACAGCACGGCGGTGACCGCGAGGTCGTTCTCCTGGATGGCGGCGGAGATCTCCTCCTGCAGCGGGCCCGAGTTGCCGATGCAGGTGGTGCAGCCGTAGCCGACCAGGTTGAAACCGATCTTGTCGAGGTACGGCTGCAGGCCGGAGCGCTCGAAGTAGCCGGTGACCACCTGCGAGCCGGGGGCGAGCGAGGTCTTGACCCACGGCTTGCGGGTCAGGCCCTTCTCGACCGCGTTCCTGGCGAGCAGCGCGGCGCCCATCATGACGTACGGGTTGGAGGTGTTGGTGCAGCTGGTGATCGCGGCGATGGTGACCACGCCGTGGTCGATCTCGAAGTCGGTGCCGTCGGCCAGCGTGACCCGCACGCGCTTGTGCGGGCGCTCGCCGTTGAGGCCGGCCGGGTGCGGCTTGTCGCCGTTGTCGTCGTGGGAGACCGCCGGGGAGTCGGAGGCGGGGAACGACTCGCCGGACGCCTCGTCGAGCGGGCCCTGCTCGCTCGACACGTAGTCCTTGACGGCCGCGCGCCAGGCGCTCTTGGCGTCCGACAGCGCGATGCGGTCCTGGGGCCGCTTGGGGCCGGCGATCGACGGGACGACCGTGGACAGGTCCAGCTCGATGTACTCGGAGAAGACCGGCTCCTCGGCCTCGGGGTCGAGCCACATGCCCTGGGCCTTGGCGTAGGCCTCGACCAGGGCGACCTGCTCGGCGGGGCGGCCGGTCAGCGTGAGGTAGTCGGTCGTCTGGCCGTCGATCGGGAAGATCGCGCAGGTGGAGCCGAACTCGGGGCTCATGTTGCCGATCGTGGCCCGGTTGGCCAGCGGCACGCTGGAGACGCCGTCGCCGTAGAACTCCACGAACTTGCCGACGACGCCGTGCTTGCGGAGCATCTCGGTGATCGTGAGCACCAGGTCGGTGGCGGTGGCCCCGGCGGGGAGCTTGCCGGTCAGCTTGAAACCGACCACGCGCGGGATGAGCATGGAGATCGGCTGGCCGAGCATCGCGGCCTCGGCCTCGATGCCGCCGACGCCCCAGCCCAGGACGCCGATGCCGTTCTCCATGGTGGTGTGGGAGTCGGTGCCGACGCAGGTGTCCGGGTACGCCTTCCCGTCGCGGACCATCACGACGCGTGCCAGGTGCTCGATGTTGACCTGGTGCACGATGCCGGTGCCCGGCGGGACGACCTTGAACTCGTCGAAGGCGGTCTGGCCCCAGCGCAGGAACTGGTAGCGCTCGCGGTTGCGCTCGTACTCCCTGTCGACGTTGCGCTGGAAGGAGTCGGCGCCGCCGAAGAAGTCGACGATGACCGAGTGGTCGATGACCATCTCGGCCGGGGCGAGCGGGTTGATCCTGGCGGGGTCGCCGCCGAGGTCGCGGACGGCCTCGCGCATGGTCGCCAGGTCGACGACGCACGGGACGCCGGTGAAGTCCTGCATGATCACGCGGGCCGGCGTGAACTGGATCTCCACGTTCGGGGCGGCCTTGGGGTCCCACTGGCCGATCGCACGGATGTGGTCGGCGGTGATGTTCGCGCCGTCCTCCGTGCGGAGAAGGTTCTCCAGAAGGATCTTCAGGCTGTACGGGAGACGTCCCGACCCCTCCACGGCGTCCAGCCGGTAGATCTCGTACTCCGCGTCACCGACGCGGAGCGTGTCACGACTGCCGAAGCTGTTCGCGGACACGGTTCGCCTCCCTCATCACCTGATGTCTGGCGCGCCGGCACATAGGGCGCGATTGAATCCTGCCGCACCGCCCGAGCGCCCCGAACTGTTAGGTCTGCCTAACTTCCAGGCCACCCACAGGTTGCAGCGGATGTCTCGATATCAAGATATCCCTCCGGGTATCTCGACATCAAATTACTCCTCAGTATGATCACTGCGGAGCGAGGCGGAGGTACAGCAGCCCGAGAACGACGACGGAAAGTACCGGGGCGAGAAACTTCTGCTCGAAGGCCCGGCCCGTCTTGATGCCGATCTTCCACGGCAGCAGCCACTTCTGCCGCATCGGCCAGAGCACAGGACAACCTTTCTCGGTGCAGCAGTCGCCCACGACGTGGGTGAGGCACCCGATCGCGACCGCGAGCCCCAGCCAGGCGTACTCCACGTTGTCGCTGCGGAACACCACGAACAGCCCGGCCGTCATGCCGACGTTGAGCATCGCCGAGGCGAACTTCTTGCCCGGGATGCCGATGCCGATCGCCCGCAGCGCCAGGCCGATGAGCAGGATCACCAGGATGTCGCGGCCGATCGGATAGGTGTTGGCCAGGTAGTGCGCGCCGAAGCCCGTTGCGATCGCGAACACCAGCGAGTGGGTGGCGTTGCGGTGGCCTCCGGCGAGCCACGAGACCGCCTTGCTCAGCCCCCAGGTGACCGGCCCGAACGTCTGCGCGATCGTCGCGCTCGGATGGTCGAGGTCGGGCAGCATCGCGGCACCGGCGCAGATGATGGCCCCGGCGACGAACTCGGCCGGGTTGAGCGCGTTGACCATGACACCGGTCTCGATGAACCTGGACGTCTCGGTCAGCAAGGGCAGCGCGGCCAGCGCGGGCGCCACCCCCAGCCAGGCGATCGCCCCTGTCAGCGCATGCGTATGCCCCATCATCGGTCAAAAACCCCCATCAAGATCACCTCGGGAGACTGTACGTCAAAGCCTCCTCCAGATGGAGGACCGTGCCATTTCACGCCATCGGCGTGTCGCGCGGGCGAGATGGCCCCGTCGCGTGCGTGCTGATCGTTTCCGGCCGACTCCAGGGTCGCCCGAGAGCGACGACGGTCCGCTTCGATCTTCCCGTCCCTTCACGAGAGGTGCCTGTCATCCGAATCTTCCTACGGATGGGGAACGGATGGAACGGGCGAATGGTGCCTGGGACGGCGGCCCGGGAGCGTCTCGGCGGAGTGATCGCCCTCACGGGGCGGGCCTGGGGTGGGAAACCCTCCGGGGGTCGTCACCGGAGGCCAGGACGCGAACCCGGGAGGGTCGCGATCAAGAAGAGACGTGCGAAAACGTGGAGAAACGACAGACGGGACCGTTCCGCGCCGAAAGCACCCCCCAGCCCTTCCGGCGCGGAACGAATCCCGTCTACGTCCTTTGTAACGTGCAGGTCTCAGTACTTGTTCCAGAATCCGGCAAGAATTACGTGATCTGCCTCACTTCTACTCAGGGTGACGAAGTATCACTCTCTGCGACGGTCGCCGAAAAGGGTGCGGAGGGCGGCGAATCGAAGCCTCGGGGCTCGCGCCGGGTCACCCGCTCGGTGACTCCGGCCCGGACTCGGTCGACCCCCGGCCCGGCGGGCCGGGAAGCCTCCCACCCCGCCAACGATCAAATGCCCCAAGTCCCACATTTCGTGACATGAGGTTGCCGTCAGAATGTTCTCGATATATCTTTGAAGCATCTAGAGCGATCAAAAGACGATCGCAGCATGGAGGTACGGCATGACATCGTCCAACGCGATGGGCGCTCCCTGGGCCGGATTCGGGTCCCACGAGGTCAGGCGCGAGATGAAGCGCGCGGCCAGGGAGGCATGGCGGCAGATGGCCGCCGGATGGCACGAGGGCGGCCCGGAGCACGGCCCCCGCGCGCCACACCACACGCACCACGAGCACCACGAGGGCGGGCCTCGCGAGCACCGGCACCGCGGCCACCGCGGCCCCTTCCCCTTCGGCGGGTTCCCCTGGGACATGGGCCGGGGCGGCAGGGGGGGCAGAGGCCCGTTCGGCGGGGGCCCGTTCGGCGGCCCGCCGTTCGGGAGGGGGCGCAAGGCGAAGCGCGGCGACGTCCGCGCGGCGATCCTCGCCCTGCTCACCGAGTCCTCGTGCAACGGCTACCAGATCATCCAGGAGATCGAGCGGCGCAGCGAGGGCGGCTGGAAGCCCAGCCCGGGAGCGGTCTACCCGGCCCTGCAGCAGCTCACCGACGAGGGCCTGGTCCTGGCCGAGGAGAACGAGGGCCGCAAGACCTTCAGCCTCACCGACGCCGGACGCGCCTACGTGGCCGAGCACGCCGACGAGGTGCGCGCCCCGTGGGAGGAGATGACGCCCGACGTCGACGACAGCACCTGGGAGCTGATGGACATCACCCGCCAGTCGGGGTTCGCCATGCTCCAGATCCTGCAGACCGGCAGCGACGCGCAGATCCGGCAGGCCAAGCAGACCCTGGTCGAGACGCGCCGCAAGCTCTACCAGATCTTGGCCGACGGCGACACCGGCGAGGAGTGACCCGACCATGACCCCCCGAGACGACCTCCGTATCGGAGACGCCGAGCGTGACGTGGCGATGGAGTCCCTGCGCGAGCACTACGTGCAGGGCCGCCTGACCCGTGAGGAGCTCGACGAGCGCCTCGAACTGATCCTGTCCGCGCGGACCGGCGGCGAGCTGGCCCGGGTGAGCGCGGACCTGCCCGGCCCGAGCGCCCTCCGGCCGGAGGAGTCCGAGGACACCTGGGGTCCCTGGGGCGCGGGGGCCCCCTGGGGTCCGGGGAGAGGACCGTGGGGGCCGGGCGGAGGTCCGTGGGGGCCGGGCGGGCCGTGGGGACCGGGTCACCGGCACCGCGCGCACGCCCACCCTTGGCGCCACCACCGCCCCGGGGGCCGCCACCCCAGGGGTCACCGCGGCGGGCCGCCGTTCTTCCCCCTGATCATCCTGGTGATGGTGGCCGGGGTGTTGATCGGCGGGTTCGGGGTGCTCAAGTTCGTCTTCCTCGCCTGGCTGGTGATGGCGGTGCTGGGCATGCTCCACCGCAGGCGGGAGCGCTCCAGGACGCACTCCCGCAGGGTCGGCCCCCCGACCGCGTCCTGACCCCGCTCTGACCGGCCCATGCCGGCCTCTGCCCGGCCTCTGAGGGGTTCGGGCGAGCGGGGCGACGTGCTCGCCCGCTCGCCCGTCCCGGCTCGGGGGGGCGCCCGCACCGGCCGGTCAGGCGAGGGACTCCCGGAGCCTGCGCATCTCCCCCGCGATCCCGTCCAGCGTCCAGTGCGCGTTCAGGCCGCTCGGGTTGGGCAGCACCCACACCGCCGCGCCGCCGATCTCGCTCTCCTGCGGCCCGATCACGGCCTTGGGCACGCCGAACGCCTGCCGGTAGGCGGTCACCCCCGCCACCGCCAGCACCCTCGGGCGGATCTCGGCGACCAGCCCCGCCAGGCGCTCCCCGCCCGCGCGGAACTCCTCGGCGGACAGTTCCGCCGCCTGCGCGGTGGGCCGTCGCACCACGTTGGTGATGCCCAGCCCGTACGAGGGAAGCAGGTCCTGCTCGGCGGGCGAGAGCAGCCGGGAGGTGAAGCCCGAGCGGTGCAGCGCGGGCCAGAAGCGGTTGCCGGGGCGGGCGAAGTGGTGGCCGGTGGCCGCGGAGTACAGGCCGGGGTTGATCCCGCAGAACAGCACGTCCAGCGAGGGCCCGAGCACGTCCTCGATCGTCCTCTCCCCGGCCGCCTCGAGCTCGGCGCGGCTCGGCCGCGCCGGAACTCGCGCTCCGGAGGTCGCCCGCCTCGCGGGCGGGGCGCTTTCCTGTCTCTTGGACGGCACGGGGCGAACCTAGCCCATCTCCTCGAGCTTTCGCCCCTTGGTCTCCCGTACCTTGAACAGCACGAAGACGAAGGAGAGCGCGGCGAAGGCGGCGTACCCCACGTAGGCCCCGGCCAGATTCCACTCGCTCAGCGAAGGGAACGAGACGGTGATCAGCCAGTTGGCCACCCACTGGGCGGCGGCGGCCACCGAGAGCGCGGCGGCCCTGACGCGGTTGGGGAACATCTCGCCCAGCAGCACCCAGACGATCACACCCCACGACAGCGCGAAGAACAGCACGAAGACGTTCGCGGCGACCAGGGCGACCGTACCCTGGGCCTCGGGCAGCTTGACCGCCTCGCCACTCGGGACACCCGCGCTGAAGGCCCACGCGGCCACGGCGAGCGCGGCCGTCATGCCCGCGGAGCCGATCAGCAGCAGCGGCCTGCGGCCGATCCTGTCGACCAGCGCGATGGCGATGAACGTGCCGACGAGATTGATGATCGAGGTGGAGAAGCTGATGAGCAGCGAGTCCGACTGGTTGATGCCGACCGACTGCCACAGTGACGCCGAGTAGTAGAAGATCACGTTGATGCCGACGAACTGCTGGAAGACGGAGAGCAGGATGCCGATCCAGACGATCGGCATCAGCCCGCACCGGGAACCTCGCAGGTCGCGCAGGCGGGGCCGGTGCTCGCCGCGCAGCGAGGTCTCGATCTCCGCCACCCGGGCGTCCAGGTCGGTTCCCTCGCCCTCGACCTCCGACAGCACCTCGCGTGCCGCGTCCGTTCTCCCGACCGCGATGAGGAAGCGCGGCGACTCGGGGATGACCGTCGCGAAGACCAGATAGAGCAGTGCGGGGATCAGGCAGGCGCCGAGCATCCACTGCCAGGCCTGCAGCCCGAGCAGCTCGTTGTTGACGTCGCCCCCGGCCCGCTCCGCGATCGCGTAGTTGACCAGCTGGGAGACCGCGATGCCCAGCACGATCGCGAGCTGCTGGAAGGACCCCAGCCGTCCCCGGTAGGCGGGCGGCGCGACCTCCGCGATGTAGGCGGGGCCGATCACCGAGGCCATGCCGATGCCCACACCGGCGAGCACCCGCCACAGGGCCAGGTCCCAGAGCGCGAAGGGCAGGGCCTGGCCGATGGAACTGACCGCGAACAGGATCGCGGCCACCTGCATCGCTCTGGTGCGTCCCCAGCGGTCGGCCAGCCCTCCGGCGATCCAGGCGCCCAGCGCCGAGCCCAGCAGCGCGATCGCCACGACGAAGCCGGTCTGGACCGGGCCGACGTCGAAGTTCTTCTCGATCCCGGTGACGGCGCCGTTGATGACGGCGCTGTCGTACCCGAAGAGGAAGCCGCCGATCGCCGCCGCGGCGGTGATGAAGACGACGTGCCCGATGTTCTCACCGGAGGTGCCCGTGGGAGCGGTGCTGGCCATGAGGGTTCTTTTCCCCATGAGGAGATTTGAGACATGGCTCCCGGACTTTCGGGGACGGCCGCATGACGGCCGTCCCCACCGGCACCGTCCCCGTCCACACCGCCCCTACCTGCACCGTTCCCACCCGCGCCGTTCCCACCGGCGTCGTTCCCCCGGCTCCCACCGGCGCCATCCCCCGCGAGGACCACGGCCGGAAGCACCGGCGGGGACCACAGGCCGGAACCGACGACGGGGGCCACGGGCGGCGACTACAGGCCGGGACCACAGGCAGGGAGCACGGGCGGGAGTTACGGGCGGGGACTACAGGCGGGGATCGACCGGCTCGGACTCCAGTGCCAGGACGGCGAAGACCGCCTCGTGCACCCTCCACAGCGGCTCCCCCTCGGCCAGCCGGGAGAGCGCCTCGAGACCCAGCGCGTGCTCGCGCAGGGCGAGCGATCGCTTGCGGCCCAGGAACCGGTGGCGCAGCACGTCCAGGCTCTCGGTGTAGTCGGGCCCGTAGATGATCCGCAGGTACTCCCGCCCGCGCACCTTGACCCCGGGCTGCACCCGGCTCCGCCCGTCCGGCGGGTCGAGCGGCTTGACGACCATGCCCTCGCCGCCCTCGCCACCCTCGGCGGTCAGCGCCGACCACCAGGCCGTGGCCGCCTCCGTCGACTCCGGCGAGGCCGGATCGGCGAACACGTGCCGGGTGGGCGCGATCAGCGGGTCGTCGAGCCGCGACAGCAGGTCCAGGTGCCAGGAGTGCGGCTCCTGGATCGCGGTCGCCCTGCCCTCGCAGGCGAGGATCTGGAACGGTGCCAGCCGGAGTCCCTCAAGTCCGGAGACAGGCCAGCAGTAACGTGCATATGCCTGCCTGAAACGGGCAGCGTTGGTGGAGCGGCGTCGGGTGCGGTCCAACAGATCGCCCACATCCAAACCGCGCCCGGCCGCCGCCTCCAGCACGGTGATCGCCTCGGGCAGCACCGTGCGTGCCGCGGCGCCCACCGACGCGTACTGGTCGCGGATCAGCCCCTCGGCCTTGGCCGACCAGGGCAGCAGCTCGCAGTCGAGGGCGATCCAACCCGACCCCAGCTCCTCCATCAGCGGCGCGCACACCCGCCTGAGCCTGTCGACCAGCTCGGTGGTGTCGGCGAAGAACGACCTTCCGGTACGGGTGTAGACCGCCCCCGCGCTGCCGTCGGTGACCCCGAACCGAGCCGCCGCCACCTCCGGGTCGGCGGCCAGCACGGCCACCGCCCGCGATCCCATGTGCTTCTCCTCGCACACCACCCGGGTCACCCCGGCCGCCGCGAACTCGGCGAACGCCTCGGCCGGGTGCTCCAGGTAGCCGTCGAGACGGGAGGTCTCCGGAGGCGCCATCGTCGGCGGGAGGTAGACCAGCCAGCGCGGGTCCACCGCGAACCGGCTCATGATCTCCAGGGCGGCGGCCGAGTTCTCCTCGCGGACCTTGATGCGGCCGCCGCCGTGGCGCACCTCGATGTGGCGGGTGCCCCGCACGTCGTCGACGGAGAGCATGCCGGGGGCGCGGTGACCGGGGGCGGTCAGCGGCTTGACCGACTCGTACCAGACGCGCTCGGCGGGCACCGAGACGATCTCCCGCTCCGGGTAGCGCAGCGCGGTGAGGCGCCCGCCGAAGACCACCCCGGTGTCCAGGCAGATCGTGTTGTTGATCCACTCGGTCTCGGGGACCGGGGTGTGGCCGTAGACGACCATGGCCCGGCCCCGGTACTCGTGCGCCCAGGGGTAGCGCACCGGCAGACCGTACTCGTCGGTCTCGCCGGTGGTGTCGCCGTACAGCGCGAAGGAGCGGACCCTGCCGGAGGCGCGGCCGTGGTAGTCCTCCTTGAGCCCGGCGTGGGCGACGACGAGCCTGCCCCCGTCGAGCTGGTAGTGGCTGATCAGGCCGTCCATGAAGGCCAGCGCCTCCCGCCTGAACTCCTCCGGCTCGGCGGCCAGCTGGTCCAGGGACTCCTGGAGGCCGTGGGCCACCCGGACCTTGCGGCCGTTGAGCGCGCGGGCCAGCTTCTGCTCGTGGTTGCCCGACACGCACAACGCGGTCCCGGCCGCGACCATGCCCATGACCAGCCGGAGCACGCCCGGCGAGTCGGGCCCCCGGTCCACCAGGTCGCCGATGAACACCGCCGTCCTGCCCTCGGGGTGCACCGCCCCCGCGCCGCCGGGATCGACCTCCCAGCCGAGGTCGCGCAGCAGCGTCTCCAGCTCGGCGCGGCAGCCGTGCACGTCGCCCACGATGTCGAACGGGCCGGTCAGCTCGCGCCTGTCGGTCCACGCCTTCTCGGTGACGACCGTCGCGGCCTCGATCTCCTCGGCCCCGCGCAGCACGTGGACCCGGCGGAAGCCGTCGCGGGAGATCCTGCTCATGGAACGGCGCAGCTCCTTGCGCTGCCTGACGACCACGCGCGCCCCGAAGTCCCGATCGGGCCTGGACTCGTTGCGCGCGATCGCCAGCTCCTCCGGTACGTCCAGGACGATCGCGTCGACCAGCACGTTGTGCGACTTCGCGAGGGTGACCAGCTGCTTGCGCGCCTCCCACTGCACGTTCGTGGCGTCCACGACCGTCAGCAGCCCGCGCCGCAGGCGGGTGCCGACGATGTAGTGGAGCACGTCGAAGGCGTCGGGGGTGGCGGCCTGGTCGTTCTCGTCGTCGGCGACCAGCCCCCGGCAGAAGTCGGAGGAGATCACCTGGGTCGGCGCGAAGTGCCTGGCGGCGAAGGTCGACTTGCCGCTGCCGGACACCCCCACGAGCACGACGAGCGACATCTCCGGTACGGCGATCTCAGTCATCTCCACCTCCCGCGTCTCCCGCGCCCACGGGCGCCTCCGTACTTCCGGGACCGCCTTCGGTACTCCCGGGATCGCCTGACGCGCCCGCGGGATCGTTCACGCCCGCGGGGTCCTTCACGCCCGCGAGGCCGAACAGGGCCATCTGGGTGGGCGGGCCGACCTCGGGGTCGTCGTCGCCGACCGGCAGGAACTCGGCGCGGTAGCCGTACTCGCCGCACACCTTCGCCGCCCACGCGCGGAACTCGGCGCGGGTCCACTCGAAGCGGTGGTCGGGGTGGCGCACACCGCTCAGGGATTCGTAGCGGACGTTGTGCTCGACGTTGGGGGTCGTGACGATCACGTGCCCCGGCCGGGCGGTTCCGAAGACCACCCGCTCCAGCGCGTCCAGGCGCGGCGGATCGACGTGCTCGATCACCTCCATCAGCACCGCGGCGTCATACCCGGCGAACCGGACGTCGGTGTAGGTCAGCGCGCCCTGGAACAGCTCCAGCCGCTCCCGCCGGCGTTCCGGCATCCGGTCGAGCCTCAGCCGCCTGGCCGCGAACGCCAGCGCCCGGGAGGACACGTCCACCCCCGCCACCCTGGTGAACCGGGGCCGTTCGAGCAGCGCCGCGACCAGACGGCCGGAACCGCACCCGAGGTCGATGACGGTGCTCGCTCCCAGTCCCTCCAGCGTGGCGAGCACGGCCTCCAGGCGAAGGATGTTCAACGGCCGCCTGGCGGCGCCCCCGGGCCCGGTCCGCGCCTCCCCCTCGGAAGGGATCTCACCGGCCGGAAGTGCCCCGCCCGGCGCGCCGGTCCCGCCGATGGCGGTGGCGGCTCCCGGCGCGGAGGAACCGGCTCCCGGTACGGCGGAGCTCCCCGCCGCGAAGCCCTCCGCGACGGCGTTTCCCCCGGTGGCACTCCCCGCGACGGGGCTCCCCTCTGTCGGCCCCTCTCCGGCGGCGCCCTCCTCGGCGGGGTCGGCCGAGGGGTCCTCCTCGGCAGGGGTCTCGAGGTCCTCCTCCACGTCGTCGCCGATCTCGGCGAGGCGGGCGAAGGCGGTACGGGCGAGGGCCCGGCGACGGCCGAGGTAGCGGTGAGTGATGAGGCCCCGGTCGGGGTGGGCGGCCAGCCACGACTCGCCCGCCCTGATCAGCTTGTCCACCTCGTCGGGGGCCACCCAGTAGTGCTTGGCGTCGTCGAGCACCGGAAGCAGCACGTAGAGCTGGTTGAGCGCGTCGGCCAGGCGGACCTCCCCGCGCAGCACCAGCCGCACGTAACGGGAGTCGCCCCACTCGGGGAACTCCTCGTCCAGCGGCAGGGCGGTCGCCTCGACCCGCCAGCCCAGCGGTTCGAACAGCCGGCGCGCGAGCTCGGGACCGCCCTTGCACGGCAGCACGGGCAGGGTGATCTCCAGCGGTATCGGCCCCGCGGCCAGCTCCGGACGGCTGTCACAGCGCCCGGTGCGCGCCGTGCGGAACACGTCGGCCAGCGCCACGGCCAGCAGCGACGACGCGGCGTAGGGCCGGTCGTTGACGTACTGGCCCAGCGTGTAGTCGGGCGTGGACCGGTCGCGCGAGCGCACCAGGCGGATCGGGTCGACGTCGAGCATCAGCGCGGCCGTGCAGCGCTCCTCGCTCGCCTCGGGGTAGAGGACACGTGCCACGCCGTACGACTGCCCGAACTCCTGGACCCGGTCGGGGTGCTTGTGCAGCAGGAATCCGAGGTCCGTGGCGGGGCTCACGGTGGTGGAGATCGTCAGCAACACCCGGTTCAGTGTGCCGCACCCACGCCGGGACGGCCATCGGTTAACACCCCGAACCCCCATGATCCGGCCATCGATGGCCGGCGAACCGGCTCGGCCGTTCGGCTGCGAGCCGGTTCGGCGGTGGCGTGCCGGCGGGACGGCGAGGAGGAACGGCCCGTCCGTGCGCGGTGACGCGCAGGCCCGCGGCCTACACGTGGGACAGGATCTCGTCCGAGATGAGCTCCAGCTGGTCGAGGTCATCCAGGTCCAGCACCTGCAGGTAGATCCGCTCGGCGCCCAGATCGGCGAACCGCCCGATCTTCTCGGCCACCTCGGCGGGGGTGCCCGCCAGGCCCGTCGCACGCAGCGCGGCGAGGTCCTGCCCGGTCGCCTCGGCCCGCCGCGCGATCTCCGCGTCGTCGGAACCGACGCAGACGGTCTGCGCGACGGAGAACACGACCTGCTCCCTGCCCTCCGCCTCGCACGCCTTCCTGACCCGGTCGAAGGCCTGCGAGGTGTCCTCCAGGGTGCGGAACGGCACGTTGTACTCGTCGGCGAACCGGGCGACCAGGCGCGGGGTGCGCGTGGCGCCGGTGCCGCCGATGATGATCGGCGGTTTCGGGCTCTGCGCGGGCTTCGGCAGCGCGAGCGAGTCGGCCAGCCGGTAGTGGGCGCCTTCGAAGGAGAACGTCTCGCCCTTGGGCGTGGTCCAGAGCCCGACCAGTATCTCCAACTGCTCCTCGAACCTGCCGAACCGCTCGCCGATCGGCGGGAACGGGATGCCGTACGCGGTGTGCTCGGCGTCGTACCAGCCGGTGCCCAGGCCCAGCTCCACCCGCCCGCCGCTCATCTGGTCGACCTGGGCCACGCTGATCGCCAGCGGGCCCGGCAGCCGGAAGGTGACCGGCGTGACCAGGGTGCCGAGACGGATCGTGGAGGTGTCCCTGGCCAGGCCGGCCAGGGTCGTCCAGGCGTCGGTGGAGCCGGGTCCCGGGTCGCCGGGTCCGAGCCGCATGTAGTGGTCGGAGCGGAAGAAGGCGTCGAACCCCAGCCGCTCCGCGGCCAGCGCGACCGTCAGCAGCTCGTCGTAGGTGGCACCCTGCTGCGGTTCAGTGAAGATCCTCAACTTCATGGGAACCATTATCCGGGCACTCCGGACGGCATCCGCAGAAAGCCCGCGCCATGGCGGGAACGCTTGCTAACGTTCTGGCCTCTGACGCAACGGGTAGCGGATCGACCACTCACAGCGATCACCCCTTGGCCGTCGAGGAGGGGATCACATGCCTGTGGCGACCGACCGCCCCCACACCCGCCGGGTCCGCGAGCCCGGCACCCCGCCCCGGCCCCTGGTGGTGCTCGCCTCGATCGTGCTCGCCGCGGGCACCGGGGCCGCGATCTGGCTGCTGCCCTCCAGGGCGCAGGGCGAGTGGGCCCCCCTCGGCGGGCGGGCCGGGTCCGGGGCGACGCCCTCGGGAACGACCTCGGGGCCCGCGGCCGAGCCCTCGCCCCCACCGGCCGTCACCCGCCCTTCGGGCTTCGTGGCATTCGTGGACGCGGTCCGCGAGCCGCGCTTCAACCTTTCCAGGGAGGCCAGGAGGAGCCACGTGCGCTGGTTCACGCTGGGCCACCTCACCGCCGGGCAGAAGGGCTGCGTCCCCAAGTGGGGCGGGCTCCAGGCGCAGGGGGGCAACCCGGTCGCCAACCGGCTCGCCCCCCTGCGCGCCGCGGGCGGGAACGCGGGCCTCGCCTTCGGCGGCCCGGCGGGGCGCGAGCTCGCCGCGGCCTGCTCCGACCTCGCCAGGCTCACCGCCGCCTACCGCCGGGCGATCGGCACCTTCGACGCCACGTACATCGACTTCGAGGTCCACGGCCCGGCGGGCGGCGCCACCGTGCTGCGGCGGGCCAGGGCGATCGCGGCCCTGCAGCGCGAGGCGGCCGGCGAGGGCCGTTCCCTCACGGTGAGCTTCACCCTCCCGGTCACCGGGACCGGCCTGTCCCCCGCCGGCCAGGAGATGCTCCGGACCACCGTGGCGGCGGGCGCCGAGATCGCCGCCGTCAACCTCCTGGCGCCCGTCGACACCACCTCGGGCGCCGAGAGCCGCCTGCGCCCGATCGCCTCGGCCGTCCGCGCCGCGCACCCCCAGATCGCCCGCGCCCTGGGCGAGAGCGCCGCCTGGAACCGGATCGCCCTGACACCCGTGCTGGCCGGTCCCGGCGACCTCACGCGGCTGGAGGCCCGCAGGCTCGCCGCCTTCACCAGCCGCAACCGCCTGGCGTGGCTCTCCACCAGAGGCACGGCCCTCTCTCCCGGTATCACCCGGTTCCTCACCGGCGCGACGCGCTAGACGGCCCTCGGCGGGCCCGGGAAACCCGGGCAGGCACTGGACAAGCGCCTCCTTTGGGGTTATCAATGGGTTATAACCCTCCTGTAACCCCATAAGGGAGATGTGATGCCGAAGATCAATGTCTATCTGCCCGACGAGCTGGCCGAAGCGGTGAAGAAGGCGGGCGTGCCGGTCTCCGCCGTGTGCCAGCGGGCTCTGGAGCAGGCCGTACGGCGGGTGACGGCCATCCGCGAGACGGCGCTCGGCGCCCCTGACCTCGACGACCTGACCGCGCGCCTCACCCACTTCACCCCGCGGGCCCGGGACGTGGTGAGGCTCTCGGTGGAGCAGGCGCGCGCCCTGGGTGCGGCCGAGGTCGGCACCGAGCACCTGCTGGGCGGCATGCTCGCCGAGGGAGGCAACCTGGCGATCCAGGTTCTCGGCGCCCTGGAGATCGACCCCGAGGAGGTACGGCGGCGCCTGGACCGGCTCAGCCTCGACACCCCGGCCGCGACCGGCTCCGACGAGGCGGAGCTCGCCTTCGGGGCGCCCGCGGCGGCGGCCCTGGAGATGACCGTCACCGAGGCCACCTCGCTCGGTCACAACTACGTCGGCTGCGAGCACCTGCTCCTCGGGCTGGTCGCCGAACCGGACGGGGCGGCCGGGCGCATCCTGCGGGAGCTGGGCGCCGAGCACCGGCTGACCCGCCACGCGGTCTCGGCCGCGCTCGCCGGGTACGTCCACCTGCGCGCGCAGACCCGGCCCGCCGCCCCTCCCCCGGCCCTGCCCGCCGACGCGGCGAGCGCCCTGTCGGCGGCCGTGCGCGAGGAGCTGCGCCCCGTCCTGCTCAGGCTCGAACGGCTGGAGGAGCGCCTCGGCACGGCGGACGAGGCGTAGGCGTGGGCGCGATTCCCTCCCCGCCCCGAGGGACGGGACGTCCACCCCGCGGGTACCCGGTGACCACCCGCCCGGCCGTGTACCCGGTCGCGGGCGTGATCGCGTGGCTGGTCATCGGGATCGCCGTCGGCGTGCTCGTGGGGATGGGCTCGGGCGTGCTCGCCGGGGTGCCGGCGGGCATGGGCGCGGGCATGGGCGCGCGTGCCCTCATCGGGCGCTTCCTGGCCGAGGCGGGCCCGGACCGGGAGCCGGGGGCCGGCCGGTAGGTGTTCCGCATGCCCAGCGGTTCGATCACCGGATCGTGGCCGACCTCGCGGAGGTCGCGGCCGGTCAGGGCGACGGCGGGAGGACGCTCCCCGCCTCGCGGAAGCTCTCCGCGAGCCGCCCCAGGCCCGGTTCGATCCTCTCCAGGGGGATCGAACCGTACCCGAGCACCAGCCCCGCCCGCGCGGGAGCCTCGCCGTAGTAGACGGCGAGGTCCTGCAGCGCGACGCCCGCCTCCCGCGCGTACGCCGTCACAAGGGCCGTGTCGACCCCGGCGTCCGGCTTCAGGTAGGCGCACAGGTGCAGGCCCGCGGCGGAGGGAACCGGCTCCAGCCACTCGTGGAAGTCACGCCGGAGGATGGTGAGGATCCGCTCGTGGCGGGCCGCGTACTCGCGCGTCGCCCTGCGGACGTGCCGCCCGAGGAGGCCCTCGTCGATGAAGCCGGCCAGCGCCGCCTGGGTGGGAAGCTCGCCGCTCCAGTCGGTGAGCCGCTTGGCGGCGCGGAGGGCGGGCTGGAGCGAGGCGGGGGCGATCAGGAAGCCCAGGCGCAGCATCGGCAGCATCGTCTTGGAGAAGGAGCCGACGTAGATGACGTGACCGCTGCGGTCGAGGCTCTGGAGGGGTTCGAGCGGGCGGTCCTCGAAGCGGAACTCGCTGTCGTAGTCGTCCTCGATCACCACGGCGCCGCGCCGCCCGGCCCATTCGAGCAGCGCGGCGCGGCGGCCGAGCGACATCGGCGTACCCAGCGGGAACTGGTGTGACGGCGTGACGTAGACGAGGCGGGCGGAGTCGGGGAGGGCGGCCACGTCCAGGCCCTCCCCGTCGACGGGTACGCCGACGACCCGCGCGCCCAGGGACTGGAACAGCAGCCTGGCCGGAGGGTAGCCCGGCTCCTCGACGGCCACCCGGCAGCCCGGCTCGATCATGACGCGGCCGATCAGGTCGAGCGCCTGCTGGGCTCCCTGCGTGACGAGCACGTCATCGGCGCTCGCCCGCACCGAGCGGGAGACACCGACGTGGCGGGCGACGGCCTCCCGCAGGTCCGCGTACCCGGCGGGGTCGCCGTAGCCGGCGGAGCGCACCAGCGCCGGACGCAGCTCGCGGGCGACGAGCCTGCGCCAGGTTTCGAGCGGGAACAGCTCTGCGTCGGGGAGCCCCACCCTGAAGTCGTAGGCGACTTCTCCCTCCGGTTCGGCCGGTGGGGCGGCCGGGGAGCGCCAGAGGCGGCGGGGGCGCACGCCGCCGCCCGCGGGCGCGTTCCTGGGACGGGTGCGGGCGAGGGGCTCGGCGCACACGAAGGTGCCCGCCCCGACCCGGCCGACGAGAACGCCCTCGGCGGTGAGCCGCTCGTAGGCGACCGCCGCGGTGTTGCGCGACACGTCAAGCCGCCGCGCCAGCTCGCGGGTGGGGGGCAGACGCTCCCCCGGGCGCAGGCGGCCGTCGAGGACGGCGTCCAGGAGCTGCCGGTAGATGCGGGCGGACAGGTCGCCGCGACCGGTGAGGCTCACGTGGAAGTCCATTGCGTCCCCTCGTATTGGCCCGGTGGACTCTCCTCATATTGGATCTTACATGGGACCAATCAGCTCTCTAAAGTTGCCCTCCGTACGGCTCTCGGCGAGTCCTGCCAGGCCCGTGACGACCGAAAAGCCGACGAAGGAGCACCATGCTCAACCGGATCATGCCCTCGTCCGGGCCGCCCCGGGTCCTCGCCCTCGCGCAACTGACAAATTCCATCGGGGACGGCGCGTACTACGTGTGCTCGGCGCTCTACTTCATCCGGATCGTGGGGCTCTCGCCGACCCAGGTCGGCTTCGCGCTGACGCTCGGCTGGGCCGTCGGCTTCGTGGCGGGCGTCCCGCTCGGCCACCTCGCCGACCGCCGGGGACCTCGCGGCACGGCGGTCCTGCTGGCCGTCGCCACGGCCGCCGCGGTCGGCTCGTTCCTGTTCGTCCGTTCCTTCCCCGTGTTCGTGGTGGCCGCCTGCCTGTACGCGATCTCGCAGTGCGGGCTCGCCGCGGCCAGGCAGGCGCTGCTCGCCGGTCTGGTGGACAGGACGCGGCGGACGCGGGTCCGGGCCCACCTGCAGGCGACGGTCAACGCCGGGCTGGCGGTCGGCGCCGCGCTCGGCGGGGCGGCGCTGCACCTCGACACCCGGGCGGCCTACCTGACGGTTCTCGCGATGGACGCGCTGAGCTTCCTGCTCTCCGCCCTGATCCTGCTCCGCCTTCCCCCGGTGCCGCCCGCGGCGCCCGCACCGGCGGGCGAACCGGCGCTGGCGGTGCTCAGGGACAGGCCGTACGCCCTGCTCTCCTTGCTCAACATGGTCACGCTGCTGAACATGCCGCTGCTCAGCCTGGTCATCCCCCTGTGGATCGTCCAGCGGACCGAGGCCCCGAGCTGGACGGTCTCCGCCCTGCTGATCCTCAACACCCTGGGCGTCGTGCTGTTCCAGGTGCGGGTGGCCCGGCGGGTCACGGACCTGGAGAGCGCCTCCAGGTCCGTGCGGCGGGCGGGCGCGGTGCTGCTCGCCGCGTGCGCGGTGTTCGCCCTGTCGTCGGCGTCGACGGCCTGGTCCTCGGCATGGGCCGCCGCGCTCGTCCTGCTCCTCGCGGCCTGCCTGCAGGTGTTCGGCGAGATGGCGCACGCCTCCGGCGCCTGGGAGATCGGGTTCGATCTCGCCCCGGCCGACAGGCAGGGGCAGTACCAGGGCTTCTTCGGTTCCGGCGCGGCGGTCGCCAGGATGCTCGGCCCGTTGCTGCTCACGACGCTGATCCTCACCTGGGGGACCCCGGGCTGGCTGGTGCTCGGCGGCCTGTTCCTGCTGTCCGGCCTCGCCACGGGACCGGCCGTGCGCTGGGCCCTGCGAACCCGGCGGGCGGAGCCGGCCGCCGAGGAGGTGTCCGGGTAGCGGGCGCGGGCGCCGCGAGATCGCCGAGGCCGGGCGGCCGTTCCCGCCGGATGGCCCGCCGCGCCGTCGCGCGGGCCGGCTCGTGGACGCCCGGCGGGTCATCCGCGGCCTCGCCGGGTGACCGCGTCGCCGGCCGCGCCCACCGCGAGGCCGAGGATGATCATGACGACGTAGCTGTAGATCTCGTAGCCGCCGGGGACGAGGAAACGGACGAAGCCCATGAAGTGGATCCAGCCGAACCACTCGTGCAGGAGGCCGCTCGTGCCGCCGACGACGAGGACGAAGCAGATCAGGCCGGCCAGGGCGGCCAGGGGGGACTTCGAGGTGGAGGTCATGGCCCGACGGTAGACGCGAGGCCGCGGGCACCGGATCGGGCTCAGGACGGCCGGGTGGTGACCGAGGTCGGCCGCCGGCGGGCCGGGAGTCGTACTTAAGTATCCGGCCGCGGCCTGGACGCCCGGTCGCGGGCGGGGGGCGCGTAGGTTTTCGAAGTATGCGCCGTATCCACCGCACCCGCCGCGACTGGGTCGCCGACCTGGCGCTGTTCCTCTTCGCCGCCTGCTTCGCCGCCGTCAGCTCGCAGTCCGTCCCGATCCCCGAGGACCTCGATCCCGTGTGGCGGGACGCCGACCAGGTGGCCGGCGGGCTGGGGTGCGCGGCGGTGCTCCTGCGGCGGCGCTGGCCGGTGTCGCTGGCGGTGACGCTGCTGCTCGCGGGCACCCAGGCGCACTACTTGACCGGCCCGGCGATGGTGGCGGTGTTCACGGTGGCCGCGACCCGGCCGTGGCGGGTCACGGCGTGGGTGGCGGCGCTGGCCTTCGCGCCGCTGCCCGTCTTCCTGTGGCAGGTGGCGGAGCTGCCCGAGGCCCGCGCGGACTCGGCGCTGACGTACTTCGCGCTGATCGCCGGGGCCATCGGGTGGGGGCTGTTCCGGCGCTCCCGGCAGCAGCTGATCGCCTCGCTGCGAGAGCGTGCCGAACTGGCCGAGGCGGACGCGGAGTCGCGCGCCGAGTGGGTCCGGCGGGAGACGCGGGAGGAGATCGCCCGCGAGATGCACGACGTGCTCGGTCACCGGCTGTCGCTGCTGAGCGTGCACGCGGGGGCGCTGGAGTTCAACCCGGGCGCGCCCAGGGAGGAGATCGCGCGGGCCGCCGGGGTGATCCGGGAGAGCGCCCACCTGGCCCTGCGCGACCTGCGCGAGGTGATCGGGGTGCTGCGGGCCGGACCCGAGGAGGGTGAGCGTCCGCAGCCGGAACTGGCGGACCTGGCCCGGCTGGTGGCGGAGGCCCGGGCGACGGGCGGCCGGATCGAGCTGACCGGGCCGCCGGAAGGACCGGCGCCGCCGCCCGTGGTGGGGCGCACGGCGTACCGGATCGTCCAGGAGGCGCTGACCAACGCACGCAAGCACGCGCCCGGCGCGGCGGTCGCGGTGGAGGTGACCGGGGGCCCGGCGGGCGGGCTGACGGTGGAGGTCCGTAACGCGCCGCCGCCCGGACCGGCTCCGGCCTCCGGCGCGGGCGGGGGCGGGGGCGGGGGCGTCGGGCAGGGGCTGATCGGGCTGGCCGAACGGGCCCGCCTGGCGGGCGGTGAGCTGACGGCCGGTCCCGCCGACGGTGGTTTCCTGGTCCACGCCTCACTACCCTGGCCCGCGACGGACATCGCGTCCGTCACGGGCCGGGGCTGAGGAGGGGGACGGGGTGATCCGCGTCCTGCTGGTCGACGACGACGCGATCGTGCGGGCCGGGCTGCGCCTGATGCTGGGCGGGGCCCCGGACGTCGAGATCGTCGCGGAGGCCGCCGACGGGGCGGAGGTGCCCGCCCTGGTCGCCGCGTACGGACCCGATCTGGTGTTGATGGACATCCGGATGCCGGGCGTCGACGGGCTGGCCGCCACCGAGAGGCTCCGGGCCCGGCCCGGCGCCCCGGAGGTGCTGGTCCTGACCACCTTCCACACCGACGCGCACGTACTGCGGGCGCTGCGCGCCGGCGCGGCCGGGTTCCTCCTCAAGGACACCCCGCCGCAGGACATCGTCACGGCCGTGCGAACGGTGGCCGCCGGAGATCCGGTGCTCTCCCCCGCCGTCACCCGCCGCCTCATCGAGCAGGTGACGGACGGCTCCGAGCAGGAGGACCGGGCCGCCGCCGCCCAGGCCCGGCTGGCGCTGCTGGCCGAGCGGGAGCGGGAGGTGGCCCTGGCGGTCGGGCGCGGCCGCTCCAACGCGGAGATCGCGCGGGAGCTGCATCTGGCGCTGCCGACGGTGAAGACGCACGTGTCACGGATCCTGACCCGGCTGGATCTCAACAACCGGGTCCAGATCGCCCTGCTGGTCCACGACGCGAGCACGCCGGGAGGCCGGTGAAACCCGCCGCCGGGCGGGCACGACGGCGGGACAGGGCGTCAGAGGTCGAGGATGAGGTCCTCGCGGGGTTGCGAGCAGCAGATCAGCGCGTTGCCGTCGGCGGGGGCCTCCACCGGCTCCGGCGAGTAGCCGACCGCGCCGGACAGCAGACCGCTCTCGCAGGTGTGGCAGACCCCGGTACGGCACGACCAGCGGGTCGGCACATCGCACGCCTCCGCGAGGTCGAGCAGGCTCTCGTAGGCGGGGTTCCAGGAGACGGTGAGGCCGCTGCGCGCGAACGTGACGGCGGGCCCGGCTCCCGGCGCGCCGGCGGGTGGGTGCGGCGGGCGGGCGGCCACCGGGGTCACTCCCGGCGTCAGCGCCGCCTCCGCGCCGAAGACCTCCGTGTGGACGCTCGCGGGGGCGAGTTCGGAGGCGACGAGGGCGGGCGGCAGGTCGCGCATGAAGGCGGGAGGACCGCACAGGTAGGCGTCGGCGGCGTGCGGGACGCCGAGGCGGCCGAGCAGTTCGACCGACAGCCGTCCCGCCGTGCCGTAGTCGACTCCCTGGCGGTCGCCGGGCGCGGGCCGGCTGTAGCAGACGTGCTCGTGCGCGTTGGGAAGCAGGGCGCGAAGGCCGCCGCTCTCCGCGGCGAACGGGTGTTCCGTACCGTCGCGCGTGCCGTACAGCCACCACACCTCGCGGGTCGAGCGGGCGACGGCGAGGGCGTGCAGCATGGCGAGGACGGGGGTCGCGCCGATGCCCGCCGAGAGCAGCAGGACCGGAGCATCGCCTTCTTCCAGGGTGAACGTGCCGCGCGGCGCCGCGGCTTCGAGAAGGTCGCCGACACTCAGGTGGGTGCGGAGATAGGTGCTGGCGACACCCCTGGCCTCCTGCTTGACGCTGATCCGGTAGCGACCGGCGTCAGGAGGGCCGGACAGCGAGTAACTACGGATGACCGGCGGGCCGCCGCTCTCGGGGCGCAGCCGTACGGTGAGGAACTGGCCCGGCAGGGCGGCGGGCAGCGGCTCCCCGTCGACGGCCTCCAGGGTCAGTGAGAACACGCTGCGGCTCTCGGCGTCGATCCGGGTCATCCGCAGCGGCCGGAACCCCTGCCAGGCGGGCGGCGGCCCGGCCGCGACGGGTGTCAGCCCCGGGTTCCCCGCCGATCCCTTCTTCGTGCCCCTGTCATCAGGCCGGTCGAGCAGGGCGCGCAGGGACGCCCGCCAGCCTTCGCTCAGTGCGGGGATGCGCAGCGCCCGCTCCAGCCGGTCGCGGGGGTGGCCCGGCAGGTAGAGCAGGGCGTCGATCTCCGCGACGGACATCGCCTCCGGTCCGGAGGTGACCTTGACGATCTCGTCGCCCGCCTCCACCCGCCCTTCGGTGATCACCCGGAGGTAGAACCCGGGACGCCGGTGGGACACCATCAGGGCCGCCATCCGCGGCTCGTTCATCCGCAGGCCCACCCGGTAGCAGGTGACCCGGGGCTGGGTGACCTCGAACACCGCCTCCCCGACGCGGTAGCGGTCGCCGACGCACACCTCGTCGTCGGGCAGCCCGTCGACCGTGAAGTTCTCCCCGAACTGGCCGTAGACGAAGTCGTCGCGGCCGAGCTCCTCCTGCCAGTGCCGGTAGGAGTCGATCTGGTAGACCAGCACCGCGCGGTGCTCGCCGCCGTGCCCCCGAAGGTCTCCCTGGCCGTCCCCGTCGATGTTCAGACGGCGTACCGTGCGCGGCCCGGCCACGGACCGCTTCCACACCCCGGTGTGCACCGTCGTGCCGTGCCACGGGACGTCCCTGGGCAGGCCGACGTTGATCGACAGGAGCGTCGCCACGTGTCTTCCCCCTCACCAAGAGGCACCCGGCTCCCTTGCACGATACCTCGTTCTCGCAGGTCAGCTGGGACCTCGCAGCGCGGTCCCCGGGCCTGCGCGCAGCGCGGTCCCCGGCCGTGGCGTTCACCTTCCAGTCCTCTTTCCGCGCCTTGACGTGATTCGCCGGGAGATGACGAAATCCGGGCCGCACATGGTGTGCGGCCCGGATTCCTTCACGAAACAGATTCAGGCCAGGCCGATGGCGGGGCCGCAGGCTCTTGCGGCTAACCGAGGTACTGGTGCAGGTCGTTCAGGTTGTTACTCGGGTTGTAGGTGCAGTAGTACCGGAGGCCGAGGGTGGGGTTCGACCTTTTGTAGGCCTCTCTGATGCAGGTGTTGCAGTCGCTCCAGCTTCTGATGAACCTGCTCGGCGGCCTGGCGCTCGTCGGCAGGCCGCAGCTGTTCGCGGCGATGGAGACGGGACCCGACATCGACGCAGATGCCGAGGTCGACGCGGACGCCGGCGTCGCGACGGCGGCGGGGACCAGAAGCGCCGACGCGCACAGAGCCGTCCCCGCGAGAATTTTCCTCACCAGTGTCATGAATGCTCCTACCCAGAGGTGTGTGGAGAACGTGATGACCGTGGCGACCGCCAGGACAGAAATCCTGGTCTTCGGTCGCATACGCTGACCGACATTCCGCTCTTTCCATTCGGATGACCCGAAGTGCGGAACCTAGATAAAGGTCACCTTTTTCCGGATGTTCGGCAACCTATAAGGTTCCAGGGTGAGTCGCCCCGAGGGTCTCAGCCTGGGGACATCGCCTACTCCGTCCGCGGGCTCGGGACGTTCGTCGCCGAGCGGGCCGGCAGTTGCGTCAGACGCGAGAGCCCCGACCCTGTGAGCCCGGGCCGGGGTTCTCGTACGCCCCGCGACCGAACCAGTCGCGGGGTGTTTCCAAGATCATGCGTCACTCATGCGTCATGATCTTGGTTTAACGGGGGGCATCCGGGGACTTGATGAAACACCATTCATTGCGTTTTCCCAGGTCAGAACCTAGACCGTTTCGCTGACCAGGTGCGCCACGCACTCCACGTGATGGGTCATCGGGAAGGCGTCGAAAGCCCGCAGATCGGCGAGGCGGTAGCCCCGCTCGGCGAACCAGGCCAGGTCGCGGGCGAGGGTGGCCGGGTCGCAGGAGACGTACACGATCCGGGTCGCCTGGAGGGTGGTCACGCGGTCGACGACGTCGCGGCCCAGCCCGGCCCTGGGCGGGTCGACGACGACCAGGTCCGCGCGCTCGATACCGAAGCGGTCGAGGGCGTTCTCCACCCGTCCCCTGGCGAAGCGGGCCTGGGGAAGGTCGCGGAGGTTGCGCTCGGCGTCGCGGACCGCCACGGACTCGGACTCGACGCCGAACACGGCCCCCTCGGGACCGACCGCCTCGGCCAGCCCGGCGGCGAACAGGCCGACGCCGCAGTAGAGGTCGAGGGCCCACTCCCCCGGCTGCGGGGCGGCGAACTCCATGACGGCGTCGAGCAGGGTGGCGGCGGCGCCGGGGTGCACCTGCCAGAAGCCGCTGCCGGTGACCTGGAAGTCGCGCTCGGCGACGCGCTCGACGAGATGGTTGCGGCCGTGGACGACGCGGCTGCGGCCCTTGCCCTCGTCGACGAAGACGGCCACGCTCGTGTCTAGGTCGGGCACGGCCACCGTGCGGCGGGGCTTGGGCGCGACCACGACCGCCTGGTCGCCGGTGGTGGAGGCGATGACCTCGACCGAGGAGGCGTTGCGCCAGTTCATGACCTCGGCGCCGACGTTCTCCACCTCGGGGTGGGCGATCAGGCAGGCGTCCACCGGCTCGACGTCGTGGGAGCGGTGGCGGCGCAGGCCCAGGCCGCCCTCGCGGTCGACGGCGAACTGGACGCGGGTGCGCCAGCCGAGCCCGTCCGGGGCTCCGGGGACCTCCTCGACGGTGCCCTTCCAGTCGATCGAGGCCAGGCGCTTGAGCTGCTCGGCCACCACGTCGGCCTTCAGGCGACGCTGGGCGTCGAGGGAGGCGTGCTGCCAGTCGCAGCCGCCGCAGCGGCCGGGGCCCGCGAACGGGCACGGCGGGGTCACCCGGTCGGCGGAGGGCTCCAGGATCTCGACCGCGTCGGCCCGCAGGAACCGGGAGGTCTCCTCGGTGATCTCGGCGGTGACCCGCTCGCCGGGCAGCGCGTGCCGCACGAAGACGACCCGGCCGTCGTGGCGGGCGACGCACCAGCCACCGTGCGCAACCGGTCCTACGGTCAGTTCGATGGCCATGGTCGTTGCCCCCAAGGGAAAATCCGTCGTCGGTCGAGCCTCCTCGCGTCAGGAGCGCATACGAAAGGTTATGCCTTGACGTCCTCGTCCCGTGCCGCCTCCTGGCGCGGACGGCGTACGGCGCCCGGTGCGAAGGGCTCGGGGCGGCCCTTGAGCCGGTCGGAGGAGTGCAGCTGCCAGGGCACGCTGATGACCATCACACCCGGCTGGAACAGCAGGCGGCCCTTCAGCCGCAGCGCGCTCTGGTTGTGCAGGATGTGCTCCCACCAGTGGCCGACGACGTACTCGGGGATGTAGACGCTCACCACGTCGCGGGGCGAGCGGCGGCGCAGCGACTTGACGTACTCCAGGATCGGCCGGGTGATCTCGCGGTAGGGCGAGTCGAGCATCTTCAGCGGCACCGGGATGCCGCGCCGTTCCCACTCCTCCTGCAGCGCCCTGGCCTCGGGGCCCTCCACCCCCACGGTGATCGCCTCCAGCTTGGAGGGGCGGGTGGCGCGGGCGTAGGCGAGGGCGCGCAGGGTCGGCTTGTGGATCTTGGAGACCAGGACGATGGCGTGGTTGCGCGCGGGCAGCATCGACTCGTCCACCTGGGAGTCCTCGGCGACGGCGAGCTCGGCGGCCACGTTCTCGTAGTGGCGGTGGATGCCCTTCATCATCAGGAACAGCACCGGCATGGCCACGCAGACGATCCACGCCCCGTGGGTGAACTTGGTGACCAGCACCACCACCAGCACCACGCCGGTCATGACGCCGCCGAAGAAGTTGATGGTCCGCGAGCGGTGCATCTGGTGGCGGACCCTCAGGTCGCCCTCGGTCCTCAGGTGCCGCGTCCAGTGCCTGACCATGCCGATCTGGCTCAGCGTGAACGACACGAAGACGCCCACGATGTAGAGGTTGAGCAGGCGGCTGACGTCGGCGTCGAAGCCCCACAGCAGCAGGCAGGCCCCGGCGGCGAGGATCACGATTCCGTTGGAGAAGGCGAGCCGGTCTCCCCGGGTGTGCAGCTGGCGGGGCAGGTAGCGGTCCTGGGCCAGGATCGATCCGAGCACCGGGAAACCGTTGAAGGCGGTATTGGCGGCCAGGAACAGGATCAGCGCGGTGACGGCGGCGATGACGAAGAAGGGCAGCGAGCCGTTGCCGAAGACCGCGTCCGCCACCTGGGCGATGATCGGCTGCTGGTAGTAGCCGGTTCCGGCGGGCCTGCCGTCGATGAGGACGTCGCGGTAGGCGACGGAGGGCTCGGCGACCTTGACGCCCGAGGCCAGCCCCAGGGTGATGATGCCGACGAACATGGTCACCGAGACCAGGCCCATCATCAGCAGGGTGTTCGCGGCGTTCTTGCTCTTGGGCTTGCGGAAGGCGGGCACGCCGTTGCTGATCGCCTCGACGCCGGTGAGGGCGGCACAGCCGGAGGAGAACGCGCGCAGGATCAGGAAGGCCGCCGCGAAGGAGGTCAGGTTCGACTGCTCGGCGATGATCTCGTACCCGGAGGTGGGCGCGTGCAGCTCGTCGCCGAGGACGAGCACCCGGAAACCGCCCCACGCGACCAGGCCGAGGACGGCGAACATGAAGGCGTAGGTGGGGATCGCGAAGGCCGCGCCCGACTCGCGGATGCCGCGCAGGTTGACGATCGTCAGCAGCACGACGATGACGATCGCGACCAGCGGCTTGTGCTGGGCGACGTACGGGATGGTGGCGCCCACGTAGTCGACGCCGTTGGCGACCGAGACCGCGACGGTCAGCACGTAGTCGACCATCAGGGCGCTGGCGACGGTCAGGCCCGCGTTCGGGCCGAGGTTGACGGTGGCGACCTCGTAGTCGCCGCCCCCGCTGGGGTAGGCGTGCACGTTCTGCCGGTACGACGCCACGACGGTGAGCATCACCACCACGACGGCGACGGCGACCCAGGGGCTGAAGTGGTAGAAGGAGACTCCGGCGAGAGAGAGGATGACCAGGATCTCCTGCGGGGCGTAGGCCACGGAGGAGAGGGCGTCACTCGCGAAGACGGGCAGCGCGATGCGCTTGGGAAGCAGCTGCTCGTGCAGCTGCGTGCTGCGCAGCGCCCGCCCGATGAAAAGGCGTTTGACAAGGTCCGTCACCTTCGACACGTCTGCAGATGCTAGCCGTTATTCCTCGGCCCCACTCACGCGGCACTCCTGGGGCGGTCCATACTGGCTGAATACATCGGGATCAAGATCCGCCTCACAGCGACCGGCGGGGGAGCATGCATATCGTGATCATGGGGTGTGGCCGGGTCGGTTCGACCCTGGCGCACATCCTCGAGGACAGCGGCCACTCGGTCGCGATCATCGACCGTGACCCGCAGGCGTTCCGCCGCCTGCGGGCGGGGTTCAGGGGTCGCAGGGTGACCGGGATCGGGTTCGACCGGGACGTCCTGGAGGAGGCCGGCATCGAGGCCGCGGGCGCCTACGTGGCGGTGAGCAGCGGCGACAACTCGAACATCATCTCCGCCAGGGTCGCCCGCGAGACGTTCGGCGTGGACAACGTCGTGGCGAGGATCTACGACTCCCGGCGCGCCGAGGTCTACCAGCGGCTGGGCATCCCCACCGTGGCCACGGTCCGCTGGACCGCCGACCAGATCCTGCGCCGCGTCCTGCCCGAGGGCGCCGAGCCGCTCTGGCGCGACCCCAGCGGGTGCGTGGTGCTGGCGGAGGTGGCCTACCACCCCGGCTGGATCGGCACCCCGACGAGGGATCTGGAGGCGGCGGCGGGCACCCGCCTGGCGTTCATCAACCGGATCGGCGACACCCTGCTGCCCAAGAACGACTCGGTGGTGCAGGAGGGCGACGTGCTGCACGTCATGGCGGTCGAGACCGACATGGACCGCATCAACAAGGTGCTGTCCGGGGCGCCGGAGGAGGAGCACTGATGCGCGTCACCATCGCCGGCGCGGGAGCGGTCGGCCGGTCGATCGCCGCCGAACTCCTGGAGAACGGCCACGAGGTCCTGCTCGTCGACATCGACCCCAAGGCCATCAAGATCGATACCGTGCCGCGGGCGGAGTGGCTGCTCGCCGACGCCTGCGAGATCTCCTCGCTGGACGAGGCGGGCCTGGCCGAGTGCCACGTGGTCGTCGCCGCCAGCGGCGACGACAAGGTCAACCTCGTGGTGTCGCTGCTCGCCAAGACGGAGTACGGCGTGCCGCGCGTGGTCGCCAGGATCAACCACCCCAAGAACGAGTGGCTGTTCAACGAGTCGTGGGGCGTCGACGTGGCCGTCTCGACCCCGCGCCTGCTGAGCGCGCTGGTCGAGGAGGCGGTCAGCGTCGGCGACCTGGTGCGGCTGATGACCTTCCGTCAGGGGCAGGCCAACCTGGTCGAGCTCACCCTGCCCGAGGACGCGCCGGTCGTCGGGCAGCGCGCCGGCTCGGTGCCGTGGCCCAACGACACCGCCCTGGTCGCGATCCTGCGCGAGGGCCGGGTGCTGGTGCCCACCGCCGACGACCCGCTGGAGGCCGGTGACGAGCTGATGTTCGTGGCCAGCCAGGAGGTCGAGGAGGAGCTGGCCGAGCTCCTGTCCCCGCACCGCACGCCCCGCTGAGCCGGAATCCCCCCACCGCACGCCCCGCTGAGCCGAGATCTCCCGCACCGCACGCCGCTCCCGCCCGGTTCCCTGCCTGGGCCCGGAGGAGGTGCCGAGCCGGGATCCCCCCGCACCGCACGCCGTTCCCGGCCTGGACCCGGAGCAGGCGGGAAGGGCCGCGCCGGCGGTGAAAGGGAGGCCCTCCGCGACGGCGCGGAGGGCGGCGGACCCGGGACCGGGCCCCGCGGTCAGGAGACCGCGGGGCGCACCGGGGTCCTGCCCCGGGCCAGGAGCCACACCATGGCGGCGAATGCCGCGACCTGGAGCGGCCAGCCCATCGCGATCTTGAGGATGCCCAGCTCGGCGACGGCGTCGTCCCGGCCGATCAGGTAGACGGGGAGCTGCACCGCCACCCGGACCACGCACGGGATCATCAGCAGCCAGGTGAGCCTGGTGCACAGCTTCACCACGGCCGGATCCGCGCGCCACGCGGTCGGGTCGCCGGTGACGGATCCGATGAGGAAGCCCACCACCGGCCATCGGGTGACGATCGACAGCAGCATCACCACGGAGTAGCCGGCGTTGTAGAGGATGCCCGGCAGGAAGACGTCCTCCGCCTGGCCGGTGCGGGAGGCGAAGAACGCGCCGATGCCGATGCCGATCAGGCTGTTGACCACGAACTGCGGCGTCGAGCGTTGCAGCAGCCGCACGACGAGCAGCAGCACCGCGGCCGAGATGCTGACGATCAGGGACTGCTTCAGGTTGGAGGTGGCGACCCACATGCCGGTGAAGGCGATGGTGGGCACGGCGGCCTCGATGACGCCCCGCACTCCGCCGAAGGCCTTGGCAAGCTGGCTGCGGATCGCGGCCTCGACCGTGTCGTGCGCGGTGGTCTCGCCGGTGGTGGTCATCTTCTCGCTCACCGTCTCGTGATCGTCAATCACTCACGCACCGCCCGCGGGGCGCAGCTCGTATCTCGGATTGAACATGACTTTGCGGCCATCCTGCACGCTGACGAGTCCTTCCGCCAGCACCAGGCGCCCCGGCTCGATGCCCGCGATCTTCCTTCGGCCCAGCCATATCAGGTCGATCACATCGGAACCATCGTAAAGCTCGGCCTCCAGCGCCGGAGCGCCCCCGCGGGGGCGCAGTGTCACCGTCCGCAGCGTGCCGGTCACGCAGAAGCGGCGGCGCATGCCGCACGAGACGATGGGCGTGGCGCCGTGGCGGTCGAGGTCCTGCTGGAGCTCGTCGGCCTCCAATTCGGCCTGACCGGCGGTCAACCGGCGGAAGAATCCCCGCAGACCGCTCTGTTTATGCGGCTCCTGAGAACCCACGGACCTCTCCTTCACACACGAGTCGAACCAGCGTACGCGATCGGGCCCGTCAGCGGATCTCGGCGATCTCCGGCCCGCGGTCGAACGGGTTGAGGTCGGGCACGTCGCCCCCGGCGGCCTGCTGCTCCGCGGCCTGCCTGGCCTCGGGCGGCAGCCGGAGCTCGATCGCCTCCTTGGGTGCCATCGGCTCGTCACCGCGTACCACGACTATGTCCCGGACGACACCCTCCAGCGTCGCGGCGACCCCGGCGTCCTCCGCGGCCTTCCCGCTGATCACCGCGCGCAGGAACCAGCGTGGCCCGTCCACCCCGATGTAGCGGACCGGCTGCTCGCCGCCCTCCGCCGGGATCCTGGCGGCCAACTCGACGCCGAACGCCCCCTCCCGCTCCTCGGCGGTGCCCCCGGCGCTCTTGACCCCCTCGGCCAGCTCGGCCCTGACCTCGTCCCAGATCCCGCTCCGCTTGGGCGCCGCGAAGGCGTGCACCTGCAGGGCGCTCCCCTCGAACAGGACCACCGCGCCGACGATCTGGTCACCGGCCAGGTTGAGCTGCACCTCGAAACCGGCATCGACCGGCAGGCGCATGCCTCCGAGGTCGACCCGCTCCCGCTCGGGATGGGGCTCGTCGGCGTCCCACGGCCCCGACTCCCGCGAAGGGACCTGCTCGACCTCCTCCACCACGGCCTTGGCGGCCTTGGCGGCCGGGGACTTCTCACGGCGGTTACGTCCGAACACTTTCCTCACGCTCCTTGAAGATTCACTGATCACTCGTCCTCCGCCGGGCACGGCGGCGGGCGGCCCCGCGGGCCGGAGGCGCGCTCCGGTCCCCGATCACCACCGGCCACCTCGCCCACCTCGCCCACCTCGCCGGGTTCGCTCCCTGTCAGCGGCCGGTGGACCCGAACCCGCCGGCGCCTCGCGCCGATCCCGGCAACCGGTCCACCTCGTGGAACACCGCCTTCTCCACCTTCTGGATCACCAGTTGCGCGATGCGGTCTCCCCTGCGCAGCCGTACGGCGTTCTTGGTGTCGGTGTTGATCAGCGTCACCCTGATCTCGCCCCGATATCCCGCGTCGACGGTGCCTGGCGCGTTGACGAGCGTCACGCCGTGCCTGGAGGCCAGGCCCGAGCGCGGGTGGACGAACGCGGCGTACCCGTCGGGCAGGGCGATCGCCAGCCCGGTGCCGACCACGGCCCGCTCTCCGGGGAGGAGCTCGACGTCCTCGGCCGCGTGGAGATCGGCGCCCGCGTCGCCCGGGTGGGCGTACGAGGGCGGCGGCAGGTCGGCGTCGAGCCGGTGGATCAACACCTCGACGGTGTGGGTCACGGGTTCACCTCGTACTCGTGGTGCTCGTCGGCGATCGTCTGGATGTCGCCGTGCTTGGCGAAATGTTCCATGGCCACCTCGATGAAGAGCGCCGCGGCCCGCACGGCGACCGGGCCGTCCGGGGAACCGATCCGGCCCTCAGCCTCAAGGTACGCCTTCCTGCCCGACATGCCGTTGCACCAGGCGCGAAGATGCAGGACGGTGCCGACCGGAACCGGCGCGAGATAGTCGGTCTCCAGCCGCCCGGTGACGTAGGGGCGCTGGAAGAGCCACACGGACATACCGATGACCTCGTCCATCGCCGCGGCGAGCACGCCGCCGTGCGCCAGGCCGGGCGCGCCCTGGTGGGTCTCCTCCACGGTGAACTCGGCGACCACCGTGACCCCGTCAGGGGTGAGGGCGGTCAGGTGCAGGCCGTTCGGGTGTCCGGCGCCGCAGCCGAAGCAGCGGCTGTAGTGGGGGCCGAGCGGGGTGCCGGGAGCGGGCGCGCCGGGAAGCGGCCTCGGGCGGGTCGCATCCGGCGGGGGGGTGGTCAGGGCGGAACGGGTCACGGGGCAGAACGTTACCCCCTGGGCTGCGGTGATTCCTCATTCACCGGTTTTCCCGCCGCACCCGACGGTGCCGGGCCGCCGGGATCACCCGGATCGCCGGGGCCGGGGCCGCCGGAATCAGGGCCACCGGAATCGGAGCCGCCGGGAACGGGCCCGCCGGAATCGGGATGTGGCGGTGCCGGTGGCAGCGCCAGATGGGAACCGCCCATGAGCTCGGGCAGCGCCCGGTAGATCACGGCAGCCACCGGCACCGCCACGGCGGCCCCGGCGATGCCCGCCAGGATGCCGCCCACGGCCAGCACCAGGATGATCGCCAACGGGTGGAAGTGGAGCACCCTGCCGACGATCAGCGGCTGGAGCACGTGGTTCTCCAGCTGCTGCTCCACGAGCAGGATGCCGAGGAAGATCAGGGCGTAGATCGGGCCCTTGGCGCCGAGGGTGACCAGGGTGGCCACGGCACCGGCGAAGAAGATGCCGACGATGGGGATGAAGCTGGCCAGGAAGATCATCACCGCGAGCGGCGCCCAGAGCGGCACGCCCATCCCCGCGAGCACGATACCCATGATCACGCCGTGCACGGCGGCCACCGCGACCGTGCCCTGCACGTAGTGCGAGAGCGTCACCCAGGCGGCCCGCCCGGCCATGTCGACGCGGGGCGCGACGTCGCCGAAGCCCTTCAGGAACCACGACCAGATCCGGTCGCCGTCCTTGAGCAGGAAGAACGTCACGAACAGCAGCAGCACGATGGAGGCCAGCACCTCCAGCGCCACCGTGGCGCCGGTGAGGACCGTCTGGGTGATCTGGTTGCGCTGGGTGGTGATCTGCTTGCCGATCTCGTCGACCCAGCTGGTGATCTGGGTCGGCTGCAGGTGCAGTGGCCCGGTGTAGAGCCAGTTCTCCACGGTCTTGGCCGTCTGGCGCACCTGGTCGACGAGGCCGGGGAACTCGTCGTTGGCGCGCACCCCGATGATCCAGCCGGTGCCGCCGAGCACGGTGAGCGCGATGATCATCGTGAGCCAGGTCGCGTAGATGGGCCGCATGCCCATCGCGCCGAACCGCCTGGTGAGCGGGAACAGCAGCGCGGTCAGCAGGAGCGCGATGGCCACCGGCAGCACCACGATGCGCAACGTCGCGATGAACTGCGCGAAGTAGAAGACGGCCCAGCCGATGATGATCAGGCAGAGGCTCCACATCGCGATGCGCAGCAACGTGCGCGGCACCAGGCTGGTCAGGCGTTCCCGATCGGAGATCACGTGATCCAGACTGTCACGCCTGGAAGGGAAATGCGCGAGGGTTTCGAAGCGCTCCCACGGACGGGTCCGGGGGATTCCAGCCGGCCCGGACCTGCGGCTACGCGCGGGCCTGCGCTGCTGTTGCCCGGCAGCCGGCCGCGCGACGCCCGCCGGGAACGCGCCCACCGGCGGAGGCGGCCGGGTTGAGCGCCCGCCCGGTCAGGGGCGGGCGCTCACCCGGCTGAGGTCAGCGCTCGTCCGGCGGGCGGGAGATCACCCTGTCTTCGAGGTAGCAGCTGCAGTTGCCACATCCTGGCGGCATGCCTGTCCTCCTCTCACCTGTCCTGCCTCGACCGTAAGGCAGGATTCCCCGACGGCGAGGACAGATTCGCGTGCGCGCCCGCCGGTCAGGTGAGGGTGACCTCCACCAGCAGGTCCCCCTCGCCCTCCTGGAGCACGAACTCGTCGATGACGCCCGCGCCGCACAGGTCGTCCTGCGCCCGGCGCACGAGGTCGACCCGCGCGCCGGTGACGGTCAGCCGGGCGACCTCCGCGCGCATGGAGAGGCGGGCGTCGGACTTGGCCTTGCGGACCCGGCCGAGGACGGCGGCCACCGCGGGCAGCAGCTCGGGATCGCCTTCCCGTTCGCGCGCCTGGGGCCAGGCGGCCCGGTGCACCGAGCCCTCACGCCACCAGGACCACACCTCCTCGGTGACGAAGGGCAGGAACGGGGCGAACAGCCGGAGCATGACGTCGAGCGCCTCGCGCAACGCCGCGTGCGCCGAACGCGCCGCCGCGCTCGCATCGCTCCCGCCACTCCCACCGGGGGCGTCGTCGTAGGCCCTGGCCTTGACCAGCTCCAGGTAGTCGTCGCAGAACTCCCAGAAGAACCGCTCGGTGCGCTCCAGCGCGCGGGTGTAGTCGTAGCCCTCGAAGGCCTCGGTGGCCTCGTGGACCACCTCCGACAGCCGGGCCAGCATCGACAGGTCGATCGGCTCGGTGACCTCCCCGCCTCCCTCGCCCAGGCCCAGGACGAACCTGGAGGCGTTCAGGATCTTGATGGCCAGCCGGCGGCCGACCTTGATCTGACCGGTGTCGAACGCGGTGTCGGTGCCCGGACGGCCGCCGGCCGCCCAGTAGCGGACCGCGTCGGAGCCGTACTGCTCCAGCAGGCCGAGCGGGGTGACCACGTTGCCCCGGGACTTGGACATCTTCTTGCGGTCGGGGTCGAGGATCCATCCGGAGATCGCGACGTCGCTCCAGGGCAGGGTGCCCTGCTCCAGGTGGGCGCGGACCACGGTGGAGAACAGCCAGGTCCGGATGATCTCGTGGGCCTGCGGGCGCAGGTCCATCGGGAAGACCCGCTCGAACAGGTCCCGGTCGCGCTCCCAGCCCCCGGCGATCTGCGGCGTCAGCGAGGAGGTGGCCCAGGTGTCCATGACGTCCGGGTCCCCGATGAAGCCGCCCGCCTTGCCACGCTGGTCCTCGGTGTAGCCGGGCGGGACGTCGGTGGACGGGTCGATCGGCAGCGCGGACTCGGGCGGCGCGATCGGCGCGGAACGATCGGGCTCGCCCTCGTCGTCCAGGGGGTACCACACCGGGATGGGCACCCCGAAGAACCGCTGCCGGGAGATCAGCCAGTCGCCCGCCAGCCCCTGCACCCAGCTGTCGTAGCGGACCCGCATGTGCGGCGGGTGCCAGGACAGCTCCGCGCCGCGCGCCAGGAGCGCGTCGCGCAGGGCGAGGTCGCGCCCGCCGTTGCGTATGTACCACTGGCGGGTGGTGACGATCTCCAGGGGCCGGTCGCCCTTCTCGTAGAACTTCACCGCGCGCTTCACGGCGCGCGGCTCGCCCTCCATGTCGCCCGACGCGCGCAGCAGCTCCACGATCCGCTCGCGGGCGCCGTGCACGGTCCGCCCCGCCAGCTCCGCGTACGGCTCCCGCGGCACGCCCTCGGGCGCGTCCGGCAGCAGCCTGCCGTCCCAGCCGATGACGGCGCGGGTGGGCAGGTCGAGCTCGCGCCACCAGACGACGTCGGTGACGTCGCCGAAGGTGCAGATCATCGCGATGCCCGTGCCCTTGTCCGGCTCGGCCAGGTGGTGGGCGAGCACCGGCACCTCGACGCCGAACAGCGGCGTCCTGACCGTGGTGCCGAACAGGGGCCGGTAGCGTTCGTCGTCCGGGTGGGCGACGAGCGCGACGCAGGCCGGCAGCAGCTCGGGGCGGGTCGTCTCGATCCAGACCCGGTCGCCGAACCCCCTGGCCCGCTGCTCCTGCGACAGGCCGAAGCCCAGCCGGTGGAAGGCTCCGGGCCACTCGCGGTCCTCCAGCTCGGCCTGGGCGACGGCGGTGCGGAAGGTGACGTCCCACAGCGTGGGCGCCTGGGCCACGTACGCCTCCCCCCTGGCCAGGTTGCGCAGGAAGGCGCGCTGGGAGGCGGTGCGGGCGGCGTCGCCGATGGTGGCGTACGTCAGCGACCAGTCGACCGACAGGCCCAGGCGGCGCCAGAGCTCCTCGAACACCTTCTCGTCCTCGACGGTGAGCCGCTCGCACAGCTCGATGAAGTTTCCGCGCGAGATCGGGATCTGCCGCTTGGGGTCGGGTCTGGCCGGGGGCTCGAACGAGGGGTCGTAGGCGACGGAGGGGTCGCAGCGCACGCCGAAGTGGTTCTGCACCCGGCGCTCGGTGGGCAGGCCGTTGTCGTCCCAGCCCATGGGGTAGAAGACCTCACGCCCGCGCATGCGCTGGAAGCGGGCGATGGTGTCGGTGTGGGTGTAGGAGAAGACGTGGCCGACGTGGAGGGAGCCGGAGACGGTCGGCGGCGGGGTGTCGATCGAGTAGATCTCCCCGCGCGTGCGCGACCTGTCGAAACGGTAGGTTTTCTCGGTCTCCCAGCGGCCCGCCCATACGGCTTCCAGGCCATCGAGAGTCGGTTTCTCGGGCATGGGCGCAGAACGCGGTCGCTGTTGTGTCATGCCTCCCTATGGTATGGCTTCACGCGATGCGGCGCTCGGGGAGACTAGTGTTCTTGGGGCGAACCGCAAACGGGAGGACCTACATGGCCGACAAGACCGAGAAGCAGGACATGGCGTGGAGGGCCATCGGCGGCCTCCTGGGCCTCGCCACCGCGTGGGGGGCGAAGAAGGCCATCGGGTTCGCCTGGGAGAAGGCCACCGGCAGGAAGCCGCCCGTCGACAACGAGTCCCTGGAGATCAGCCTCGGCGAGGCGATCGGCTACGCCGTGGTGATGGGGGTCGGCATGCAGGTGACGCAGATCGTGGTCGCCCGCACCGCCAGGAAGCGCTACGACGCGTGGAAGGCCGTGAAGGACGCGGCCAGGGAGGTCACCACCTGACGGCGACCGCACCGCGGGGGCCGTGCCCCCGCGGCGACGCCGCGTCTCCCGATGTCTCCCGATGTCTCCCGATGTCTCCCGGTGTTCCCGGCGAGAGGTCAGGAGGGTTCCGGGGTCTCCGATGGCCCCAGGGCCTCCGGGGACAGCTGGGAACCCGTGGACGCCGTGGATTCCGAGGACCCCGTGGATCCCGTGGACTCCAGCGAGGTGAGGAACTCCTGCGCCCAGCGGTCCACGTCGTAGGTGGACACCCTCCGGCGCAGCGACCGCATCCGGCGTGACAGGTCGTGCGGGGTGGCCCGCATCGCGGTCAGCATCGCCCGCTTGAGGCCGTCGACGTCGTAGGGGTTGACCATGAACGCCTGGCGCAGCTCGTCGGCCGCCCCGGCGAACTCGCTGAGCACCAGGGCGCCGCGCAGGTCGTTGCGGCAGGCGATGTACTCCTTGGCGACCAGGTTCATCCCGTCGCGCAGCGGCGTCACCACCATCACGTCCGCCGCGAGGTAGAGCGCGGCGAGCTCGTCCCGGCCGTACGACTGGTGCATGTACTGCACGGGCTGCTGCCCGAGCTCCCCCTGCTCGCCGTTGATCCGGCCGACCTGGAGCTCGATCGAGTCGCGCAGCCGCATGTACTCCTCGACGCGTTCCCTGCTCGGAGTGGCGATCTGCACGAACGCCGCCTCACCCGGCTTGATCGCCCCCTCGGAGAGCAGCTCGCCGAACGCCTTCAGGCGCTGGCCGATGCCCTTGGTGTAGTCGAGCCTGTCGACGCCGAGCAGCAGGCACTCGGGGTCGCCCAGCTCCGCGCGGATCTCCCTGGCCCTGGCGATGATGTGCGGCTCCCTGACCAGGGAGTCGAGCTCGCCGAAGTCCACGGAGATGGGGAACGCCCCGGCGCGCACCACCCGGTCCTCCACGTAGATCTCGTGCTTGTGGTGCTGGAGACCGAGCAGGCGGCGGCAGAGCCGGATGAAGTTGGACGCGCCACCGGGGCGCTGGAACCCCACCATGTCCGCGCCGAGCAGGCCCTCGACGATCTCGCGCCGCCACGGCAGCTGGGAGAACAGCTCGACCGGCGGGAAGGGGATGTGCAGGAAGAAGCCGATGCGCAGGTCGGGGCGGAGCTTGCGCAGCATGGCCGGGACCAGCTGGAGCTGGTAGTCCTGGATCCACACGACGGCGTTCTCCGCGGCCTCCGCGGCCGCGGCCTCGGCGAAGCGCTCGTTGACGGTGCGGTAGGCCTCCCAGGTGACCCGGGAGTAAACGGGTGCGGCGACCACGTCGTGGTAAAGCGGCCAGAGGGTGGCGTTGGAGAAGCCCTCGTAGTAGAGCTCGACCTCGGATTCGGACAGCGGGACGGGGACGAGCTGCATGCCGTCGTGTTCGAAGGGTTCGAGGTTCTCGTCGGGGGCGCCGTGCCAGCCGACCCAGGCCCCCTCCCTGCGCTGCAGGACGGGGGCGATCGCGGTGACGAGGCCGCCGGGACTGCGCCGCCACATGTCCTCACCGACTCGGTCGACGGGGAGACGGTTGGCGACGATCACAAATGCGCTGCGGCCCAGCACAGATTCCTCCAGGTAGTCGGGGGCTTACTGAATTAACTACCCGTTTGAGAGGTTTCTATGACTTCCCAGGCGGGAGGGCACGGTGGACCCTCAGATCGGCCCGTACGACCTCGCCGAGCTTCTTCGTGGCGGCGCGGTTGAGGAACCCTCCGGCCACGGCGCCCGTGAGGAACGGGCCGAAGGTGGTGAGATGGCGCCCGAGGGTGCGCATCAGCCTGTTGCGCAGGGCGGTCTTGGCCGCGGTGCCCAGGGCGACGGTCATCGTCCCGGGTGCCATGGGGTCGACACCGCGCTGCTTGGACCAGGCCATCGCGAAGGCCATGGCCCGCTGGGAGCCGGTGCCCGGCACCTGGATCCCGTACACCTCGTGGAGTTCGGCGATGAGCTTGACCTCGATCGCGGCCACGACGAGGGTCTCGGCCACGAGCTGGGCGGGGGCGGAGAGCAGGAGGGGAGGAGCGGCGAACTCGGCGGCGGCGACGGCCCCGCCGATGGCTCCGACCGCCATGGTCGCCTTGGTCGCGGTGCGTACCAGATCGTCGGCGAGCGCCTCGGAGGTGAGACCGTGATGATGCTCGGAAAGGGTGTGCAGATCGCGGATGGGGATGCGGGGCGCCACGGCCATGAACACGTCGGTCAGCCAGCGGCCCCGGCCCTCTCCCGACTCCTTGGCCCTCTTCGCCCCTCGTGCCAGTGATTTCGTGAGACGGCCGAGCAGCCGCCGCCGCTCGGCCCCGTCCATGTCGCCCGGATCGGCGAGCCTGCCGACGAGCTCGGCCACCTCCTGGTCGGACCGGCCGCCCGCGGCCGCCTCCCGCTCGGATTCGTCGTCCGCGGCCGCCCTGTGATCGGGACCGTCGTCCACGGGCACTTTCCGGCCGGACCCCCCGTCCGCGGCCCCCTCGTGATCGGGACCGGCTTCTGCGGCCACTTCGTGATCGGGACCGGCGTCCGCGGCCCCTTTGTGATCAGGCGCGCCGTCCGACTCCTCGGCCGTGGAGTCGTCCGGCGCGGCACCGGTCCGCCTGTTCTCTGACGTCATGTCTCGGAACCTCCTCAAGGCTGTCCTGAGGCCCTACCCATACCTGGAAGAGCACACCTCGGACAGGCCATCGGAATCATCTCAAGCCGCGCATTCCCGGCAGATCTGCTGGCCGTTCTTCTCAACGGCGAGTTGACTGCGGTGGTGCACCAGGAAGCAGCGCGCGCAGGTGAACTCGTCGGCCTGACGAGGAATCACCCGGAGCGAGAGCTCCTCATTTGACAGGTCCGCGCCCGGCAGTTCGAGCGACTCGGCGAGATCCGTCTCGTCGATGTCGATGCTGCCCGAGGACTTGTCGGTACGGCGGGCCTGCAGTTCCTGAAGACTGTCCTCGCTGAGGTCGTCGTCGGTCTTGCGTGGGCTGTCGTAATCGGTAGCCATCGGTCTGCTCCATCCCCCTCATCTATCTGTCTGCGCTCACTCGCGCGTGTGTAACGTTCGAGAGGCACGACTTGTGCCCGATCCGCCAGAGAGATTCCTGCTTCGGTACCCCGCCGGAATGGTCACTGAACCTCCCTACACGTGAGGGACGTACTGCCAATGGCCACGGTTAGCCAAATATGGCGTAAACCACAGCATCGGCGGCATGCACCACCGTGTTCGACGGCACATCCAACCACATGTACGGCGTGAACGAGACGCCCCCCGCCGGATCAACGTGACTGAAGTCGCACGGTGACCACCAGACCTCCTCCGTCCCTGGGTACGGCGGTCACGTTGCCCCCGTGGGCGCGCACGACCGCGCGGACGATGGACAGCCCGAGCCCCGCCCCCTTGTCCGAGTCGACCCGGTCGGCGTTGAGCCGCCGGAACGGCTCGAAAAGGCTGTTCACCTCGTACGCGGGCACATGCGGCCCCGTGTTGGCCACCTGAACAACCAAGGCACCCTCCACCATTCCCGTCCTGACCCACAGACGTCCGGAATCGGAGAGGTTGTGCTTTATCGCGTTCTCCACCAGGTTGGCCACGCACCGTTCGAGCAGCACCGGATCGCCGACGGTCTCGGCACTGCGGAGCTCGGGGATCACGGTGACCCCGGCCTCCTCGGCCCGCGCGGCGAGCTGGTCGACGACGGTCTCGGCCACGTCCTTCATGTCCACCGGCTTGCGCACGCTCAGCTCGCGCTCACTGCGGGCCAGCAGCAACAGGCCCTCGATCAGGCGCTCGTTGCGGGCGTTGACCTCCAGGAGCGTGCGGCCCAGCGCCTTCAGGTCACCCGACGCCTCCGGATCGCCCAGGGCGATCTCCAGGACCGTCCGGTTGATCGTCAGGGGGGTGCGGAGCTCGTGCGAGGCGTTGGCCACGAATCTTCTTTGTGTGTCGAAGGCCACATTGAGCCTGGTCAGCATCGCGTCGAAGGTGTCTGCCAGCTCCTTCAGCTCGTCGTCGGGCCCCTTGAGGTCGATCCGCTCGTGGGCGAGCGTGGAGCCCGACAGCTTGCGGGCCGTGGCGGTCATCTGCTGGATGGGCTTGAGCGCCCGGTCGGCGACGATGTAGCCGATGATGACGGCCAGGATGCCGACTCCCAGCAGGGCGAGCAGCGAGCGGGCCAGCATCTCCCGCTGCGCCCCGGTGATCGCGACGTGCTGCTGCCAGTACCACTCCTGCTTGAAGTTGGTCGCTATGTCCGGCCCCACGAGCTGCCTCAGCTCGTCGTACGGGAAGGGCGGCCACGCCCCGTAGAGCGCCCAGCCCACCATCAGGTAGATCACGGCCATCAGCAGGGCGCCGGCCGTGAAGAACAGCACGGCGTAGGTGATGGTCAGCCGCCACCGGATGCTGAGCCGGTCCATGATCGCCCGTAGCCGGGCCAGCGGGGTCCGCGGCGCCGGGGCGGCACCCACCGGGGGCGGCCCGTCCCACGCGGGCGGGCCGGCCGGCGGCGGGGGCCGCTCGGCCGACCTCCCCTCCCTCGCGGGGGGCCCGGACTCCAGCCGCTCGCTCTTCCAGGCGCCCCGCTCGGAATGGGGGCTGATCATCGGGTGGGTCGGCACCGACTCGCGGTTCTCGCCCACCGGGACGAACCTCGGGCGTTCCTCTCCCCCGCCTGCCGGAGTGCTCACAACTTGTACCCGACCCCGGGCACCGTCTCGATCACCTGAGGCTCGCCCAGTTTCTTCCTCAGCGTCATCATGGTGACGCGCACCACATTGGTGAACGGGTCGATGTTCTCGTCCCACGCCTTGTCCAGCAGGTCCTCCTGGCTGACGACCGCGCCCTCGGCGCGCATCAGCTCCTCCAGGACCGCGAACTCCTTCTTGGTGAGCGCGACCTCGGCGCCGTCCCTGGTCACCAGCCGCTTGCCCGGGTCCAGGCGGACCCCCGACCGCTCCAGCACCGGCGGCAGCGCCGGGGCCGAACGGCGGCCCAGCGCCCGCACCCGCGCGACCAGCTCGACGAACACGAAGGGCTTGGCCAGGTAGTCGTCGGCGCCCAGCCCCAGCCCCTCCACCTTGTCGTCGACGTCGCCGGAGGCGGTCAGCATGAGGATCCTGGACGCGGTGCGGGAGGCCACGAGGCGGCGGCAGACCTCGTCGCCGTGCACCTTGGGCAGGTCCCTGTCCAGGACGATGACGTCGTAGTCGATGTATCCCGTCCGCTCCAGCGCCCCGGCGCCGTCGTAGGCCACGTCCACGGCCATCGCCTCGCGCCGGAGCCCGGTCGCGATCGCGTCGGCGAGCACCCGCTCATCCTCCACCACAAGCACTCGCACGGCTTATGGCACCTCCCGTCACATTCCCTGAGCAACCGCCGGCCCGGCTCCCCATTCTCCCCTCACCACCTGTAAGCACACGGTAAGGCCCTCACAGGAGCGGGCACTCCGTGTGATGTCGGAAACACACAGGTTTAGCTCGTGGTTCACCCTGGGTACAGCCGGTTCCAGTCTCTATCGCGGTATCTTCCGTCCCCATGAGCCCGTGAGAAAGAAGGTGAGATGGGCGAGTTCACCACCACAATCGAACACCGCCTCGACCAGGCACGCAGGAATCTGCAGGAGGCCAGGACCTCCGGCGACGACTACCTCGCCGACACCTTCACCGCCGAGATCGAGGATCTCCACCGTCTGGCCACAGACAACGGCGTCCCCATCCAGCGCTGACGGGAAGGAGCCCCCCGGCCCACCGGCCGGGGGGCTTTTTCGTGCCCTTCTCCCCTCGCCCCCATCGACCGGAAGCCCCACCGACCGGAAGCCCCATCGACCGGGGGCCGGAAGCCCTACCGACCGGGGCCGGGGGCCCCTCACGGGCCGGAGCCGGGACCGCCGGCGCCCCTCCCGGGGTCAGGCGTCGCGTTCCGGGTCGAGCGGGAGCAGCAGGTCGTGCAGTTCCTCGAACAGGCCGGGTGCCGCGCACAGGGTGAGGCCGGGGCCGGCCGGCCTGCCCTCCAGCCCGCCGACCCTGGCCCCCGCCTCGGCGGCGATGAGGCCGCCGGCCCCGTAGTCCCAGTACTGGGGGCCGCGCTCGTAGTAGCCGTCCACCCGCCCCGCCGCCACCGCGCACAGGTCGGAGGCGGCCGAGCCGCCCCTGCGGATGTCGCGCACCCGGGGCAGCACGTGGCGGAGCACCTCCGCCTGCACCTCGCGCCGCCCGCTCTCGTAGCCGAACCCGGTGGCGATCAGCGCCCGCTCCAGCGGTACGCCGGTGTTGCAGCTCAGCCGCTCCCCCGCCAGCCACGCGCCCCCGCCCCTGACGGCGGTGAACACCTCGCCGCGGGGCACGACGTTGACCACTCCCGCGATCACCTCGCCGTCCACCTCGACCGCGATGCTGACCGCCCACTCGGGCACCCCGTACAGGAAGTTGACCGTCCCGTCGATCGGGTCGACGACCCAGCGGACCCTGCCCTCGCCGGTGGGACCGCCCTCCTCGCCGAGGATCGCGTCGTCGGGCCTGACCGCCTTGATCCTGTCTCGGATGAGCTCCTCCGAGGCCCGGTCGAGGGCGGTCACCACGTCGGTCGGGCTGGACTTGGTGGCCAGCACCTCGGGACGGGGCGGCCGCTTGGCCAGCAGCATCTCGCCGGCCTCCCTGGCGATCTCCTCCGCCAGCCGGCCGAAGGTCACGGCGCTGTCCACGATCCGCTCCTCACTCGTTCCAACGGGTCCACGACGGCACCCGCCGCCCCCATATGCCCAGCCGGGCGTACGGCATTCCCCGCCCGTCCCCCTGGTCCTTGCCCGGCCCGCCCCCGCCGCACGGCGACCCCCGCTCGCCGCGCCGGGCTCACGACAGCGACTCCGGGCGCTTCCACTCGCGCCCGAGGACATGCTGCGCGAGGAAGGCCAGAACGGTCTCGTACCAGACAACCGCGTTGCCTGGCTTGAGCACCCAGTGGTTCTCGTCGGGGAAGTACAGGAACTTCGACTCCACCTCCGAGCGCTGCAGGTCCCACCACAGGTGCAGCGCCTCCCCGATGGGCACCCGGTAGTCCTTGTCCCCGTGGACGACCAGCATCGGGGTGGAGATGTTCTCCAGCGCCAGGTGCGGGGAGAGCTTCGCGTACAGGCTGGTTCCCGGGGAGCCGAACTCGCGCTGCCAGTACATGGACGCGTCGGTGGTGCCGGCGAACTGGTCGAGGTTCCAGAGCGAGGCGTGGGTGACGATCGCCTTGAACCTGCCGGTGTGCCCGGCGACCCAGTTGGCCATGTAGCCGCCGAACGAGCCGCCCATGGCGGCGGTCCTGGCGGGGTCGACCTGGGACAGCTCCAGGGCGGCGTCGGTGATCGCCATCAGGTCGGCGTGGGTGCGCGGACCCCAGTCGGCCCAGCCGCGCCGGATCATGTCCGGCCCGTAACCGGTGGACAGGCACGGATCCGGCAGCAGCACGGCGTAACCGTGCTGGGCCATGATCCACGGGTTCCAGCGCCAGGACCAGTCGTTCCAGCTGGACAGCGGGCCCCCGTGGATCCACAGCAGGAGCGGGGCGGGGTTCTCCGCCGAGGCGCCCTCCGGCAGCACCAGCCAGGCCCTGATCTCCGCGCCGTCGTCGGCGGTCACGGTGACCTCGGTGAGCGTGCCGGGCAGCTCCGGCTCGGGAGCGGGGGAGGCGAGCTTCCCGACCGTGCCGTCCGGGGCCACTCTGACCGGGGCCGCGGGAGCGTCCACGGCGCTGCGCAGCGCGTAGACGGCACCGTCGGGCGCGACGTTGAGCGAGGAGTAGGCGGCGTCGTCGGAGGTGAGCCGCTCCGGCGCGGACCCGTCGGCCGGGACCCGGAAGATCGGGCGGCGGCCGCGGTCGTCGGCGGCCACGAGCAGCGAGCGGGAGTCGGGCGCCCAGGCGATGTCGGACGGCCAGAGCTCGCCGCCCGCCGGGTGGCCCTCTCCGGTGGCGATGTCGACGATCCACAGGGTGCTCTCGGGGATCCGGTCGATGTCGGCGTGGTTGTTCCTGACGCACGCGACCAGGCGCCCGTCGGGGGAGATCTTGACCGGCCCGTCGAAGTCGTGCTCGTCCGCGGCGGCCAGGATCCGCCGGGCGCCGCCGTCGTCCGTGTCGATGGCGACCAACTCGAAGCGGAGCTCGCCCCGCGGCATCGACACGCCCCAGGTCGTCACGACCGTGGAGCCGTCCGGTGTCACGTCGCACGCGCTGGGGCCGGACAGCGCCTTGCCCGGCTGCGGGGTGAGGTCCCTGACCTCGGTCAGCCGCTCGCCGTCGCCCAGGGTGCCCGCGAACAGCCGGGGCTCTCCGGGGCCGAGGTCGTGATCCCAGTAGCGCACCGGGTAGCTCTCGTGCAGGATCGCGCTGATCCCCGCGTCCTTGCGGGTCTTGCGCCGCTCGGCCTCGTCCGCCTCGTCGCCGGGGAGCACGTCGGAGCCGAAGACCACGGTCTTCCCGCCGGTCACGAATCCGGCGATGCCCCCCGGCCGGGAGGCGACCTGCCGGGCCTCGCCTCCCGCCGCGGGCAGCAGCCAGAGCGCGGGGACCTCCTCGTCGGCCTCCTTGACGGTCGGGTCGGGCCGGCGCGAGCCGAAGAGCAGGTCGCCGTCCCGCGTGAACGCGGCCCCCGCCTCGCCCTTGACGGATCTGGTCAGCCGGTACGGCCGGCGTCCGTCGAGAGGGATCTCCCACAGGGAGGTTCCGTAGGATTTTCCGTCGGGATTGAGCGCCTGCACCACGCTGACCAAGCGCGCTCCATCGAGGGATAGCCGCAGGGATGCCACCCGCGGCACGCCGACATAATCGCGGATGTCGTTAAATGGGGTCACGGTTTCGAACCTACCTCGGCGATCGTCTCCGAACATGCATCCGAACATGCATCCACAAACCTTGTTGATAACGAACTACTCAAGGTGACCAGGCAAGAGGACACCCCGGCATGCGGTTTGATGAATGCCATGGGGAACTACGACGCGCTTCTCGTCGTCTCGTTCGGGGGACCGGAGAAGCCGGACGACGTGATGCCGTTCCTGGAGAACGTGGTCCGGGGCAGGGGGATCCCGCGTGAGCGGCTGCTGGAGGTCGAGGCGCACTACCAGCGCTTCGGCGGGGCCAGCCCGATCAACCAGCAGTGCCGCGACCTGATCGCGGCCGTGGAGCCGACCATCGACCTTCCGGTCTACTGGGGCAACCGCAACTGGCATCCCTACCTGGAGGACACGCTCCGCCGGATGGCGTCCGACGGCGTGCGCAGGGCCGCGGCCTTCGTCACCGCCGCCTACAGCTCGTACTCGGCCTGCCGCCAGTACATCGACGACATCTCGTTCGCCAGGGCCGCGGTCGAGGGTGCCCCGGAGGTCGTCAAGCTCCGGCACTACTTCGACCACCCCGGGTTCGTCGCGGCGATGGCCGACCGCACCCGCGAGGCCCTGGACCGGCTGCCCGCCGGGCTCAGGGACTCCGCGCGGCTGGTCTTCACCGCGCACAGCATCCCGACCTCGATGGCCGCGACGGCCGGACCCGGCGGCGGGGCGTACGAGGCGCAGCTGCGCCGGGCGGCGACGCTGGTCACCGCCGAGGTGAGCGGCGACGACGAGGGCGGCGACGGTGGCGACGGTGGCGGCAGGGCGTGGGACCTGGTCTGGCAGAGCCGGAGCGGCGCCCCGCACATCCCGTGGCTGGAACCCGACGTCTGCGACCACCTGCTGGAGGTCGACGCCCCGGCGGTGGTGCTGGTGCCGATCGGCTTCGTCTCCGACCACATGGAGGTCGTCTACGACCTCGACGTGGAGGCCGCGGAGACGGCGAGGAAGATCGGCCTGCCGCTGGTCAGGGCGTCCACGGCCGGCACCCACCCGCGGTTCGTCTCGATGGTCGGGGAGTTGCTCGCCGAGCCCGAGCCCGTCGCGTGCGCGGCCACCTGCTGCCCGGCCCCGCCGCGCCGCCGCGGGTGACCGTGCGACCGCAGGCGGTCATGGGGCCCTGGCGTTCATGGGGGCCTTGGCTTCGCTTCTGACCCGGTGGCGGGGCTCTGGGCGGTCACGGGGCCGCGAGTGGTCATGGGCGCGGCCGGTCGCGGGCACGGCCGGCCGGTCGCGGGTGCCCTGGAGACGGGCGCGGGCACCTCAGGGGTAGGCGGCGGCGTAGCCCCGGGAGATGCCCATGACCTTGGCGACGTACGACCAGGAGTGGTTGTAGAACCAGATGGCCTTCTCCAGCTTCTTGCCGCCCCGGCCCGCCCCGTTGGCGCACAGGTAATTGGCCGCGCCGGGGACCGCGTCGTAGGGGTTCCAGATGTCGGCGATGCCGTCGCCGTCGCCGTCCACCCCGTAGGCCTTCCAGGTGGCGGGCATGAACTGCATCGGTCCCTGCGCGCCCGCCGAGGAGGGGCCGTTGTTGCGCCCGTGCGAGCTCTCCACCTGGCCGATCGCGGCCAGGACCGTCCAGGAGAGCCCCGGGCAGACTCCGGCCGCCTTGCGGTAGAGCTCCAGGTAGCTGCCCGGCCTGCCGACCGCGACCCGCCGCACCCGGCCGGTGCCCGCCCTCCCGGTCGTCGCGCCGGTGGTGGGCTTCAGGGTGGGTTTCACCGTGCGGGCGCCGACGGCGACCACCTGGGAACCCGGGCCGAGCAGCCTGCCCACCCGCGTCCTGAGGACGCCTGCGGCCTTCTCCGAGCTGTGCACGAGCAGCGCCACGCCCGGCAGCAGGCCCAGCCTGCGGCCGGTCTCCTCCCCCACGATGCCGTCCACGCCGGGCAGGCCGAACCCGGCGGAGGCCGCTGCCCGCAGCCGGGGGCCGCCGTCCACCTGGTACTCCGAGCCGAGGACCAGTCCGAGGCGGCGTGCCGCCGCGCTGTCGGCGACGAACTCCCCCCTGGTGAGGGCGTTCCAGATCCCCTGCTGCTCGGCGACGGCCCTGGGGGCCCACGCGCGGAAGCGGTCCGGATCGACCGCGATGAGGTTGAGCCCGACCCCGGACACCTTGACCGCCCCGCCGTCGAAGGAGTCGACCTTCTGGACGTACTTGAGCCGGGAGATGTCCTCCTTGGTCTGCTCGGTCAGCGTCGAGGGGGAGATGACCAGCAGCCTGGGCGGGGTGGATGCGAGTCCGGGAGCTCCCGTCGTCCCCGGCTCGGGGACGGGGGTCCGCCCGGCTTCCGGCCCGGGTGTCGGTCCCGGGGAGGCGGGGTCTCGCGAGCCCGAATCCCGCGGGTCCGGGTTCTGCGGAGCCGGGTCCTCTCCGGCCGGAGCGTCCGGATCCAGCTCGGAGTCCGGGTTCGGGTTCGGGTTCGGGTTCGCCGAGCCCGCCGGGACCGTGGGAGGGGCGGCCACCGGCGCTATCGCCGACAGGTCCCTGATGCGGGACTCCACGACGGCGCTCTCGCCGAAGGCCGCGGAGGCGGCGGGAGCGGAGGGGCGACCGGCGTTGATCACCGCGAGCGCGACGCCGCCGAGGGCGAGAAGGGCGGTCATGACCACTGCTACTGGGACGAACAACCGCAACCCGGGAAGACGTGACACCGCGCTCACGTTAGCTCCAACGGACCGTGTCGTGAGCCGTTGCCCGGAAAAACACTTGCCGATCGGCGGCTCTGTGCGAAATCGTCGGCCTGTTCCACGCGCGGGGCAGCAAGGAGATGATCGGTGGTCGGGCCGTACCGGGGGCTCTTCAGCACGCCCGGCGTCAAGGGTTTCGTCGTCGCGGGATTCTTCGGGCGGATGCCCATGTCGATGCTCGGCATCGGCATCATCCTGCTCATCAAGGCGCTCACCGGCTCCTACGCGACGGCGGGCGCGGTCGCGGCCACCGTCAGCGTCTCCTTGGCCGTCGCGGCCCCGCTGTCGGGGCGCCTGGTGGACAGGTTCGGCCAGGCCAGAGTAGTCATCCCGCTCACGCTGACGCACGGCGCCACGCTGGCCGGCATGATGCTCTGCGCCCACCACGGCGCCCCCCGCTGGACGCTCTTCGCCACCGGCGTCGTGGTCGGCGCGACCGCGCCCTCGCTCGGCTCGCTCGTGAGGGCCCGCTGGTCGCACCTGCTGGCCGGGTCGGCGAGGCTGCACACGGCGTTCTCCTTCGAGTCGGTCGCCGACGAGGTCATCTTCGTCGCGGGCCCGGCGCTGGTCACCGCCCTGGCCACCATGATCAACCCGTACGCGGGCCTGATCGTGGCTCTGACCTGCACGGTCGCGGGCAGCATCGCCTTCGCCCTGCAGCGCGGCACGGAGCCGCCCGTCCGCCCCAGGGAGACCGGCTCGGGCACCCCGATCACCATCCCCGGCGTGGCCCTGATGTCGGGCGCGTTCCTGGCGATGGGGGCGGTGTTCGGCTCGGTCGACCTGATCACGGTCGCGTTCGCCGAGGAACGGGGCGCCAAGGCCGCGGCCGGGCTGCTGCTCGCCTCGTTCGCCGGCGGGAGCCTGGTCTCCGGCCTCTGGTACGGCGCGCGGCGGTGGAGCATCCCGCTGAGCAGCAGGTTCGTCCGCTCGCTCGCGGTGTTCGCGGCGGGCCTGACCCCGATCATGCTCATCGGCGACATCAGGCTCATGGCGGGCGCGCTGTTCCTGGCCGGGCTGGCCATCTCCCCGACGATCATCACCGGCTACAGCCTGACCGAGCAGCTGGTCCCGGCGGGCCTGCTCACCGAGGGGATGTCGTGGATCTCGACCTCGGTCGGGTTCGGCGTGGCGATCGGCGCGTGGGCGGGGGGCAGGCTCACCGACACGTTCGGCGCCTCCAACGCCTACGGATTCTCCTTCGCCTGCGCCCTGCTGGCCGTGACGATCGGCGTCGGCGGCTCCGCCTGGCTGCGAACCCCTGTCGCCCAGCAGTGATCGTGAGTATCGTTCATATTCGCTGGCGAACCACACGAACGTGAGCCGGCGGCGACCCCCCTGATCCCGGGCGAGCCTCCCCCCGAGCGGGGCGCCGGCGCACCCGGCCGGCCGGGTGCCGCCCGCGGGGCAGGAGTGACCATGGGCGAGACCTTCCGCAACTGGGCCCGGAACCAGTCCGCCACCCCCGCGGAGGTCCGCGCGCCCGCCTCCGCCGAGGAGGTCGCGCGGGCCGTGCGGGACGCCGCCGCGGCGGGCCGCCGGGTACGCATGACCGGCACCGGCCACTCCTTCACCCCGGTGGCGCTCACCGACGGCCTCCTGCTGCGTCCCGGCGCGCTGACCGGGATCCGCGAGAGCGGTGAGGGCTGGGTGACGGCCGAGGCCGGGACGACGGTCTGCGCCCTCAACCGGGAGCTGCACCGGATGGGCCTGGCCCTGGCCAACATGGGCGACATCGACGCCCAGACCGTGGCCGGGGCCATCCAGACCGGTACCCACGGCACCGGCAGGGACGTCGGCGGGATGGCCGACCAGGTGCTGGCGCTGGAGATGGTGCTCGCCGACGGGGAGATCGTCACGGTCCGCGGCGACGGCGAAGGGAAGATCCGCGGGGTGGCCGAGCGGGACCTGTTCGACGCCGCCAGGGTGAGCCTGGGCGCGCTCGGCGTGGTGACCGCGGTGACCTTCCGGGTGGAGCCCGCCTTCCTGCTGCGCTGCGTCCGGGAGCCGATGACGCTGACCGCGATCCTCGGCTCCCTCGACACGCTCGTCGCCGGCAACGAGCACCTCGACTTCTTCTGGTTACCGCACACCGACACCTGCCTGACCAAGCGCAACAACCGCAGCCCCGGACCGGCCAGGCCCCCGGCCGCGCTGAGATACTGGCTCGACAACCACTTCATGGAGAACACCCTGTTCGGCGCGCTGTGCGGGGTCGGCGGACGCTACCCGGGCGCCATCCCCCGGCTCAACGCGCTCTCGGCCGCCACGCTGTCGGCCTCGGCCCACACCGACGCCTCGCACCGGGTCTTCACGAGCGTGCGGGAGGTGCGCTTCCTGGAGATGGAGTACGCCATCCCGCGCGAGCACCTCGGGCAGGCCCTCCGCGAGGTCCGCGACCTGCTGGAACGGCGGGAATGGAAGATCAGCTTCCCGATCGAGGTGCGGGTCACCCCGGCCTCGGACGCCTGGCTGTCCACCGCCTACGGCAGGGACTCGGCCTATCTCGCCTGCCACGTCTACCGGCCGACACCGAACCCGGCCTACTTCGAGGGCGTCGAGGAGATCATGACGAGGCTCGGCGGCCGGCCGCACTGGGGCAAGCTGCACACCCGCGACGCGGCCTACCTGGCACAGGTCTATCCCCGTTTCGCTGACTTCCTGGCGGTACGGGATGTTCTCGACCCGGGCCGCGTCTTCGCCAACGACCACCTCGACACCGTCCTGGGCTGAGGGACGGCGCCCTCCGCCTCCCCCGTCGCACGGTCCCCGGGTCGCGCCCCGTTCCCCCGAATCGGCCGCTTCTCGCCAGCTTTCGGTAAAGGGTGGCGCAAAGGCTCGCTCGAAGAGCGACGCGTCCGCGTGTCCCGTCGTTCCCTGGCGCGCACGAGGGGCAGATTCGCAGACGCCCGTGCCGCTCGACCCCGAGGGAGTCCGCTGGAGATGACCTTCTCCCGCCGTCCATGTCAGCCGCCGCCGCGTCCCGTCGTCACGGACCGCGACGACCGGCCCCCGCATATCGCCGCAATCGCGGCATACCCGCCCTGGACCGGCGGACCGGCCTCACCGCCATCTCCCGGTTCTTGGTGGAAGTCCGCAGCGGTTCCCGGTGTTATCCGTGAGAATCCCTTGAGGACCCCGAAGTTGCTGCTCCAGACCGGTGCCCTGTAATTAGATGAATGGAGCAAATGTGACCGGCGTCACATCGCTGCGAGCCCCATCCAGGAAGGCGATGTTCGGACATGCCGGGTACGGTGCTGGCAGGCAACCGGCACACGCGAGAGACTCAAGGGTCCGGGGGAAGATTGAGCACGACGACGAAGGGACTCGCATGCAGGAGCTCCGACTCGTCGCGGTGAGTGAGGACGGGACCTATCTCGTGCTGGCGACAGCCGGCCGGGGAACCCGGTTCACGCTGCCCGTCGACGACCGGCTCCGTGCTGCCGTCCGCGGCAACTTCTCCCGTCTCGGCCAGTACGAGATCGAAGTGGAGAGTCCGTTGCGCCCCAAGGAGATCCAGGCCCGGATCCGTGCCGGCGAGACCGCGGAGGAGATCGCCAACACGGCGGGAATCCCGGTCGAGCGCGTGCGGTGGTTCGAGGGCCCCGTGCTCCAGGAACGTGAGTACATGGCACAGCAGGCGCAGCGCTGCGCCGTACGCCTGCCCGGCGACTCCGCTCCCGGTCCCACCCTCGGCGACCTGGTCGCCGAGCGGCTGACCCGCCGTGGCGTCCCCGCCGACGAGATCGAGTGGGACTCCGCCAAGCGGGACGACAACATGTGGCGCATCAAGCTCGGTTTCGTGTGGAACGGTCACACGCGCAACGCCGAGTGGCTCTTCGACCCGCGCCGGCGCCACATCACGCCCCACGACGACGAGGCCCTGCGGCTGTCCAGCGGCGAGGACGTCGAGCCGTTCGAGGACACCACGGTCACGCCGTTCGTTCCGCGCGTGGCCAAGCTCGCGCCGGTGCCGCCGCTGGCCCCCGAGCCGCTGAACCAGCCACCGGTGGCCTTCCCCTCGGTCCTGCGGCACGAGACCCCTGTCCAGCCCCGGCCCGCCTACGCCCAGGTCGAGCCCTCAGCGCCCCCCGCGTCCTCGACGCCCCCCGCGCCGGCAGCGCCCTCGGCGCCCTCGGCGTCCCCTGCCGCCTACCAGCAGCCGCCCATGCCCCCGCTCCCCGCCGGATACGAGGCGCCGAGGGTGTCGGTGCCGCCGCTGCGCGCTCCCGACCCGGCCGGGCACCAGCAGGAAAGGGCCCCCGAGCCAGCCTCCCCCGCGGCCCAGGGTGCCGACCCCGTCACGCGGGTCAGGCCCCCCGAGCCGGTGCTGCCCGAGCCCCTCGCCCCGTACCCGCCCCCGTACGAGCCGGTCACCCCGGCGGCGCACGAGCCTGTCACGTACGAGCCGGCCGCGTACGAGCCGGTCACACCGGCCGCGTACGAGCCGCTCACCGCCCCGGAGCCGGAGCCCCCGGCGCCCGTCGCGCCGCGGCCCGTCCCAGCGCCTCAGCCCGCCGCGACGGCGGCCGAACCGCCTGCGGTGGCCGCGCCGGAACCGGCGCCCGCCGCGCACGGATCCGTCACGGGGGAGCAGGTCATCCCGCGAGAGCCGTCTCCCGAGCACGGACCGGCCACTCCCCCCGGGGAAGCGGTCACCGGGCCGGAGACCGTGGCCGAGCCCGCGGCGGCGAAGGCGCCGGAGGTCGTGCGGGCACCGGAGGTGGCGAAGACCCCGGAGGTCGTGAAGACTCCCGAGGTCGCCGAGGTCGCCGAGGTCGCGAAGCCCTCGCCGCCCCCCGCGGCGGCCACGCCCGAGCCGGCCGAGCCCGCTCCGGCCGCCGTCCCGTCCGGCCCCGCCGACCAGCGATCCCCCGCCGCCGGAAAGACCGTCGAGCAGGCTTCCGCGAAAGCGGAGAAGACCGTCGCGGCGAAGGAGACCCCCGCCTCCGAACCCGCGCCGGAGACCGGATCGGCCCAGGAGGGTTCGATAGCTGTACCGGCGGCGCGCGTCAGCGTGGACGAGCGGGCCAAGGCCGAGCCGGGCAGGCAAGAGACACAGGGGGACACGGGGGCAATGCAGGAGACCAAGGTCGACAAGCCCGCGGCGGAGAAGCCCGCGGAGCCGCCGAAGCCGGCACCGGCTCCGGCGCGGCCTGCCAAGAAGTCCCGGGGACGGCGCGCGTCCGTGCCCACCTGGGACGAGATCATGTTCGGCGCTCGCCGCCAGGACTGACCGCACCGCGCGAGGCGGGGACGACCGGGACACCGGTCGTCCCCGCCTCGTCGTATGTCAGCCGCCCCCGGCGGCGTCCGGAGCGGCAGCGGCGTCCGGAGTATCTGGGATATCTGGGATATCCGGAATGAGGAACGGGGTGAGCCAGGCGGGGGTCACCTCCGCGGCGAAGGCGGGCCCCTCGGCCTCGCCGACGTCGAGGGCCGCGTAGCCGCCGGCGCCCGCCCCCACGCCCGCGGTCACGGTCAGCAGGCCGGCGCGGCGCTGGAACCAGGTCTGGCTCAGGGTCCAGCCGACCACGGCCCGCTCCTCCACCACCGCCTGGGAGCGTCGCAGCGACCCCGACCGGACCGACAGGCGGCTCCCGTCGTACGTGTGACCGAGGGACCGGTACCGGTCGAGGCCGAGTGGTACGCCCAGCAGCGCGAGGAGCAGGGCGGGCGCCGCGAGAACCCACCAGAGCCCCGACCACAGCAGGGCGGCCGGCACCGTGCAGGCGGCGATCACCGCCCACGGGAAGATCGCCCGGAACAGCCTGCGCCTGCGCGCCGCCGGCGGGTGCGGCCGCAGCCCGGTGGCGATCGGGCCGACCGCCTCGCCCACCACGTCGAGCACGATGTCCCTCGGGGCCACGGGCATCAGCTGGCCCCGGGTCTCCGAGTCGCCGAGACCGGTCACTATCGCCCACGCGCGGCCGAGCCCCGCCCGGCGCTCGGCCGGTCCCTCGACGAACTCGAACCCCCGCACCCTGCGCCGCTCCAGCGACACGCTCCTGCGCGTGATCAGACCGCGCCCGGCGATCAGGTATCCCTCGCTCGCGCGGAGGGTGAAGTCCCAGTTGAACACCGCGTACATGATCACAGCGATCACCGGCATGGCCAGGACCAGCAGCACCACGGCCGCGACGAGCAGGGGCGGATGCTGCCAGATCCACTCCCCCACACCCACCACGACCCGCCTGTCGATCCTGAACTCGCTGCCCCACTGGAACGCCAGGCCCACGGCACCGGCCACCAGCGCGAACGGGGTCAGCAGGTAGGCGCCGGAGAGGGGGCCGTACGCGAGCCACTTCCACGGCATCACGAAGAACACCCGGTCGGGGGTCGTGTCGCCCACCTCGTGGCGAGCGGAGGATCCGGCCGCTCCCTTCCGCGCCCCGGCGGGCACGCCGGGCGGGCCGGGCACGCCGGGCGGGCCGGGCACGCCGGCGGTGAGCTCGGTGGAACCGGAGGCGGTCCCTGCCGCCGAAGCCGCCCCGCGCGCCCGGACGCGTCTCGCCGTCCGGGCGCGCGCGTGCCAGAGCAGCACGGCCTTGAGCCGCTCCCCCTCCTCGACGGTGACGCCGTCGAGCTCGCCCTCCTGCTTCTCGTCTCCGCCCGCGCCGGTGTCGATCCGCAGGACGGCGATGCCGAGCAGGCGGTGCAGCGGCGGGGCGCTGACGTCGACGCCGCGGATCCGCTCCAGCGGGATCGTCCGCACCGACCTGCTGATCAGCGACCGGGTGAGTTCCAGCCTGTCGCCGACGATCTGGTAGGTGAAGGTGGCCCAGCGCACGGCCGCGAACACGACGGAGCCGACGACGGCCATCGCCGCCCACCCGAACGACCCGAGGGAGAAACCGCCGAGGAACAGGACACCGGCCAGCGGCAGGAGGAGCGAGGGCAGCATCCTGATCGGATCGGTCAGCAGCACCTTCGGGCTGAGCCGCAGGGGCCTCTCCGTCGGCGTCCTCTCCGCCGGCACGCCTCCCGTCCCCTCCGCGCCCGGCGGGACCGGGGCCCCTCCCGGTACGGCTCCCGCGGCCACCTCGCCGCCGGGCACACGCGGGAGACCCGGCCCGTCGCCGCCGGGCACCTGCGGGAGACCCGGCCCGTCACCGCCCTGGACGGGCGGGTGGCCCGGCACGCCACCGAGGGAACCCGGGGCGCCGCCGTCGTCGGGGGCGGTCCACGCGCCCGCCGCGGGACCGTCCGGCCCGGCCTGCGGGTCGGGTCCAGCCGGCGGACGCCCCTCAGGCACGTGTGCGGCCGGCGGACGGTCGGTCGGCGGACGGCTGGAGCCGGAGGAGGATTCGGTCATGTCGCGTCGTCCCTGAGCTCTTCCGCGCGGCGGGCGAGGCTCTCGGCCAGTCCGGCGGCGACCTCGTACTCAAGACCCTTGATGGTGGACGAGCCCGCGTGGGAGGCGGTGCGGATCTCGACCGTGGCCAGGCCCAGCAGGCGCTCGAACCAGCCCTGCGCCTTGTCGACCGTCTGGATCCTGCTGACGGGGACGAACACCCATTCCCTGCTGAGCCACCCGGAACGGGCGTAGACGACGTCCCCGCTGAGCTCCCACCGGTGCACGGCGTACCGCCAGAACGGCTCGACGAGCGTGCCCGGGACCAGGAGCAGCACCACCAGCCACGGCAGCCACCGGATGTTGTCGAGCGCCCACCCGGGCAGCCAGGACCACGGGTCCTCGTCGATCCACCCGGCCAGGAAGAAGGAACCCCCGGCCAGGAGAACGGACCAGAACAGTCCCTCCAGCAACCACAGCAGGATGGCCTTGCGGGAGACCGGGTTGGCGGGGGCGCGCAGGGAGACGCCGGTGCGCCCGGGAGCGCCGGCGCGGCGCTCACCCGGCAGACCGGCCGCCTTGGCCTCCTCGGAGGCGGCGCTGTGCTCATCGGCTCGGTCGCTCACGCTGTCAGCCTAAACGCTCTTGTCCCGGCAGGGCGTTCCGGCGGCGTCACGGAAGGGACTCCCCCGGGCACCGGGGAGAGCGGCGCGGCGGGCCGGGAAACGGGCGCCTCGGCAGGACGCCCCCCGTCGGCCGCATTTCGGCGATCAACCAAGGTTTCCCCGTCTCCGGCCCAGCTGAGGCTCAAAAAGTGTCGGGGCCGCAGTGCATGCTGGAGGTCCGATGATTACTGAAAGGTGCGAGCGATGACCTATGCGATCCAGGCCGAGGGCCTGGTGAAGCGCTACGGGGAGACCCGAGCGCTGGACGGGGTGGATCTCGTCGTGCCACAGGGGCGGCTGCTGGGCGTGCTGGGCCCCAACGGGGCGGGCAAGACCACCGCGGTGCGCATCCTGGCGACCTTGCTGCGCCCCGACGGCGGCACCGCCAGCGTCGGCGGCTACGACGTGACGCGCCAGGCACACCAGGTGCGCTCGCTGATCGGCCTGACGGGCCAGTACGCCGCCGTCGACGAGATGCTCACCGGCGTCGAGAACCTGATGATGATCGGCCGCCTGCTGGGCATGACCCGTGCCGACTCCCGGGCACGCGCGAGCGAGCTGCTGAAACGCTTCGACCTGTCCGACGCCGGCGGGCGCGCCACCAAGACCTACTCCGGCGGCATGCGCCGCCGCCTCGACCTGGCCGCCAGCCTGGTCGGCCGCCCCCAGGTGCTCTTCCTCGACGAGCCCACCACCGGGCTCGACCCGCGCAGCCGCACCGACCTGTGGAGCGTGGTGCGCGGCCTGATGGCCGACGGCGTCACGGTGCTGCTCACCACCCAGTATCTGGAGGAGGCCGACCAGCTCGCCGACGACATCGTCGTCTTCGACCACGGCAAGGTCATCGCCTCCGGCACCTCCGACCAGCTCAAGGCGACCACCGGCGCCCAGGTCCTGGAGGTGCGCCCCCTGCGGGCCGAGCACCTCGACCTGGTGGGCAAGATCATGGCCGACGTGCTGGGCGAGGCGCCCGATCTCGACGGGGGCAGGGCCACCGCCCCCGTCCACGATCCCGCGGTCGTCCCCGCGATCGTGCGCCTCCTCGACGACCAGGGCGTCATCGCCTCGGAGCTCGCGCTGCGCAAGTCCAGCCTGGACGAGGTCTTCCTGTCCCTCACCGGCCGCCTGCCCGACGACGAGAGCGACCCCAAGGACGAGGGCACCCCTCAGAAAGAAGAGATCTTCGCATGACCACGCTGACGACGACCATCCCGCAGGTGGCCGCCAGGCGCGTCACTCCCCTGGCCACGCTGCAGCAGACCATGACACTGGCCTGGCGCAGCCTGGTCCAGATCAAGCACAACCCGTGGGAGCTGCTGGATCTGAGCATCCAGCCCATCATGTTCCTGCTGCTGTTCACCTACGTCTTCGGTGGCGCCATCTCCGGATCCACCGGCGACTACCTGCAGTTCGCCCTGCCCGGCCTGCTCGTGCAGAACGCCCTGTTCTACACGCTGTCCACCGCGATCGGCCTCAACACCGACATCACCAAGGGCGTCTTCGACCGGCTGCGCAGCCTGCCCATCGCCCGCACCGCGCCCCTGTCGGGACGCATCATCGCCGACACCGTCAAGCAGGTGTGGGCGTTCGCCCTGCTGATCGGTTTCGGCATGGTGCTGGGCTTCCGGGTGACCACCAGCGTCCTCGGCCTGCTGGGTGCGCTGGCCCTGCTGGTCGTGGTCGCCCTGGCGATGTCCTGGATGTCGGTGCTGATCGGCCTGAAGGCCTCCAGCCCCGAGAAGGTGCAGATGATCTCCTTCTCCACGATGATGCCGCTCACCTTCACCAGCAGCGCGCTGGTGCCCTCCGCCACCTTCCCGTCCTGGCTGAAGACCTGGTCGGACATCAACCCCGTCACGCATCTGGCGGACGCCATCCGCGGCCTGCTCATCGGCGGCGACGTCGGCCAGGCCACCTTCTTCTCGCTGCTCTGGGCCGCGGGTTTCGCCGTGGTCTTCGCCCCGCTGGCGATCCGCGCGTTCCGCAGCCACGTCTAGTCTGTCGGCAGGCCGGGCTCGGGGGTGACGCCCGCTATGCGACGAAGAACCAGGGGTGGTCACACGTGCTCGTGGTCCATGGCGTGTGGGTGGACGGGTTCGTGGGGGTCTGGGCGGAGGACACCGTCCGGACCCCCGCGTCCGTCTCCCGCGCCGCCCTGCGCCCGCACCCCTTCGCGGCGTCCACGACCGCGCTGGCCGCCGCCCTCGGTGGCGTTTCGGGGGATTTATCAAAAGAAGCCGTGAATGAGCCTCTAAGCGAAGTTTCGGGTGGGGTCCTCCCCCGAGGTGCGGGCGGGGGCCGCGGGGGCGGGACGGGCCTCCAGGGGGCCGTCCCGGGCACCCCTGGAGCCACGGGCGTCCCCGCCGTCGCGCGTATCCCGGGCGTCACGAGTGCCGGGAGCGGCGGGAGCGGCGGGAGCGGCGGGAGCGGCGGGAGCGCTGTGACCCTGATGAACACCACGGTCGTCGAGGGGGAGCTGGTCGTCCTGCTCCCCGGTTCGACCTCGGGCCCGCTGCCTTCTCCCGAGTCCGGCCTGGCGAGCCGGGCCCGGAATCCGAGGATCTCCGCCTGGCGGGTTCCCGCCCTGCTGTTCCGGCCGGCCGGCGCGCTCGGCCTGCTCGGCTCGCTGCCGGACCTCGGCCCCGTCCCCGCCGGTCTCACCGCCGGAAGCGCGGGCGGCGCCGAGGATCTCGCCTGGGAGCCCGCCCTCTCGCTGCGCTACCTCGCGGTGGTCGCCGAGCACGCTCGCGGCCTGGTCCGGCGCGGCCGGATCCTGCCCCAGCTCGCCTTCGAGGGCGACGTCCACGCGGCCCGCTGGCGCCCGGTGCTGACCGGCGCCGACCTGGCCGCGCTGCCCGGCCTCGCCGGCGCGATGCCGCCGGTGTGCAGGGCGGCGGTGCGCGAGAGACCGGCCGGGGAGGTGCTGGGCGAGGTTCTGGAGGCCCTGGTCGACGGCGCGGCGCGGCTTTCGCTGCCCGGCCGCCTGATCCTCGGCAACCGTCCCGGCCCCAAGACCGCCCTGCCCGACCGCTGGCTGTACGCGCTGACCGGCGAGGACGCCTCGCTCCCCGGTGCGAGGCAGGACGAGGTCACGGAGCTCGGCGAGGCCCTGACCGGCTGGCTCACGTCGGCGCACGAGCTGGACGGGCCGGTCAGGGTCTGCTTCCGGCTCATCGAACCCGCCGACGACGGCGACTCCTGGAGGGTCGAGTTCGGCCTCTCCCCGGCGGATGACCTGGACACCGCCCCCGGCGGGGGACGCGAAAGCCCCGCGGAGCACTCGGAAGACCGGGAAGGCGAAGGCGACGGGGAGCGACGGGGAGACCGGGAAGGCGAAAGCCTCGCGGAGCACCCGGGAGACCGGGAAGGCGAAGGCGACGGGAGCGGAGAGGACGGCGGGACCGGCCGGGGGCGTGAGGACCGCGGGCCCGCCCGGTATCTGTCGGCCGAGCGGATCCGGGCCGGCGAGCGGGCGCCGTGGCTGCCCGAGCGGCCCGAGGAGCTGATCCGCGCCGGCCTCGGCCGGGCCGTACGCCTTCATCCCGACCTCCACGTCGCGTTGCGCGCCCCCGAGCCGGTCGCCCTGACGGTCGAGACGGCCTGGGCGTTCTCGTTCCTCCGCAACGGCGCGCCCATGCTCAGGGCGGCGGGATACGGCGTACGGCTGCCGGCCTGGGCCGGACGGCAGGGGCTGGGCCTGAAGCTGACCACCCGAACGCTCGCCGGTGACGGCGGTGACGGCAGCGACGACGGGGGCGAGGGGTTCGGCCTCGGCGGGCGGGTGAGCGTCCGGCTGGACGTCGCCGTCGGCGACCACACGATCAGCGCGGAGGAGCTGGCCGGGCTGGCCGGGCTCCGCATCCCCCTGGTACGAGTCAAGGACCGGTGGGTCGAGCTGGACGACCAGCAGGTCAAGGCCGCCCTCAAGGTGATCGAGCAGCGCGGCGGCGGCGAGAGGACCGTCAGCGAGGTGATCCGCGAGGTCGTGGAGGGCGGGGACGAGAGGCTGCCGCTGATCGCGGTCGACGCGGACGGCCTGCTGGGCGACCTTCTCTCCGGCGAGGCCGACCGCCGTCTCACCCCGGTCGCCACGCCCCGGGCGCTGCGCGGATCCCTCCGCCCCTACCAGGAACGCGGCCTGTCCTGGCTGAGCTTCCTGTCGGGGCTCGGCCTGGGGGGCATCCTGGCCGACGACATGGGCCTCGGGAAGACCATCTCGGCCCTCTCGCTCCTGCTGGCCGAGCGCGAGACCGGTACGCCCGCCCCGACGCTGCTGGTCTGCCCGATGTCGCTGATCGGCAACTGGCAGAAGGAGGCGTCCAGGTTCGCCCCGTCGCTCCGCGTCCACGTCCACCACGGCGGCACGCGCAGGCGCGACGAGGAGCTGGCCGCCGCCGTGCGGGAGGCCGACCTGGTCGTCACCACGTACGGCACCGCGCTGCGGGACCTGGGGGCGCTCGCGGGACTCGGGTGGGAGCGGGTGGTCTGCGACGAGGCGCAGGCGATCAAGAACAGCTCGGCGCAGCAGTCCAGGGCGGTGCGGTCCATTCCCGCCCGCACCCGGCTGGCGCTGACGGGCACGCCGGTGGAGAACCACCTGGCGGAGCTCTGGTCGATCATGGAGTTCTGCAACCCCGGCCTGCTCGGCCCGGCCAGACGGTTCAGGACCCGCTACCAGGAGCCGATCGAGACCCGGCGCGACCCCGACGCCACCGCGGCGCTGAAGCGGGCCACCGGCCCGTTCGTGCTGCGGCGGCTCAAGACCGACCGCTCGATCATCTCCGACCTGCCGGACAAGCAGGAGATGAAGGTCTGGTGCACCCTTACCCCGGAGCAGGCGGAGCTGTACAGGGCCGTGACCGGCGAGATGCTGGGAAAGATCGACGCCTCCACCGGCATCGAGCGGCGTGGCAACGTGCTGGCGACCATGACGAAGCTCAAACAGGTCTGCAACCACCCGGCCCAGCTGCTGAAGGACGGCTCACGGCTGGCGGGCCGGTCGGGCAAGCTGGCCCGACTGGAGGAGCTGGCCGAGGAGATCGTCGAGGAGGGCGACAAGGCCCTGGTCTTCACCCAGTACGCCGCGTTCGGCGCCCTGCTGCAGCCCTATCTGGCCGCCCACCTGGACCGGCCGGTGCTGTGGCTGCACGGCGGGCTGCCCAAGGGCAGACGCGACGCGCTGGTGGAGCGCTTCCAGAACGACGACGAGCCGATGCTGTTCCTGCTGTCGCTCAAGGCGGCCGGCACCGGCCTGAACCTGACCGCCGCCACCCACGTCGTCCACGTGGACCGCTGGTGGAACCCCGCCGTCGAAGACCAGGCGACCGACCGGGCCTTCCGGATCGGCCAGACCAGAAACGTCCAGGTCAGAAAGTTCATCTGCCTTGACACGCTGGAGGAGCGGATCGACGAGATGATCGAACGCAAGAAGGCCCTCGCCCAGAGCGTGGTCGGCACCGGCGAGGACTGGATCACCGACCTGTCCACCGACCAGCTGCGCGAGCTGTTCCGGCTCGGTCCCGGGGCGGTGAGCTGACATGGACGACACCGGATCCGGCGGCAGGCCGTTGGACGGGCGGGCCTCCGGGGAACGGACCGCCAAGGAGCGAGCTTCCGAGGAACGGACCGCCAAAGAGCGAACCTCTGAGGAACGGACCGCCAGGAAGCGGGCCTTCGAAGAACTAACCGCCGGTGAGCGAACCTCCGAGGAACTAACCGCCGACGAGCGGACCTCCGGGAAACGAACCTTCGAGAAACGGACTTCCGAGGAACAGACCTTCGAGGAGCGGATCGGGGACTTCTACTCCCCCGCCGTCTCCCTGAACCGCCTGCGGCCCCGGCCCGACGTCGCCGGAGCCCCGGCCGACCTGCTGCTGCGGGCTCTCGAGCCGCCCGCGGTCAAGGTGCGGCACATCCCTCTGGTCGATCTGCTCAGGAAGCCCTACCGGGAACTGGGCGGCGACTGAGGCTCCGGGCCCGCCACTCCGGCGGGCGGGCGAAACTCGTTTTGGAAGTCACTCCAGCCCCTTCCGTCCCTCGATTTTCCCATATTTCCGGCTTTTTCCCCGCAACAGAACCTCGCGATCCGGTCTGCACATCTTCCAGACCCGCGTAGCATCATCGGGCATGGGGCAGCCGAAAACGTCTACGCGCCGCCCGCGGCACATCTCGAAGGTGACGGTGGCCGCGGCGCTCGTCGTCATGTCCTCGGGCTGCGGGATGGCCAACGGCATGGCCTCGACGGAACGGTTGCAGCTGGAGCCGATCGCCGTCTCCAGCCCTCAGGTCAGAGACGGCGGCCCCCTGCCGTCCGACTACTCGTGCAAGGGTTCGGCCGGTAACCCGCCGCTCCGCTGGTCCCGCGTGCCGGAGGGAACGAAGTCCGTCGCGATCGTGGTGGACAACAACTCCCGGACCGGCGGCGAGGTGAACTGGGTCGTTTTCGATATCGATCCGCGGACTAATGAGCTACCGGAGGGTAGCGTCCCGGTGGGAGCCGTCGAAGGGAGCACGACGAGTGGCAAGGTGGGCTATAGCCCTCCGTGCGACGCCCAGGAGAACTATCGTTTCACTGTCTACGCGCTGGACGGCAAGGTCGATCTTCGTAAGGGAACCTTCCTCGACAAGACCTTGAAGAGCATCGCGGACAAGACGATCGCCTGGGGACGGCTCACCGCGGCGCACATCGAGTGACTGGCCAAACACCGGAGGTAGTAATGGTTACCGATTCTTCACTTAGGGTGTGACAACGCTCATAGTGGTCCGACACAATCAGATCCAATGTCCGAGCGCAGGTGATGCATGGGGGCAGGTCGCGTCGATGGCCGCGCGACCTCACCGGCGCCGCTGTAAGGCCATGGCCTTGAGGGTGGTGCAATGATCGCGGTCGTAGTAAGCCTGGTCGCCGTCGTGCTCCTCGTGCTCGTCGTCGTGGCACTGGGAATGCGGTCGATGAACCGCAGGGAGAGCGCACTCCCCGCGGAGCGTCTGCGGGAGATGGCGGAGAAGGAGGCGCTGACTCCGACCATGTCCAGCGACGACTTCGCCACCAGAGAACCGAAGATGAACCATTTCACCCCCGACCTGACCCCGTTCGACGAGCCGAAGCCGCCACGCCAGCCGCGGCCGCCGAGCTCGCGGGGCAAGCGCGGGCTGAACGAGTTCGGCCAGGTGGACGACTACGACGACGACTACTGGACGCGGCTCCAGGCCGACGAGGGCGGTTTCGGAGGGTCCTTGGCGGCTCGGATGGGCGCGAGCCGTCCCGTCGAGCAGGACGACCAGAAGGTCGACGCCGACGCGGTGACCGTGCAGGCCCCGCTGCCGACCAGGCCCCAGCCGTCCCGCGGCACCCCGCAACGCCCCTCGGCCCCACCCGCCAGGCCCGCCGCCGAACCGGCCATCGCCTCCGCCTCGCTGCCCTCCGGTCTCTCCGACCTGGTGGCCCCGGTCCAGCCGAACCCGGCTCCCACGGCCGCCTCGCTCGCCGAGCAGAAGACCGTGACCTTCGCGGCTCCCACTCCTGGCGCCTTCGGCGAGGCCCGCCCCTCGCGGGCGAGCTCCCGTCGCGGCGGCAACAGGGCGTCCTCGCAGCCGACCGCCCAGGGCAACGGCGGCTTGCCCCGGTCCGCCCAGGGCGGCGGCTCGCCCCGGTCCGCCCAGGGCAACGGCCCGACCCGGCCCGACCCGCTGAACGACCCGCTCGGCGGCTCCTACTCCCGCCGCGGCGCGGGCTCCGCGGCGAACGGCGCGGGTTCCCGGCCCAGCGGCGCCGCCTCCACCGCGGCCGGCAACGGCGCTCCCGGCGCCCGGCCCGGCCCGGCCGGCGGCCGTCCCGGCGCCGGTCCCGGCGGCGGTGCCCCGATGCCCCCCATGGGCCCCACGACCAGCGGCGGCTTCCCCGCCGCGGCCGCGCCCGACCCGCTCGCCGCCTCCTACCGCACCCCGTCGCAGCCGCCCAAGACCGGCAACCCGGCGGACAACCCGTGGGCTCAGGCCACGAACCCCTCGTCGGGAGGCTGGCCGGCGGCGAACACCGCCGACATCCTCGACGACCCCGGCCCCTCCTACTCCTCCTACCAGACGCCGGTCTACAGCGCTCCGCCCTCCGGCTCGTACGAGGTCAGCTCGGGCTGGGCCACCATCGAGGACGACGCGATCACCGGCCCGAGCCCGGCGGTCTCCACCTCGACCGGCCCCTCCCGGACCTTCTCCTCCACCCCGGACCGTCCGGCCGACCCGCGGGGCGGGGCGGCGACGGGCGGATCGCCGGGTGGATACGGCTACGAGCCCCGACAGGCCAGCCCGGTCAGCCCGGCCGCCTGGCCGGAGCCCGGCACTCCCAACGGGAGTGACGCGGCGAGCTGGCCGAGCTACGGCGAGCTCTACGGCACGGCGCCGGCCCCCGAGGCCGCGGCCACCGGCTCCGACGCACGAGGCCGGGCAAGCTCTCGGGGCAACCACCACCGGGCCCAGGAGCCCGACTACCCCGACTATTACCGCTGATTCTTTCCGTCCTCCGTAAAGGCCTCGGGTAAACACCCGGATGGCGAGGGGCAGCACCGTAAGGTCTGCCCCATGGAGACGGACACGAAGAGCGACGGTGTTCTGACAGCGGGTGGCCTCGCCCCCGTGCTGCGACATGATCTGCCCGCCTCCCTGGTGGTCTTCCTGGTGGCCGTACCCCTCTCTCTGGGCATCGCGGTCGCCTCGGGAGCGCCGCTTGCGGCGGGACTCATCGCCGGTGTGGTGGGCGGCGTCGTGGCGGGTTTCCTGGGCGGCTCCGTCGTCCAGGTGAGCGGGCCGGCGGCCGGGCTCTCCCTGGTGGTGGCCGATCTCGTGGTCACGTACGGCTGGCGGGCCACCTGCATGATCACTCTGCTCGCGGGCGCCCTGCAGCTGCTGCTGGGCGTCTGCCGGGTCGCCCGCTCGGCGCTGGCGGTCTCCCCCGCCGTGGTGCACGGCATGCTGGCCGGGGTGGGCGTGGTGATCGCCCTCGCCCAGTTGCACGTGGTGCTCGGCGGAAGCCCGCAGCGCTCCGCGATCGAGAACCTGATCGAGCTGCCCCACCAGATCATCCACAATCACACGCACGCGGTCTTCGCCGGTCTGCTGACCATCGCGGTCCTGGTCGCCTGGACCCGCCTGCCGCAGCAGCTGCGGAACCTCCCGGCGCCGCTGGCGGCCCTGCTCGTCGCCTCGGTGACCGCCTGGGCGCTCGGCTGGGAGGTCACCCGGATCGACCTGTCGGCCAGCCTGGACTCCTGGGCCGGCCCCGTCTGGCCCCAGGGCGACTGGCACGGGATCATCGGGGCGGTGCTGCTCGTGGCCCTGCTCGCCGGGGTGGAGTCGCTGCTCTGCTCGGTGGCGGTCGACAAGCTGCACGACGGCAGGCGCTCCGACCTCGACAGGGAGCTCACCGGCCAGGGCGTGGCCAACATGGTGACCGGCGCGCTGGGCGGGCTGCCCGTGGCCGGGGTCATCGTCCGCAGCACCACCAACGTCCGCGCCGGGGCCCGCAGCCGGTGGTCCACGATCATGCACGGGATCTGGATCCTGCTGTTCGCGGTCGGGCTGGGGTGGATGATCGCGCTGATCCCGATGGAGGCGCTGGCCGCGCTCCTGGTCTTCATCGGCGTGCAGATGGTCAACATGGGGCATCTGCGCAACCTGCGCGGCCACAGCGAGGTCCCGGTGTACGTCGTCACGATGGCCGGGGTGGTGCTGCTCGGTCTCGCCGAGGGCGTGCTGGTCGGCCTCGGTCTCGCCGCGCTGTTCGCGTTGCGCCGCCTCACCCGGGTGACCGTGCGGGCCATGGCCGAGCCCGACGGCCGCTGGCACGTGGTGATCGCCGGCTCGCTGACCTTCCTGGGGGTGCCCACGCTCACCTCGGAGCTGCGGGCCATCCCCGCGGGGGCCGCGGTCGACCTCGACCTGAACATCGACTTCATGGACAACGCGGCCTTCGAGGCCATCCACGACTGGCGGAACGAGTACGAGCGCGCCGGCGGGACCGTGAACATCGACGAGATCCACGACGAGTGGTACGCCATGGCGGCCAGCGGGGTCCGGGTGTTCCCCGCCAAGACGCCGCCCCGCGCTCCCGACCGGTGGTGGCTGCCCTGGTCCCACCGGCGGAACGGGCAGCGGACGAACCGCCAGCCGCTGCTCGCCGCCCGGCACGCGCCCCGCGACGACGGCCCCGTGAGTCCCGCCGTGCCCGACCTGCTGGCCGGGGCGCGGGAGTTCCACCGGCGGACGGCTCCGCTGGTCCGCCCCCTCCTGCACGACATGGCCCGCGGGCAGGAGCCCTCGCATCTCTTCATCACCTGCGCCGACTCCCGCATCGTGCCGAACCTGATCACCGCCAGCGGTCCCGGCGACCTGTTCACCGTCCGCAACCTCGGCAACCTGGTGCCCCGGCTGGGGTCGGTGCCGGCGGACGACTCGGTGGCGGCGGCGATCGAGTACGCCACGGGCTCGCTCAACGTCCGCACCATCACGGTCTGCGGGCACTCGGGCTGCGGGGCGATGGCCGCGCTGCTCAGCGGGGGCGAGAAGGCGGCGGGCCTGCCCGCGTTCGGCCGCTGGATGCGCCACGGCAACCACACCCTGGCGAGGTTCATCTCGGGCGAGAGCGCCGGTGAGGACGACGGGCCGCTGGACCGCCTCTGCCGGGTCAACGTGATCCAGCAGCTGGAGAACCTGCGGACCTACCCGCAGGTGGACCGGCTGTTCCGGGCCGGGCACTTGGAGCTGGTCGGCATGTACTTCGACATCGGCACCGCCCGGGTGCACCTGCTGGAGCATCCTCCGACCGCGAGCCGTCCGCTCTGAGCGGATGCCTTGCGCCACGGGTGAAAGCCTGTGGTCACGCACCGGCCGGGCGCCCAGGATGAGGCGCTATGAGAATGCTGATCATCGGTGGCTCGGTCTTCCTCGGCCGGGCGATCACGGAAGAGGCGCTGCGGCGCGGGCACGAGGTCACGACGTTCAACCGGGGGCGCAGCGGGGTGGACCTGCCGGGCGTGGAGGCGGTCAGGGGCGACCGCGAGGTGCCCGCCGACCTGGACCGCCTAGTGGAGGGCCGGGAGTGGGACGCCGTCATCGACGTCATGGGCAGGATCCCGAGGGTGGTCGGCGAGTCGGTGCGCCGGCTCAGCGGCCGGGCGGGCGTCTACACGTACATCTCCAGCATCTCGGCACTCGCCGACTTCCCGGTGAAGGAGTGCGACGAGAGCTCGCCACGATACGAGTGCGCGCCGGACGCGGGGCCGGAGGACGGCGAGTACGGCATGCTCAAGGCGGGGTGCGAGCGGGCGGTGGAGGAGGGCTTCGAGGGCAACGCTCTGATCGTCCAGCCGGGTCTCATCCTCGGCCCGTACGAGGACGTGGGCCGCCTGCCCTGGTGGCTGGACCGGATCTCCCGGGGCGGGCGGGTCCTGGCACCTGGCGACCCGGACCGCGCGATGCAGGTCATCGACGTGCGTGACCTCGCCACGTTCGTCCTCGACCGCACCGAGGCCGGGAAGGCCGACCGGTTCCTCGCCGGCGGGGTGCCGGGCAACGTCACCTACGGCGGCTGGCTGGCCGAGTGCCGCGCGGTGACCGGCTCCGACGCCGAGTTCGTCTGGGCCGACGACCGGTTCCTGCTCGACCGGGAGGTGCGGCCGTGGACGGAGTTCCCCGTCTGGGCGCCGGACGATCCCGAGTTCGCCGCGGTCTGGCTGACGTCGTCGGCGAAGGCCCTCGCGGCCGGGCTGACCTGCCGCCCGGTCGCCGAGACCGTACGCGACACCTGGGCGTGGCTGCGCGACGTCCCCCCGGCGGAGCGGTCGTTCCGCGGGCACGGCATCGATCCCGAGAAGGAGGCCAGAATCCTCGCCGAGTGGGCATAGGGGTTTCCATGGACATCCAGCTCACTTTCGACGCCCACGATCCGCCGTCGCTCGCCGCCTTCTGGGCGGAGGCCCTCGGTTACCGCCTCCAGCCGCCTCCCGAGGGGTTCGACAGCTGGGAGGCCTGGGCGAACGCCCAGGGCATCCCCGAGGAGCAGCATTCCAACCGGTCCGCCATCGTGGACCCGGCCGAGGGGCGGCCCCGCTTCTACTTCCAGCGCGTGCCCGAGGGCAAGACCGCCAAGAACCGCCTCCACCTGGACGTCAACGTGGGCGGTCCTTCCGGCACGCCGCTGGAGGAGCGCCGCAAGCTCGTGGAGGCGGAGGTGGGACGGCTCGTCGCGCTGGGGGCCGTCGAGGTGCGGACGGTGGAGGAGCACGGCGAGTACTGGACGGTCATGACCGATCCCGAGGGCAACGAGTTCTGCCTGCAGTAAGCATGCATTTCTACGCATACATCGCGCTGGTGGACGCATAGATTCATCGCTGTCCGGCTCCGTCCCCCGAATGCCGGACAGCGGTCCACGCTCCCAGGGCCGAAGGTGGAGGGCGGCCGATTCCGCCCTCCACCCACCCGGGCCCTGTGCCGTGTCACGCGCGGCGGGTATGCCTCATCGTCCAGTTGGTCTCCCAGGTCTTCTCCCCGTCCGCGGAGAACGCCTGCTCCCACAGGGCCGAGGTCGGCGTGATCTCCGACCAGGTGTACCGCATCCGGATGGGCGTGCCTTCGCGGGTCTCGTCGCCGTGGAACACGCCCTTGCCGTCGGCGAACCTGCCGAAGACGGGATTGTGCATGACTCCGGTCTTGCTGTCGACCCAGTAGATCGCCCACAGTTCGCGTTCGACGTCGAAGGTTCGTATCGACGCCCCCTTGAAGCCCTTCGTGGGGAAGGTGATCTCGTCGAAGACGCCGGCGCCGTCGAAGAAACCGCGGCAGACGGCGACGCTGGGAAACTCCTCCCACTCGTCTTCTCCGCTCAGCGGTTTGAGGAGCCTGCGGTTGTCTATGTCCCAGGTGCCGTGCAGGAAGTCGAAATCGCTGTTCATGCTGGGATGTTAAAGCCGTTCTCTTCCATTCTCAGCCAATCGGGCGCAGAAATTTCGCGCCCGCGTGGGCGTTGCGCGGCACCCGTATGAGGGGTACCGTCACGGCGCCCGGACCCGTGCGCTTTCCCGCCCGATTCCAGCACGGAGGGGGCCGGGAGACGGCGCACCACGGAGACGTTCGACATGTGCGGGGGCATATAACTCAGGGCACTACGCATACGGCACGGAGGTCGGCGATGACTGAGTGGCACGCGTTACGGGAAGAGCTGGTCTCGCGGGTACGCACGCGGGGCATCAGCAGGGTCGTGGCCGACGCGTTGCGGGCGGTGCCGCGCCATGTGTTCCTGCCGCGGCTCGCGGCTGAGGCCGTCTACCAGGACGACGCGATCGTGACCAAGCGCGACGCGGAGGGCCGCCCGATCAGTTCCTCCTCCCAGCCGGCGATCATGGCCCTGATGCTCGACCAGCTCGGCGTGCGGCCGGGACAGCGGGTGCTGGAGATCGGGACGGGAACGGGCTACAACGCCGCTCTGCTCGCCCATCTGGTGGGACCGGAGGGCCTGGTCGTGAGCGTCGACATCGACCCCGACCTGGTGGCGGCGGCCGGTGAGCACCTGGCGGCCGCGGGCCACCCCGAGGTGAGGCTGGTGTGCGGCGACGGCGCAGAGGGGTTCTCCCCGGAGGCGCCCTACGACCGGGTGATCGCCACGGTCGGCGTGTGGGATCTCGCCCCGGCGTGGCTGGATCAGCTCGCGCCCGGCGGGCGCCTCGTCGCCCCGCTGGACCTGCGGGGGGTGCAGCGCTCGGTGGCGATGGAGCGGGACAACGGGCACTGGACGAGCCGTTCGGTGCTGCCCTGCGGGTTCATGCGGATGCGCGGCCCCTTCGCCGGTCCGGAGACGACGCTGGTGCTGGACCGGGAGTCCGACCTGGCGATCTCGCTGCCCGAGGCGAGCGAGATCGGCGACGTGCTGGGGGCGCTCGACGGACCCGTGGTCGAGCTGTCCACCGAGATCAGCGCCGGCCTCTCCCAGCTCCTCGACGGGTTGAGCCTGTGGCTCGCGGTGCACGAGCCCCGCTGGTGCACGATCTCGGAGGCGCGGCCCGGGTGGCTGGCCTCGCCCCCGCTCGACATGACGGGCTTCAGGATGGCCGTCGGCATCGTCGAGCGCGACAACCTCTGCCTGCTGGAGCCGTCACCGGACGGGACCCTGATCGCGCGCGGCCACGGTCCGGACAGGATGCGGCTGGCGAGCGAGTTGGTCGCCCACATCCAGGCGTGGGACATGGCGGACAGGCCCATGACGTCGGGGCTTCGCATCGACGCCTACCGGGGTGACCCGCCCGACGGCGGGCTGCTCATCCGCAAGCGCCACACCACGCTCGCCCTGTCCTGGAAAGACCTCTGACCCGTACCTCCCGCACACGCCCGAAAGCAGGCGGTCCCGGCCGGTGGCCGGGACCGCCTCACGTTCTTACTTGGAGCACCGGTTGGCGACGCAGAGCGGCAGGCCTCGGCCTTCCCCCGTGCCGGGTCCCCGGGCGACGCCAAATCTTGGCAGAGGATCACCAGGACGCGCGCGGGGGCGCGTTCCCTGGCGGTGGCGATGCGAGGCTGAGACGAGGGTCGGCCTCGCGTCGCGGGAACAGGGGTGAATCGATGAAGATCGACCGATTCGGCGGGCCGGTGCTCTCGCTCTTCCGCATGGTGACGGGCTTCCTTTTCCTCTGCCACGGCGTGGCGTCGATGTTCGGCGTCTTCGGCGGTAACCCCGCCACCGGCCGGGCCGTCGATTTCGCGGTCTGGCCCGGCTGGTGGGCCGCGCTCGTCCAGGTGCTCTGCGGCGGTCTCGTCCTCGCCGGCCTCCTCACCCGTCCGGCCGCGATCCTCGCGTCCGGTTCGATGGCGTACGCGTTCTTCGTGGTGCACCTGCCGCAGGAGCTCCTGCCGCTGCGCAACGGCGGTGAGCCTTCGGCGATGTTCTGCTGGTCGTTCCTGCTCATCGCCGTACTGGGCGCGGGCCCGTGGGCGCTCGACAGCCTGCTCCAGCGCCACCGGGAGGACTCCCCGGAGCCCGGTCCCGCCCATGTCGCCGTGCGTTCCGGGGGAAACTGACCGCCGGAACGCACGGGGTCCGGCTGGCTCACGGCGGAAATCCGCATCTTTTTCATCTCTTCTGCGGGATTCGCGAAAAGCCCACGTCAGGGCGCCTGGACCGGCTCGGGGCGAAGATCGGCAAGGCCGTGCGGCACGCCGCGTGAGGGCGCGTTTCCGCAGGTCAGGCAGAACGTGAACACACGTTTCACGTTTGCCAAACGCGGATCGCCCGGTCAAGGATGGAGCATCTCCGACCGAGCCCCCGACCAGGGGTTCATTCGGCATGCCACCCACCGCCCGCGCCCACCCCGAGGAGGGGACGATGATCCATGCCCGAGGGCTGACCCGGCGATTCAAGGTGAGAAAGGGAAGCGTCGACGCCGTACGCGGCCTCGACATCGATGTGGAGGCGGGCCAGCTGGTGGCCTTTCTCGGCCCCAACGGTGCGGGGAAGTCCACCAGCCTGCGGATGCTGACCTCCCTGCTCCCGCCGACGTCGGGAACCGCGATCGTCGCGGGCCGCGACGTCGTGTCGGACCCGGCCGGGGTTCGCGCCCGCATCGGGTACGTCGGCCAGAAGAGCGGCTCGGGCGAGAACTTCCGCGTCCGCGACGAGCTGGTGACCCAGGCGCGCTGCTACGGCCTCCGCCCGCCGGAGGCGCGCCGGCGGGCCGACGAGATCCTCGGCCTGCTGGACCTGGAGCCGCTGGCCGCCCGCAAGCCCGGCACCCTGTCCGGCGGCCAGCGCCGCCGCCTCGATATCGCCCTGGGGCTCGTCCACCGGCCCGAGCTGCTGTTCCTGGACGAGCCCTCGACCGGTCTCGACCCGCAGAGCCGCGCCGACATCTGGGGGCACATCCTGCGGCTGCGCGAGCTGCACGGCACGACCCTCTTCCTGACCACTCACTACCTGGAGGAGGCCGACAGCATGGCCGAGCGGGTGGTCATCATCGACCACGGCCGGATCATCGCCGACGGGACGGCCGAGCGGCTGAAAAGCGACCTGGCCGGTGACCGCGTCACGATCACCCTCCACGACGAGCCGGGGGCGGCGAGGGCCGCCGGGATCGCCGGGCGGATCGCCGGTCCCGGCGCGGTCACCGTCGACGGGACGACAGTGCGGCTGCGGGTGCCCAACGCGGGCGCGGCACTGCCGGAGTATCTCCGGTCGCTGGAGTCGTCCGGGGTGAAGGTCGCCACCGCCGAGACCGCCCGTCCCACGCTGGACGACGTCTTCCTCGCGCTGACCGGCCGCAGCCTGCGCGAGAGCGACGAGACCGGCGAGCCCCCTGCCGAGACCGGCGAGCCCTCGAACGGCACGAGCGGTGTCTGACCGTCCCCCTCCCCCCACCGGCCAGAAAGGCCACATCGTGAGCGTGCAGTTCTTCCGTGACACCGCAACCGTCTTCTCCCGCGAGTTCGCCCCCGTGGTGCGCGAACCCCTCGGGCTCCTCTTCACCATGGGCCAGCCGCTGCTCTTCCTGTTCCTGTTCGGCCCGCTCCTCGGAGGAACGGGAAACTTCGAGGGCCAGGGCTCGCCGTGGCAGTGGTTCGTGCCCGGCATTCTGATCATGATGTGCCTGTCCGGGCCGATGATGGCCGGATACTCCCTGCTGATCGATCTGATCGGCGGCTCGATGGAGCGCATGCTGGTCACCCCGCTGAACCGCACGGCGATGCTGATCGGCCGGACGATGAAGGAGTTCGCCATCCTGCTGGCCCAGGCCGCGCTGATCATCGCCCTCGCGGTGCCTCTGGGATTCCGCCCGCACCTCGCGGGCGTGCCGGCCGGCCTGGCGGTGCTGACCGTGTTCGGGATCGGCCTGGGCGCGCTCTCCTTCGCCCTCGCGATCGCGTCCAGCCCGGGCGGTGATCTGTTCTACGGGGTCACCCAGCTGGTGGTGTTCCCGCTGATGCTGCTGTCGGGGGTGCTGCTGCCGGTGGACTCCGGCCCGGGGTGGCTCCGGGCCGTCGCCGCGCTGAACCCGGTCTCCTACGTCGTCGAGGCGGAGCGGGCGCTGTTCTCCGGCCGTTTCGCGGACCCGTCGGTGCTGTACGGGACGCTCTGCGCCTGCGCCGTCGCCGCGGTGGGCCTGGTGATCGGCACCAGGGCGATGCGCCGCGGCGTCTGACGCTCCGTTGACCGGTCACCGGCCCACCGGGTCGCCGAGGTGTCGGGCCGCCCGTCGTGGAGACGCGTACCTCGGCGGGGTACCGGGAACGGCTGGCCGCCCGGGGGATCCCGGGCGACCGGCCGATCAGGTGGACGACGTCGGAGACGCGCCGTGGCGAAGGATCACCGCGGAATCACCACGGGGACGGCGCCGGCGGCGCGACGACCGGCGGACGGTCGTCGCAGGTGATGGTGTTCGGCAGCATCCACGGGGCGAGCCAGGCTCCGGTGGTGCCGCCCCCGTCGTTGCCGCCGAGGTCCGTCAGCGAGAACTCGGAACCGGTGGGCGGGAAGTTGAACGAGCCGCAGTTGTTGACGCCGACCGCGCCGACGTTGCGGGCGTCCACGTTCTCGAAGGAGGCCGACCCCTTCACCCGGGCGCTGACCACGGAGGTGCCGGTGCCGTCGACCCTGATGTCCTTGAAGTGGACGTTCGTGATCGAGTAGAGGTCCTTCACGCCCCAGTCGCTGACCAGCATGATCGCGTTGTAGGTGTTGTCGAGGAAGTGGTTGCCGACCACCTGGATGTCCGCCTCGATGTTCTTGTCGAGCGCGTAGAGCCAGATGGCCCCCAGGCCGATGTTCCAGTTCAGCTCGTACGTGCCGGCCCGGACCGTGGTGTTGTCCTTGATCGACAGTTTTCCGGCGAACGCCTCGGCGCCGAAGCGGGAGCCGACGTGGATGCCGCTGCCCTCGCGGATCGGGTCGGCGACGAGGTTGTTCGAGACGGTGTTGTCCGTGCCGCCGTAGACGGCGATGCCGTTCGCGAGGGTCGGCGTCTGCACGGTGTTGCGGTCGAACGTGTTGCGGGCGTTGGCGATCTTCTCGGACCATAGGGCGAGGCCGTCGTCGCCGGTGTTGCGGGTGAAGTTGTTCGACACGACCGAGTCCGTGACGCCGCCGTGGAAGTTGAGGGCGTCGGCGATCTGGTCAACGATGATGTTGTTCGTGATCTTCAGGTTCCTCATCGGCCCGTCGAACCACATGCCCACCTTGGTGCGGTGGATGTGGAGGCCGTCGACGGTCGAGTCGCTCAGCGCCCCGCCGATGCCGTTCACCTGGTCGGTGTCGATGCGCTCGCGGACGTCACCCTCGATCGCGAAGCCGGACAGGTGCACGTTCCTGCTGCCGCCGTCCGCCGCGTCCTTGCCGTAGAAGCCGACACCGGTGTGCACCGAGCCGTCGGGGGCCGGGGCGGGGAGGGTGACCTCCTTGCCCTTGATGATCGTGTACCAGTTGCCGGCGCCCTCGATCGTCACGTTGTCGACGATGATGTGGCGGTTCACCTGGTAGACGCCCGGCGGGATGTAGACCTTGAGGCGGTTGCGCTTGGCGAAGGCGATCGCCCTGTCGATCGCGTCGGCGGAGTCGCGCCGGCCGAGCGGGTCGGCGCCGAACGCCAGCACGTTCGCCGCGACGAGCCTGACGTGCGGCGCGCCGACGAGCTCCGAGTCGAGCAGGTCGATGACCGTCCACGCCGCGTTGCTCCCGGCCGGGACCGTGAGCCGCACCTTGTCACCCGCGCGGTACGTCCTGCCGAGCAGGAGACGCTGCTCGTCGTAGAAGTGGGTCGGGCGGAACGGCTTGGTGATCGTCGGGGCGGGTGTCGTGGCGCTGGGCACGCAGGCGCACTCGGTGATCCACCAGTCGGGGTGCAGCAGGTCGGCGTTCGGGTCGTTCGTGAACGGATACTGGTTGTACAGCCACGAGTACTGCGACGTGAGGGTCATCACCCTCCTGCCCTTGCCGTTCACCGTGACGTCGAGCGGCGCGGTGATGCCGCCCCCGTCGGGGGCGTCCGGAATGCTGTAGCGCACGGTGATCGCGTTGGCCGTCTTCGGCAGCGTGAACTCGACGTGCCGGCCCGGCGTCAGCCTGACCGCCCTGCGGCCGGACGCCTCCCCCGCCAGCGTGTACGCGGCGCGGTCCGGGCCGATGACCGTGCCGTTCGTCGTGGCGTTCTCCGCCTCCTGCTCGGCGAAGGCGACGTCGGCGCCCCGGCCCGCGACGAGCGACGGGTCGAGGGCGGCGCGCGTCACCACGGGAGCCGGTGCCCCGCCCGTGCCGGCGAGGGCCGGGGCGCCGGGCACGACGCCGAGACCGACGCCGAGACCGACGGAGGCCGCGACCACCGCCGCGACCACCACCGGCGCCCTTCGCGGTGGCCTGCCGGTCCATCTCGCCACAGCTCCTGTGATGCTCCGTGACATCGGATGCTCGTTTCTGTCGGGGGGTGAACACCTGAAGGCACTCGGGGCGGAGCGAACGCCACGAGGGTGAGGTGACAGTAGGACTCCGATGCCTCGTTCCACAAGGCTCCTGCGAAATAGTTTCGTAATCTTGCCTTATAGCTGCGGATACCTCTTAGGTTCTTGCAGCGCTTGTCGTGTGTCATTGCGGTGTCTCGCGCTGACCGCCAGCAGCCCGGCGGCCACGACGCTGGGAATGATCAGGGCGAGGTGGTTTGCTCCGTCCGCGAAGGCTCCACGCGTGATGTACGTGCAGAGCGACACGGTCCAGACGGCCGCCGCTCGTTCGACAGGGCCAGCGCGGCCGCGGCGCAGGCGGCCTCGACCAGCTCGGGGTCGTCCAGCAGCACCGGATCGTGCACCAGCAGCGCGAGCGGGGCACCGTCGTGGTCGACGCGTGTCGCCACGCGGTCGCCGCCGTCCGGCGGGGGCAGGACCCTGCCGTCGACGTCCACATACCGGCTCGACTCCGGCGTCCAGTACCCGACCCGCAGGGTCGGGTACTGGACCTCAGATCCGTGGCCGGCCCCGGAACCGGGCCGGGCGCGCGACCGCCGAGGGGCCGCGGGGCCGTGGGCGTTGCCACCCGCTCCAGGGTATCGCCCGGCCCACGCCTCCAAGATCGGCTGTGACGCGTTGACGGCGGGGTTCGGGCGATGTGACGATTCGCCGATGCCCGATCTCCACGCCCGGATGGCCTCCCTGGCCGGTGACCTCACCGCGGCCGTGGTCGCGCGTTGCTCGGCGGAGGTGCCGTTCTACGGGGCGCTGCCGCGCCAGACCCTCGACGGCGAGGTGACCCGGTCGATCGTGGCGGTGCACGGCCTGCTGCTGCGGGGACTGCGTGACGAGGGCGCGATGGGCCCGGGTGACCTGACCCGGCTCATCGAGTGGTCGGCGCGCCGGGCCGAGGAACGCGTGCCCCTGGAGGCGGTGATCGCCGCCTATCTGATCGGCGCCGACGTGTGGTGGCAGGCATTGACCGAGGTCGCGGAGCCCGGGGAACTGGCCGGGGCGGGTGCGAGCCTGCTCGCCTGCCTGCGCGCGGCCATGCCCGCCGTCGTGCTCGCCCACCTGCACGCCCAGGAGGACATCCACAGCGAGGACAAGCGGATACGGCGGGCCCTGCTGACCGCTCTGCTGGCCGGCCGGCCGTACGAGGAACCGGCCGAGGCGGCGCGGGTCGTGGTGGCCGGCGAGCACGAGGTGGTGGCGTTCGCGTTCGCGTCGAACCCGCCGGCCAGGTTGGTGCAGTCCTCCCTCGACGCCCATACGGGCATCCCGGTGCTGATGGACCATGTCGCCGGGATCGCGCTGCTGCCCGGCGGGTCCGACCTGCCGGGCCTGGTGGCCAGGCTCGCGGAGGAGGTGGGAGGGCCCGTTCTCGCCGCCGCCGCCCCGGCCGCCGGACCGGCGGCCATCCCGGCGGCGGCGGAGGAGGCGGGCCGCGTGCTGGAACTCGTCCAGCGGCTCGGCCGCCCGCCCGGGTTCTATCGCCTCGACGACGTGCTGCTGGAGTACCAGCTCGCGCGCCCGGGTGACGGGCTGGTCCGACTGGCGGCCAAGCTCGACCCGCTGGAGGAGCATCCGTACCTGCTGGAGACGTTGCGCGTGTTCGTCGACCGCGGATACAACCGCCGCCAGACCGCGTTGGAGCTGTGCATCCACCGCAACACCCTGGACTACCGGTTGCACCGGGTGCGCGCGCTGACCGGGCTGGACCTGGCGGTCCCCGCCGAGGCGCGGTTGCTGCAGGCGGCGCTCATCTCCAGGGATCTCGCCTAGTTCGCCGGTCCGTCCGGCTCGTCCGGCTCGCACGGCTCGCACGGCGAGCCTAGAGCCACACACTCAGTTCCTCCTCCCGCGGCGCGAGGACCACGCCCGTGCCGGGATGGTCGAAGACCATGACGGGCCGGCGCGCGTCCCAGGCGACCCAGCCGGGGTCTCCCGAGGTGGCGAAGGCCACCCAGGCGCGGTGCATGGCGTCGGCGAGCGGCTGGGGGGCGCCGGGCCCGGTCAGTTCCTCGCCGGCGCGCAGGGTGTCGAAGACGAAACCGATCTCCAGCGCGTGGCACGCGCCGAGCCCCATGACGGGCGAACGCCAGGCGAACTCGTAGACGAACGTCCGGGACGGCCGGGAGTCGGCGAGCCGGTTGAGCGGGCCGCGCAGCAGCAGGTCGGTGGCCATCTCGCCGAGGATCTCCCCGGGCCGGGCCCCCGGCCGGGCGGCCCGGTACAGCCGCGCCACCCGGCCCGGGATCCGGAACCTCAGCAGCGCCAGCCGCAGGGTGAGACCGCTGATCCGGTCCACCGTCCCGTCCGGCACGAACCACAGCCGGTACTCCTCCCGGTTGGAGCCCAGCAGCAGGTCGACCTCAAAGGGCGGGGGGTCGGCGGGCACCACGTCGCCGTCGACCACGATGTGGAAGCCGGGCCCGCCGCCGATGGGGTCGGCCCTGCCGACCACCACGGCCTGCACGTCCAGCAGTCGCTCGCGATCCACCGCCGCGAACGCCTCGGCCGTGGCCGGCACCCGCAGCGCCCTCGCCATCGATCTCACGATCTTCGCGCCCTCGCCGCGCGGCACCGTGTGCGGCGGGCCGCTCTGCAGGATCGCCCGGTGGAACAGGCCGGCCGCGCGCGGGCTGGTCATCAGGGCCGCGATGGCGATGGCTCCGGCGGACTCCCCGCACACGGTGACGTTGCCCGGGTCCCCGCCGAAGGCGGCGATGTTCTCCCTGACCCAGGTCAGGGCCGCGATCTGGTCGAGCAGGCCGCGGTTGTCGGGTGCGTCGGGGAAGACGCCGAACCCCTCGACCCCGAGCCGGTAGTTGATCGAGACGAGGACCACGCCGTCGCGCGCGAAGGCCCGCCCGTCGTAGAGCGGCAGGCTCGCCGAGCCGTTGCGCATCGAGCCCCCGTGGATCCAGACCATCACCGGCAGCCGGTCCTCACCGTCGGCCGGAGTCCAGACGTTGAGGTTGAGACACTCGTCGCCGGGGATGTCCGGATCGGGAATCAGCCGGTCGAGAGGCGGCCGGTAGGGCCTCTTGGGGGCGGTCGGCCCGTACTCCAGCGCGTCACGCACCCCCTCCCAGGGCTCGACGGGGGCCGGGGCGAGGAAACGGCGGGCGCCGAAGGGCGGGGAGGCGTAGGGGACGCCGAGGAAGGTCGCGATCCCGTCCTGGACGCGGCCCCGGACCTTGCCGTGCCGGGTGGTCGCGATGATGTCCATCTCGGTCCTTTCGATGGGTGGCCGGCGGGCCGCCCCTGGCCGTGGCGGGGCCAGGGGCGGGTACGACGGGGCCAGGGGCGGGTACGACGGGGCCAGGGGCGGGTACGACGGGGATCGGGCGCCGCGGGTCGCGGCGGGAGCGATCTTCCAGGCCGGGTCAGGGAGCGGTGGCGGGGATCTGGGTGGCCCGGGCGTTGCGACGGACGTCGGACCAGGTGCGGGTGTCGGCGCAGATGCCGCAACCGGGGCCGAAGAACTGGGTACGGGCCGCCTGGTCGTCCATGAGGTGCAGGCGGAACCAGGCGGTCGTCGGCGCGGCGAACGGCCCGGCCCCGCCCACCACGGTGAAGTGGTCGGCCCCGCGCAGCTCGCCGTAGATGGCCGGGATGTGGTCGGCGGCGTTGTAGAAGGCCCTCACCAGGGCGGGAAGGACGATGCTGTCGCGCTGGCCGGCCAGCAGGAGCGCCGGGCCGTGTACGGCGTTGATGTTGGCCAGCGGTCCGGGCTGGATGGGCAGGATGGTGTCCACGCGCGGGTCCGCGCCGACGACGATGGCGGCCGCGCCGCCCTGGGAGTGGCCGGACGCGCCGATGCGCTCCAGGTCGACGCGGTTGTGGAAGACGCTGCTCGGGTCGGCGTTCCTGCGGGTGAGCAGGTCGATGCCGGCGCGCATGGAGATGCCGAGGTTGGACTGCGGGGTGTTGGCGGCGGCGACGACGAAGCCGTGGCTGGCCCAGTGCAGCAGCAGATCCCGGTAGACGACCGGGAAGGCGAAGGTGCCGTTGCCCCACACGATCACCGGATGGCGGCGGTCGCTCTGTGCGATGTCACGCGGGTAGTACAGGGTGTTCACCGCCCCGATCTCCACGGCGGTGGCGTAGGGGCCGAGGGCGCCGAAGCCGGCGGCCGACGCGGCGCCGGCGGCGGGGGCGGCGGACGCCGAGGCGGCGCCCACGCCGGCCGGGGCGGACAGGACGAGGACGAGGACGATCGAGGTCAGCGGGACGAGCAGCTTTCTCCACAGCACGGCGAACTCCTGACGCCACGGTGAACCGGAGGTTTCGTCCGGCTCACACCTTGTTTGATCGCACATCCTGAAGGAGGAATCGACGGCCGTCTCTGCGCAATCGCGGCAATCACCGACGCGGGAGTTTGTGTGATGTTCCGACCGCCGCGGGAACGGGCGGGAGACGCCTCCCGCTCACGTCCGGCGGGCCGGGACCCGGCCGGGCGGAGGCCTCCGGCGGCGCGGGCCGGCTCGGGGGCGTGGCCGGACGTGGACGGATCAGACGGCTCGGCTACGAGGAGTCGCGAGTCCGTTCCGTGGCGTCGCCATCCGGTGGTGCCTTGTGCAGGCGCAGGACGAAGCGTGCGCCTCCGAAGGGTGAGGTTCCGACCTGGAGCGTCCCGTCGTGGGCGTGGGCGATGCTACGGGCGATGGCGAGGCCCAGGCCCGTGCCTCCGCGGTCGCGGCTGCGGGCCGCGTCCAGCCGGGCGAACCGTTCGAAGATCCGTCCCCGGTCGGTCTCGGCGATGCCTTCCCCGTCGTCGTCGACGATGACCTCGGCGCCGTCGCCGTTCGCCCGCACCTCGACGGCCACCGTTTCCCTGGCGTGCCGCTCGGCGTTGTCCAGCAGGTTGGTGACGGCGCGGCCGATCTGGCTGTGCACGGCGTCGACGGGCACTTCCGGAGCGAGTACGAGTCGCACCTTCTGCGGGTCCGCCCGCCGCGAGACCTCCGCCCGTACCAGCGTCGCCAGATCGATCCTTTCCCGAAGCTGGGGCGGGCTGCACTCGATCTTGGCCAGCAGGAGCAGGTCAGTGATGATCGACTCCAGCCGGTCGAGGTCGGACAGCGAGTGCGCCAGCAGCTCGTTCAGGTCGGTCTCACCGGGGTGCAGCCGAGCCTCCTCCAGCTGGGCGCGAAGCCCCGCGAGGGGGGTGCGCAGCTCGTGGGAGGCGTCGGCGGTGAACTGCCGCTGACGTTCCATGGCGCCCTCCAAGCGGGCCAGCGTGCGGTTGACGCTGTCGGCCAGCTCGTGGATCTCGTCATCGCCGGGTGATACGGGCACCCGGCGATCGAGGGAGTTCGCGTTGATCTCGTCGAGTTCGGTGCGAACGGCGGTCACCGGCTTGAGGGACACGGTGACGATCCGGTGGCCGATGTAGGTGATGGTGCCGGCGAGCACCGCCATGCCCCCGATGACCGCCGTGGCCAGCCACGGATCGACCAGCGGGGGAACCGTGGGAGAGGCGCTGTAGACGACCAACCTCTCTCCCCCCCGATGGGCCCACTGCGCGACCACGAGGTCGCATTCGCCGATAAGGAAGTCACCGCCGCACACGACGGAGGTGGAGACGTTCGTGCCGTCGGGGGTGAACGTCGCCATGGGCGGTTTGCCGTACAGCCTCGGGGTCGAGGCGATGACCTTGCCCTTCGAGTCGACGACCTGCAGGTTGCGGGACCGGCGCTGCGCCAGGGGGTACTCCAGACGGTTCCGCTCTATTTGCACGGCCACGCGGCCGCCGGCGGCGGTGATCTCCTTGATGAGGGAATCGGTGACGAAATGGTTGATCGAGAACATGAGCATCGTCGCCACCAGCGAGCACAGCAGAAGCGCCACCACACCCGTGAACAGAGTGATGCGGGTTGTGATCGAGCTTCGCCGTCCTGTGCTCATCCTCCGGTTCCCCCTGGCCAGTGGACCATATGGGCCACCCAGCCCTGTGAGGGGGGTGCGTATCGGCCTCCGATGGCGCCCGAGCGGCACCCGGAGGGCCGTCTCCCGCGCCCTCCCGGGCCGTAAACGCCCACCGGGCGGCGGAGCGGAGAGCCCGTCTCACCTTCGTCGGGGGCGGAGGCGGACGTGCGGCCGATCACGTGGGGAGCAGGTCGCGGTCGGCTACGAGGGAGGAAGCAGGCTGCTGAAGGGCGCCGGGGACTCGAAGGGGTCGTCGGAGGCGGTCGGGCCGCGGCGGTCGACCTCGCGGGCGAGTTCGGCGGCCGCTCGATCGACCCGCCTCGCCAGGGGCTCCTCGGTGCCCTCGGCGGCGCCCCAGTCCTCGGGACCGGCGAAGACCCCGGTCGGGACGACCACGGCCCGCAGGTAGGAGAAGAGCGGCCGCAGCCCGTGTTCGAGCACCAGCGAGTGCCTCGCCGTGCCGCCGGTCGCGGCGATCAGCACGGGTTTGCCGATCAGCGCGGTGTCGTCGAGCACGTCGACGAACATCTTGAACAGCCCGTTGTACGACGTGGTGAAGGTCGGCGTCACCGCGATCAGCCCGTCGGCTCGGGCGACCTTCCGGAGCACCCGCTCCAGCTCTTCCGACGGATATCCGACGATCAGGTTGTTGACCAGGTCGTGGCCGTGGTCACGTACCTCGATCGTCTCGAGATCCACCTCCGCGCCGAGCCGTTCCAGCTCGCGTCGCGTCGCGGAGGCCAGCCGGTCGGCGAGCAGCCGCGTGGACGAGGGTTGCCGCAGGCCGGCGGCCACCACCGCGATGGTGCGCTTCAACCTCCGGCCTCCTTCGCCGCCTTCAGGGAGGCGTGCGTGGGGGCGTCCGGCACGTGCGCGGGCCGGTCGGCGGCGAACTCCTTCCTGAGCACCTGGGCGATCTCCCCGAGCTGTTCGATCTGCTCCAGCACGACCGCGCGCGGCACCCCCAGCGCGTCGACGTTGAAGAGCTGCCGCTGGTAGTCGCCGCCGGCGAACTCCCGGAACTCCATCGTCCGCTCGATCACCTGCTGCGGGCTGCCGACCAGCAGGGCGGTGTCCCGCGCCGTCTCCTCCAGCGACGGCCCGCCGCCGTAGACCGGCGAGGCGTCGTAGTACGGGCGGAACTCGCGGATCGCGTCCTGGGAGTTCTTGCGGACGTACAGCTGGGCGGCGAGACCGACGATCGCCTGGTCCGCAGGGCCGTGGCCGTAGTGCTCGAACCGCCGGCGGTACAGCCCGACCATCTGCCGGACGTGCCGCTTCGGCCAGAGCACGTTGTTGTGGAAGAACCCGTCACCGTAGTACGCGGCCTGTTCGGCGATCTCGGGGCTGCGGATCGAGCCGTGCCAGACGAACGGCGCCACGCCGTCCAGCGGCCGCGGCGTCGAGGTGAATCCCTGCAGCGGCGTACGGAACCGGCCCTCCCAGTCGACGACCTCCTCCCGCCAGAGCCTGCGCAGCAGCGCGTAGTTCTCGACGGCGAGGGCGATCCCGTCCCGGATGTCCTTGCCGAACCAGGGGTAGACCGGCCCGGTGTTGCCCCGGCCCATCATCAGGTCGACCCGGCCGTCGGCCAGGTGCTGCAGCATCGCGTAGTCCTCGGCGATCTTCACCGGGTCGTTGGTGGTGATCAGCGTGGTCGAGGTCGACAGGATGATCCGGTTCGTCCGGGCGGCGACGTGGCCCAGGATCGTGGTCGGCGACGAGGGCATGAACGGCGGGTTGTGGTGCTCGCCGATCGCGAAGACGTCGAGGCCGACCTGCTCGGCCAGCTCGGCGTACTCCAGTACCGCCTTGATCCGCTCGCGCTCCGTGACGGGGCGGCCGGTGACCGGGTCACCGACCACGTCCCCCACCCCGAAGATCCCGATTTGCATCTTCATCCCCGTTGTTTCGGCATTCGTTATTGATCGATCCCCGGTGCGGCACCGCTCCCCAGGCGGTGCCGGCCGGCCGGGAACACCGCGGCTCCCGTCGAGGTGCCTCGGATCACGCCGCCCTGACCGTCGCGAGGGCGTTGCTCCAGGAGACGACCTGGTCGAGCATCGCGTTGACCCCCGCGACGTGGTACTCGGCGGGGGCGAACTCGGTGTAGTTCTTGAAGTCCGTCGCCAGCGACAGCGCGACCTGGGCGCGCACGGTGGCGACCTTCAGCTCGGCCATCACCAGGCGCAGGTGCTCGACGGCGCGGGCGCCGCCGACGGCGCCGTAGCTGACGAAGCCGGCCGCCTTGTCGTTCCACTCCGCGAACAGGAAGTCGATGGCGTTCTTCAGCGCGCCGGAGGTGGAGTGGTTGTACTCGGGCGTGACGAAGACGAAACCGTCGAACGACGCGATCTTCTCCGCCCAGGCCAGCGTGTGCGGCCTGCTGTAGCGACCGATCGACGGCGGGAGCTCCTCGTCCAGGTGCGGCAGCTTGAAGTCGGCGATGTCGACCAGCTCGAACTCGGCGTCACCGCGCCGTCCGGCGATGTCGAGCACCCACCTGGCCACGGACTCGCCGACACGGCCGGGACGGGTGCTTCCGATGATGATCGCGATCTTGGGCATGAGGTCCTCTCAGAGGTTGCGCGCGGACATCCCGCGCCGGCGACGGAGATTCCGCGCCGGCTCTGAGCCTGGTACCTCGGCGTGCATTTTTTGTTCACGTTTTGTGCAGGGGCGGCCGCCCCCTCCCGGCGGGCGGGATCCGCCTACCCGGCTTGACGGCGGCCGGGCTCTCCCAGGCCCGCCTGACCGATCATGTCGGCCAGCCACCGTGCCGGTGCCTCGCCGATCCCGGCGGCCTGCGCGGCGGTCTCCCGCAGGTTCTCCCACTCGTCCCGCATCCAGGCCCGGGCCGTCCCGGCACCGTCGAACTCCAGCCCGGTCTCTCCCCCGGCCTCTTCGGGGGCGAGGCCGGGGGAGAGGCCTGGGTCGGCGGCCAGCAGGGCGTTGCGCAGCGTGGCCGCGTAGAACCGCGTCAGTCTGGCCAGCGCGGCGTGGCAGGCGGCCTCGCCCTCCTCGTGCAACGCCCGGGAGCGGGCGTACTTGCGAATCGGGTTGTGGAAGCGGTAGCGCTCGCCGGCGGTCTCCACGAGGTGAATATCGGCGAGCGACTCCAGCAAGCTCTCGGTCTTGTGCGGCGCCAGATCGAGCACGGCCGTCGCCGCGCTCAGCGAGAAGTCGGCCGCCTGTGACACGGCCAGGAGCCGGAGCGCCCGGATCTGGTTCCGGGGCAGGGCGCGCACCGCGGACTCGTACCTGCCCTCGATCACCCCGCACTCCTCGAACCCCCACTCCGGGTGGTGACCGCGGACACCCAGCCTTCTCACCGCGGTCGCCAGGCTCCAGTCCGGCCGCGACGCCAGGCGGGCCCCGACCGTGTGGACCACCTGCGGCAGTCCCGCGGTGAACTCGTACAGGCGACGGGCCTCGCCGGGTTCCGCCCGGATCCGTGCCGCGCCCAGCATCCGCTCCAGCAACGCGCGTGCCTCCGGCTCCGAGAACGGGTCGAGCTTGGTCCAGCGCGCGTGGGACAGCCCGAACAGCCGCCGCTGGGCGGTGATGACGACCGCCGCCCCGCCGGCGCCGGGCAGGAGCGGCCGCACCTGGTCCGCGTCGCGCGCGTCGTCCAGCACCACCAGCGACCGGCGGCCGATGGTCAGCGACCGCCAGAGCGCGGCACGCTCACCGGAGGACTCCGGTGGTGCCTCGACCCCGGCCGCGCGCAGCAGGACCGCGAGAGGGTCCCCCGACGCGCCCAGGTCGACGAAGAACTGGCCGTCCGGGAACTCGCCGGCCAGCCTGTGCCCGAGGTGGACCGCCAAAGTGGTCTTGCCGATGCCGGGAAGCCCGGCGATACCGATCACCGGCACCTGCGTGTCGGAGGCCTCCAGCATCCCGGCCAGCCGGCGCACCTCGCCGGACCTTCCGGTGAACTCCGGCAGGTCGGGCGGCAGTGATCTGGGGGTCTCGATCGCCCCGGCCCCGGCGTGCCGCGACCCGGCCACCGCCGGCCCTGCCCGCCCCGGGGTGTCCAGCGAGGGGTCCGAGGCCAGGATCCGCCGCTGCATCTCCCGCAGCCCCGGCCCCGGATCGAGGCCCAGCTCGTCGGCCAGCAACCGCTGCGTCTCCTGGAACAGCGCGAGCGCGTCCACCTTCCGCCCCGACCGGTACAACGCCAGCATGAGCAGTTCGCGGGGCCGTTCCCGCAGGGGCTGTTCGATCACCATCGACGCCAGCGAGGGACAGGCCTCCGCGTGCCGACCCAGCCGGAGGTCGGCGGCGGCCAGGTCCTCGATCGCCGCGAACCGGAGTTCGATCAGCCGGGTGCGCTCGTTCTCGAGGTACCCGCCCGGTACGCCGGCCAGCGGGGTGCCCTTCCAGAGCCCGAGGGCGGCGCGCAGCTCGGTCGCCTCGGTCTCGTGGTCACCGATCCGCCGGGCGTCGTGAGCGGCCCTGACCCTTTGCTGGAAGCCGGCGAGATCGAGGGCTCCGGCCGTCACCGGCAACGCGTAGCCACCGGCCACGGACTCGATCACCACGGCCGTCGAACCGTCCTCCAGGACTCTGCGAAGCCGCGAGACATAGGACCGGATCATCCCCGCCGAGGCTGACGGCGGCTCCTCGCCCCAGATCGCCGAGATCAGCTGGTCCTGCGACGTCACCGCGCCCTCGCGCAGCAGCAGGACGCCGAGGAGCGCACGCTGCTGAGGGGCGCCGAGGTCGATCTCGACCTCCCCGCGCCACGCCCTGACCGGTCCGAGCAGCTCCCAGCGCAGCCCTTCGGTCACCGCGTGCTCATCTTGCAGGCCACCTGAGTGATGAACTCGGTACGTGGACACGCCGCCTCCCGTGAGTTCGCATGCGAATAGTGATGACACCGCCGCACCCCGGCGGCACACAGCCCCATAGAACGCCCTGGCCAGCGCTTATCATCCGCCCGCCCCCCGGTGGACGCGAACCGCCGGAGCGGGCGGGGCGCGGCCGCTCCCGCGGGACCCCGGCGGGGAGCCCGTCGGGAGGCCCGGCGGGATCGGCGAACACCACGAGATGGACAAGGCGGGAGATCACCTCGCGGCGCACGCCGGCCCACGCTCCTCCTCGCAGTGGCCGCCGGACTGACCGCCGTTTCGGGCGGCACTCGCCGCGCGGGATCGGCGCGGCGGTACGGCCGCCTTACTTCCCCCGCCACTGCGGGTTCGAGCTTGAGTAAACACCGTGGGCGCTGTTAGCTTCACCCGGTGGACGACATGGCGGCACGAACGGAGACGATCGAGGACTTCGCGGCGGCTCTGCGAGAACTTCGTAAATCGGTCGGCAACCCACCTTTTCGGGAAATGTCTGGCCGATCGGGGGCGATCTCGCACACGACGTTGCACGAAGCCACGAAGGGGAACCGGCTTCCGAGCTGGGAGACCACCGTCGAGTTCGCCAAGGCGTGCGGCGCGGACCCGGCCGCGTATCGCGAACGCTGGGAGAGGGCGAACCTGGCGGTCAGGTCGGCGAGCGCCGGAGATCCCTCACTCCGCGCGGGCACCTCGGTGGCCCGTCCGCCCGGTGGACTCGCGGCCTCCGCCCCGGGCCCCGTGGAAAGCCGCGCCGTGCATGTCGCCATCGGGTCGCAGGCGCCACGGCCGGTCGGTGAGACCTCGGCACCCGCGCCACCGCCACCGCCCGGCGAGATCAGGGGCGACCTCCGGCCGCCCCTCCCCGCGCCGGGGGACCGAGGGCGATTCCGGCTGACCCACCTGGCCGCGGCCGCGCTCGCGGCGGCGGCCGTCGGTATGGGGACAGCGGTCCTGATCACGACCACCGTCAATCGCGGCTCCGGGACCGACGGGCACAGCCCGAACCCGTCCGGCAGCCCGTCCAGCAGCCCGTCGAAGGACTCGCCGTCGGCGGCCGACTGCCCGGTGAGCCCGACCAACCCTCCGTGGGGCCCGCCCGCGCACAAGGGTGATTCGGCGGTGTTCGTCGGGGACATCACGCTCCCCGACTGCACGCGCGTCGACCCCGGCCAGACCACGACCAAGGTGTGGCGGCTCAAGAACGCCGGGACCGTGCCGTGGAAGGGATATTCACTGCATCGCCTCGACCCCCAGCGACCCGACGAATGCCGGACCGTCTCCGACGTACCGATCAAGGACACGCGCCCCGGGAGGATGGTCGACATCCGGACCGACATCACCGCGCCGAAGAACCCGGGCTTCTGCTATGTGCGGTTCAAGATGATGGACGGTTCGGGACGGGTCGCGTTCCCCGGAGGCCGGCCGCTCAACTTCCAGGTCATCGTCGACTGAGGCCCGTTTCCGTGTCGTCAGGCCGCGCGGCCGGTGGCCTTCGACTGCGTGTAGGCGGCGAAGCGGCGGGCGGCTGGAGATGACGCCTGCCCCGCGGGCAGGACGAGCGCGATCTCGCGTACCAGGGGTTCTGCCGCCAGGGGCAGGAGCGCCACGGGACCGCCGCCCGGCGAGTCCGTTCCCGCGACACGTGCGCAACTGGGCGGGACCAGTGCCACGCCGAGGCCGGCGCCCACGAGGTTCATCAGGAGAGTCCAGTCGGCCACCTCGCAGGTGATCCGCCGGCTCAGCCCGGCGGCGGCGAACGCCGAATCGATGCGTATCCGGGTGGTCCAGGAGGGATCGGTCTCGATGAACGGTTCCCGGCTCAGGCGCTCCAGCGTGACGTCCCTCTCCGAGGTGAGCGGATGGTCCGCGGGGCAGGCCACCATGAGCGTTTCGGTGGCCAGAGGGAGGACCCGCAGGCCCGGCACCTTTGCGGGCAGTGGGTCGAGCAGGGAGCAGTCCAGCTCTCCCTCAGCCACCATGCGGGCCATGGTCAATCCTCCGGCCTGCTTGACCGTGATCTCCAGGCCCGGATGGGCACGGGAGAAATCGGCGAGCCAGACGGGAAGCGGCAGCAGCCGCATGTCGACCGGGTAGGTGCCGATCCGGAGCGATCCGGTCAGCAGCCCGCGCACGTCGTGTACCGCCTGCCGTGCCGCGGACGCCGCTTCGAGGGTGTGCCTGGCCGCGGGCAGCAGGGCCAGCCCCTCCGCCGTCAGGCGTACGGGGCGGATGCCGCGCACGAACAGTTGCGCGCCGACCTCACGCTCCAGCGCGCGCACGGAGGACGAGAGGCCGGACTGGACGATCAGCTCCCGGGCGGCGGCCCTGGTGAAGTTCAGTTCCTCGGCGAGGGCGACGAAATGCCGCAGATGACGCAGCTCCATGAGTACTATCATCTCCGATGGAGATGGTCAGCATCTGATTCAGCTGTGTCAGAGTGGAAATGGCCGGAACGGCTTCCGCGGTTGAGCCAAGGGTGCGGCCGTTCACGAAGGCGGCCGCTTGGTTCAGTCCACCCGAGCGGAGATCCATGTCCATGACGCCCCTCACGGCCGTCCAAGAACGCCCACGAGGTGTGGAACGTGCCACGCGGGCCGCGCACGCCCGGGGCTTCTGGTTCGTCGCGGCCGCGTTCACCGTGCTGATGGCCTTCGGCACCCTTCCGACCCCGCTGTGGCCGCTGTTCGCCGAGCGTGACGATTTCGGCTCCACCGTCGTCACCATCGCCTTCGCGGCGATGGTCGTGGGCGCGGCAGCGGGTTTCCTCCTCTTCGGGCATCTGTCGGACCGTCTGGGTCGCCGCCGCGTCGTCGTTCCGGCGTTGCTGACCCTGGTGGCGGCATCACTGGTCCTGGTGCTGTGGCCCTCGGTCGCGGGCCTGCTCACCGGCCGGGTCCTGACCGGACTGGCCGTGGGGCTCATGGCCTCGACCGCGACGGCCTACCTCAGTGATCTCTACCAGCAGGCGCACCCGGAACAGCCCGGGTCGGCGACGCCCGGGCTCGTCGCGGCCGTGGCCAACCTGGGGGGACTGGCGCTCGGGCCGCTGGCCGCCGGCGTGCTCGCCCAATGGGCGCCGTCGCCGCTGGTCACCCCCTTCGCACTGTTCGCCGCGGCGGCGCTGGTGCTCGTGATCCTGGTGCTGCGCAGTCCCGAGACCATCGACCGCGGCGCCGCCTCCGAGGTCCCTGCCCGTTTCGCCCTGCGACCCGGTGGCGGCAGGCGATTCGCAGCGGCCGCGAGCACCGGCTTCTTCTCGTTCGCCGTGATGGGCTTCTTCTCCTCGCTGGGGGCCGTCGTCGTCCACGAGGTCCTGGGCATCTCCTCGCCCCTGGTCGCCGGGCTGGCGCCGTTCTCGGTCTTCGCCGCCTCCGCCGTCGCGCAGATCGCCCTCAGACACCTGTCGCCCGGGCGGATGCTGGTGAGCGGGGTGGTGCTCTTCCCGGCCGGACTCACGCTGACGGCGGTGGCACTCTTCCACCCCACTCTGTGGCTCTACCTCACCGCGGCCGCGATCGCGGGAGCGGGCGCGGGACTGCTGTTCAAGGCATCGGTCGGCCAGAGCGCCGATGCCGCCCGGCCCACGTCCCGCGCGGGCGTGCTGGCCGTGTTCTTCGTCATCGCCTACCTGGGCATGGGCCTACCCTCGATCGCCTTCAGCGTCGTCTCGAAGCACCTCGGACTGCATCCCACGATGATCGGCTTCGCCGTCGCACTCTCCGTGGGTGCCCTCGCCGCGGTCGCCGCCTCCACGAAGTCGCCGCATTCGCAGTAATCGCCTTCAGCTGTTCCAGATGGAGCACCTGTCTGAGAATGAACACCCGCACTATTCGCCTGTCCCGTTTGGAGCACCTCGCGTTCCGCCTTGGTTGAACCGGCACCCGCGTGACGCCGTGAACATGACGGTACCTCCAGCGGAGGCCTGGCCCCTGCCCTCGTGGAGCGCCAGAACCTCCAACAAAACGGTGTTTACCGGCCAACCGCGCGCCTGGGCCAGCCGTCTCATCACTGCCCGCTTCTTCCAGCTTGAGGATTCAATGGTGCGTTCCATTCCCTTGGCCCTGTCCGCTGCCGCTTTGGCCGTGGCGCTCGTCCCCGTCGCGCCGGCGCAGGCCGCCGCGCTGCCGACGATCCAGATCGTGAAGATCTACTACAACTCTCCGGGGTCGCCGGACTTCGGGGCGAACAGCAGCCTGAACGGTGAATGGGCGCAGATCAAGAACACCACCAGGAAAGCCATCAACCTCAGCGGATGGACGCTTCGCGACAAAACCAACCGAACGGATCACATCTACCGGTTCGGCGCGTTCACCCTCGGCGCCGGAAAGACCGTCACCGTGCGGACGGGCAAGGGTAAGGACGACGCCAGGAACCGTTACTGGGGGCGCGCCGGAGGGACGTTCGCGTACATCTGGAACCAGACCTCGGACACGGGATACGTCCACAACCCGTCCGGTAAGCTCGTCGATTCCTGCTCGTACAACAGTTCCCGGGTCGAATGGGTCAACTGCCTGTAGCCGTACAGCGTGACGACGCCCTCGCTCTTCGGAGCGGGGGCTTCGTCCTGTCCGCCTGTGGACGATCAGCCTGGCCCGCGAGCATGACCGTCCTGGCCGACCCCGACCCTGACCCCGACGCCGACCCCGACGCGGCCCAGGCCCGGCTGACGCCGGCGGCACCGGCCACCCCGAGCAACGGGCAGATCACCGAAGGCACCCCTCCCGCGACCGGCGGAGCTCAAGACCGCGTCACGGTGAACTACCAGCACGGCTCGCCAGCAGGCGTAGTGCCTCCTCCGACGTCGAACCGGGCTCGGCGTGGTAGGTCTCCAGCGCCTGGTCCTGATCGCTGGGGAGCGTGAAGGTCTCTTGACGCGCTCCCCGGCCTGAAGGCCGGGGAGCGCGTCAAACCGTCGCCGTGGGAGCCCGCGTAGCCGTCATCGGCTGGTCGAACCGGGGTGAGGCGACGGCAAGGGAGATGGGCGCCGAGCGGTTCATCGCCACCCAGGACTCCGGCCCGGCCGAGGCACTCAAAGCCTGGGACGGCGGCGCGGACCTGATCTTCAACACCGCCCCGCCCACCTCGGCGGCTGCGGCGACCTTCATCGGCCTGGCGCCCGACGGCACCGCGCGTTCGTCCGTGAGCGGCTGGGGTGACCTGCGAGGCGGCCCGGGCCCGGCAAGTCGCCGAGGACGCGATCCGGAAGGCCGTACATCAAAGGAGAGTCCGAATCCGGCAGAAACGCTTATGGACCCCGTCTGGGATTTCTCGTACACCGGCCGGTCAGGCGGGCACGGCCTGGGTGTTCTCGCGGACGCAGGAGTCGATGATGGCGGGCAGGAGGCCGGGGAAGCGTTCGTCGAGGTCCTCACGCAGGCCGTTCATCTTGGTGGTGCCCTGGTAGTGCTGGCGGATGATGCCGGCTTCCCGCAGGACGTTGAAGTGGTGGGTGGCGGTGGAGCGGGAGACGGGCAGGTCGATGGCTCCGCAGATGAGATCGTGACCCGCCCCGGCGAGCTGGGCGATGACCGAGCGGCGGATGGGGTCGGCGACGGCGTCCAGGACCTGCTGGAGCGTGACATCCGTGACGGGAGGGTTGTCCACGGTGCGGGAAGCGGTCTTCGGGCGGGCCACGTGATCTCCTCCCCTCGGGTCGGCCGGCACGCCATGCTACGACGTCGAAGCGGTGTGGCGTGCCGGGCCGGTGGACCCAGTGCCGGACGGTGGACTCAGTGCCGGACGGTGGACTCAGTGCCGGACGGTGACCACGATCTTGCCGATCTGGGTGTTGGTCTCCATGTGCTGGTGGGCTTCGGCGATGTCCTCCAGGTCGAAGACGCGGTCGATGAGCGGGTTCAGGCTGCCGGAGGTCAGTCCGGCGTTGACGAACGCGACGCCGCGGGCCAGGCGCTGGGGGTCGGTGGTGACCTCGAACAGGGTGTAGGTGCGGGTGGTCAGGGCGGGGTAGCTCTGGGCGTTCGGGAGCGGGGTGGGGCGGGGGTCGAGCTTGCCGTAGACGACCAGGCGGCCTCCGGGGGCGATGCCCCAGGCGATCTCCTCGACGCCCGGACCGGCGATCGGGTCGAATGCGAGCCTCACCCCTGAGCCGCCGGTGAACTCCTTGACCGCGGTGACCAGGTCCTCGTCGTCGGTGACGATGACGTGCGCGGCCCCGGCGTCCAGAAGTTGCCGCTTCTTGGCGGCGGTGCGGGTGGTGGCGATGGGGATCGCGCCGATGTGGCGGGCGGTCTGGATCGCGGCGATCCCGACGCTGGAGGACGCGGCGGTGATCAGAACGTGGTCGCCGGGGCGGGTGAAGCCGTCCTCGACGAGCGCGCCGTACACGGTGAGGTAGGCCATCCACACCGCGGCCGCCCGCTCGGCCGGGACGGAGGCAGGGCGGTGGACGGTCGCGGCGGCCGGGACGATCACGTGATCGCCGTAGGTGCCGTAACGGGACTGCTGGAAGGCGGGGACGACGCCGACGGTGTCGCCGACGGTGAAGCCGGTGACGCCGGGTCCGACGGCTTCCACGACGCCTGCGGCCTCATACCCGAGGCCGGAGCCGGGGAAGTTCGGCTTGTCGAAGTAGGCGCCGGTACGGAACATGATCTCGGCTCGGTTCAGGCCGATCGCGTCGACGCGGATCCGCAGCTCGCCGGAGCTCGGATCGGCGATCTCGACCTCGCGTACGCGAAGGACCTCAGGTCCGCCGAAACCGTCGAACAGCACTGCTTTGGGCATGGCTTATGAACTCCCTGTCCTGGGGGGTGGATGTCGGTATCGCGCTCGCCGAGGACCCCTCCTCCGGGCGCCGACCTCAGCAAACCACTAAATATCGATGACAGTCAAACTACGACGACGATCGAAATAAGCCGGATGGAGCCGTTGCGGTCGGCGCCGGCCGGGACCACCGCGGGCGGGATACCGGTGGCCTCCGTGATCAGATGGTGTTCGCTGCCGGCCCGTCCGCGATCGACCGGGGACAGGCCGGCCCGCACCCTCCCGGCGCGCGATCGCCTTCGGTTCTGTCGTGGTGACCACGGCACTGGTGGTCACCGGAATGCACGCCGTCGGGGAACAGCGTGCCGACAAGGAGGTGAAGGCAGAGACCTTCGCCGCCCGCCTCGACCCGGTGCGCGACCTGCTTTACGTCGCGCACATCCCGGGTTACCGGGCCACTCGCGACACCTCGGGGGTGAGCGCGTTCTTCGAACCGGTGGACCAAAGAGTGGTCAAGGTCTGGCAGGACCACACCATCGTGCTCACCGCCGCGTACGGCGAGCCCGCCACGGCGAAATACGCGAAGACGTTCCTCCGTCCGCCTTTCGGATTCGACGAGCATCCTCGGTGTGTCTTGGAACGCCCTGGGCTCCGGTACCTCACCGGTCGGATCCCGGAGCCGAGATGGGGATGCCCGTGCGGGCTCCAGGGGTACGTCCGGCAGGACGGCGGCGTCCTGGTCGGCGTCCAGTCCTCCGATGCCGTACCCCGGGAGGTCCTCCGGGACGCCGTGCTCAGCGCCCGGCATCCCACCGACGACGAGGCCCGCGAGCTGATTTCTCCGTCCTGAGGCCCGGCACGGTCGGCAGGCACTGGGGCGCCCGTCCCCTCGGTTCCACCCGGCTCTTCCCGCGAACGGTGGAGGACGGCCCCCGCTGCGGCGCGTCGCGGCGTGAGCGGGCTCGGACGGCGTCAGTGGCGAGAGACCGGACGCAGGAGCGCCGCAAGAAGGCCCCCGGATCTGCCTCTTTAATCGAACGTACTAGTCTGTTCGATTAAGGAGGCAGATCATGGCGACGAAGACGAGAAAGACGAACACGGTAGAGAAGATCCTCGCCACGGCGGCCGAGCTGTTCTACGCCCACGGGCTGCGAGGAGTCGGCATCGATCAGGTCATCGCCGAATCGGGTGTCGCGAAGTCCACGCTGTACGTGCACTTCCGCACGAAGGACGACCTCGTCGCGGCCTATCTGCGCAGGACCGACGACTCCTGGATGGCGCAGCTGCAAGCCGCCGCGGAGCGCGCCGGTGACGCGGCCGGCGACCAGCTCGTGGGACTCTTCGACGCGCTCCAGGACGCCTTCGACAGACACGGCTTCTTCGGCTGCCCGTTCGTCAGCGCCGGCGTCGAAGCCCCTCTGGACTCGGAAGCACGAGCGATCACCGTCCAGCACGTGCGACGCCGCCAGGACTGGCTGACCGAGCTCGGCTCGAAGGCCGGAGCCGACGACCCGCGGGCGCTCGCCCGCCACATCGGACTCCTCATCGACGGCGCTCTCTCGTCCGGCCGGCTCCTCCAGGACCGCACGGTCGTGGACGACGCGAAGGACATGGCCGTCCGGCTCGTCGCCGCCCACACCGGCCGCCACGCAGGCGCGGACCAATGACCTGCCTTCGGGCCTGAACGGCACCCACGGCCCGATCACACTCCATCGGCTCATCGACGACACACGAAACGAGGCGGCACCATGCGCGCGGTGGTACTTGAGCAGTTCGACACCCCCCTGGTCCTGAGCGAGATCGACAAACCTGTTCCCGGCTCGGGCCAGGTGCTGGTGAAGGTCAAGGCGAGCGGGGTCAACCCGCTGGACACCAAGATCCGGGCCGGGAAGGCCGGCCACGCCAAGAGCCGCCTGCCGGCCGTGCTCGGCATGGACCTGGCCGGTGTGGTGGAGGAGGCCGGCGCGGAGGTCATCGGCCTCGCCCCCGGCGACGAGGTGTACGGGTTGACCGGCGGGGTGGGCGACCTCCAGGGCTCGCTCGCGGAGTACGTCGCCGTGGACGCCAGGCTGCTCGCGCACAAGCCGCGGTCCCTGAGCATGCGGCAGGCCGCGGCGCTGCCGCTCGTCGTCATCACCGCGTGGGAAGGCCTGGTGGACCGGGCGCAGGTGCGCGCGGGCCAGAAGGTACTGATCCACGGCGGTGCCGGCGGCATCGGACACGTGGCCGTCCAGATCGCCCGCGCTCGCGGCGCCGAGGTCTACGCGACCGGATCGCCTCAGAGCCTGAAGAGCATCGAAGACCTCGGCGCCACCGCGATCGACTACACCACCACATCGGTGGACGAGTACGTCGCCCGGCACACCGATGGCGAGGGCTTCGACATCGTCTACGACACCGTCGGCGGAGCGACCCTCGACGCCTCGTTCACCGCGGTACGCACCTACACCGGCCATGTTCTCAGCGCTCTGGGCTGGGGGAGCCACAGCCTCGCACCCCTGTCGTTCCGGGGCGCCACCTACTCCGGCGTCTTCACCCTGCTGCCGATGCTGACCGGCCGAGGACGAGAGCACCACGGGGAGATCCTTCGCGAAGCGGCTTCCCTGGCCGACTCGGGGGCGTTGAAGCCCCTGCTCGACACCCGGCACTTCACCCTCGCCACCGTCCCCGACGCGCACGCCGTGGTGGAGAGCGGCACCGCCAGGGGCAAGGTGGTCATCGACATCGAGGAGTGAGCTCGGCTTCGGTTTCCCTGAGGGTGTGTCATTGGGGCATGGAAGGGCGCCGAGAGCGTCGGGCTCTCTCACAAGAAGATCATCCAGTCGTCCTCGTCCTTCGTACAGGTGGCCCGGACCCTGTACTCCCCCAGGATCGAGATCGATGACGAGCCGATCGCCGGGCTCCGACTCAGCGCCGGGAATCGCGGAGTCGAAGAGCACGACCGGCTCTCGCACTTCCCATGACGTGGTGCGTTCGCGGTACCGCAGGCGAGATGGCCCGCCAATGGTGGTCAGCCTTCGAAGGACTGCCGGCCGAGGACGTCCAGAAACTCGAAATTCTCCGCGGTGGCCGACCCGGGCTGGGGCCGGAAGATCACCAAGCGGTGCCCGGTGGTGGAGCTGAGCACGAAATCGCACTGCACGTCCTCCGCGTCGTCGGGAGTGCCGTACATCGCGGTCATGCCCATCGTGCCGAGTCCCTCGATCGAGGTCACCAAGCCCTGGCTGCCGACCGAATGCGCCTTCATGCTCATGTTTGATCGTCCGCTTCTCTTGTCGGGCCCGCCCCGTTCGGCGGCCATGTGAGAAGCATGCGGCCGGTGTGGAAATCTTTCAGCGTCCTCCCTAGCCCCGTCTTCGCAGGACGACGTTGCCGACCTCGGCGTTCCCGGGCGCCTGGACGACCAGACTCACGGCCTCGACGAGGCCTGTGGCGTATGAGGCCGGCGCCTGCGGCGGTGAGGATGTGTCGCACGTGGGTGATGTACAGAATCTCTCGATCAACAACCACCTGGAGCATGATCATTCCATGACCTCTCCGGGGCCGGCGGTCGCGCGCAGCCGACCCGATCACTCCTTCTCGGAATCCGTGGCCGTGGAATCACTATGAGGGGAAGCAGTTTGAAGCTCCTCGATCAGCGGCCAGAACGGGCTATTCTCGTCAACCTCGATGCGTTGATCCTTGTCGATGATCTTCGCGTTCGACATGTCGTCCTCCCCGGTCGGCGTGGTGACTGATCGCCTCGCCTTCTCCGGATCGTGTCGCGGAGCAATGATCGAAACCTGTGGATCTGCCGGGGAGGGGTGTACCTTCCCGGATCATCCGATGATGGTTTCGAGATAA